>CAYZTZ010000112.1:0-10979 GCA_964481255.1 uncultured Acidobacteriota bacterium | reverse complement strand
GCTTTGTTTTTTATCGCAATGCAGCTGGAAGCCATGAGATCTGGGTAAACCACCAGACGAAGAGATATACAACAATTCCCAATCATCCCGGTGATCTTCCCTAAGGCACGTTACGTGACATTCTCAAACAGGCAAACATCGAGCCTGATGATTTCCTAAAATCCTAAAACGGATTTTTGGATGTCGAGTCCCCGAAGTCGGGTCCCGCGAATTGAACTCTCTCATTTTTTTAAATTTCAATTCCTATATCGATTAGCCAGTAAGGTTCGGCTTTATATCAAAGCCGTCTTATCGAGAATAAGCGACTTTTAAAGCATGGGTAAAACCGTAACCTTCCATTCGAAATATCATGACTTAAAAATAGAGGACTATTTATTGCTGGAATCAGTCGTCAAGTCTGGATGTGCCGAAAATGGGGCGGCTGCTGAGGGATATGCTGCCGCACTTCGCGCAGATCCTGCCGGCTGATGCCCCATCATTGTGGAGCAGGCGTTTCCGGGTGAATCGGCGGGGCCGGAGGATCTGCCTGTGCGGCATATTGGTTCCGGAAAGCGGCGTAATCCTGCTTAAGGTTTTCAAGCGTCACGTGTTGGGGGCGGCCCGAAAAATATCGGGAGGCTTCCTCGTGCAACCGGCACCAGGTTTTCTTACTCGACTTCCACACCCCCTTCCGAAAAGCACGCCCGGAATACTTCAGGGTCATGATGACTAGACGCCGTCGGCATTTGCCGTTTTGTAAGCGGAACAAATGGGAGCTTGCACGTTCTGACCCCGTCTGCAGAAGTTTTTATTGCAAAATCTGCGCAGTTAGGCGGGGATTTTGACCCGGTCGCAAGCGGGAGGTTCCGGGTGGCTATCAGGGAGAACAGGCGGCTTTTGTGAAAATGCAGGATCCTGAAAGGTCATTGGCCGGTAAGGTATGGAGCCACGGCAACTGTGCGCGTTCCGGCAATCCCGGAAACAGCGATCCGCCGTAGCCCCAGGGCGGACTTGCCGCGAGCCTGCCGCGAAATACGGCGGGATAATGCCGGGATCGCGGAAATTGAAGAGAAAAATCGACAAGAGCGAAGGCCTTGGTATATCCTGCGTTCGCACATTAGGGTTAGGTTCATCGATCATCCGAAACAAGAGGGGGAGCATCCTATGTCCAGTTCCGAAGCCAAAATCAAGCGTACTGCCGGTCTAATGAGCGCCGCCGTCATTATCGCGGCCATGCTGCTCATGCCCCTGCTGAAACCGGCCCCGGCGCAGCAGGTCACCATGGAAACGTTGCTCGACCGCGTCCAGATTGAGGATCTCCTGACGCGCTACTATTACGATCTCTCGCGGAGCAACGCCCACGAACTGTCCGAGTACTTCACGGAAGACGCCTTGCTGGACGTCGACGGAACGATTGCCAGGGGCCGCGCCGAGATCGCCAAGCTGTACCGGAGCCCGGACCCGGCGCCGAAGGAACCGGCCCCGGCGCCGGGACGCCGCATGCACATGCTGCTTACCAACCCGATCATCAAAATCAGCGGCAACACGGCGACGGCGCATGTGATCTGGACCGGCGTGATGAACGAGGGGATCGGCAAACTGCCCCAGGTCGTCGAGCAGGGGCGCGAGGATACCGAGCTGGTCAAACAAAACGGCAAGTGGCTGATCAAGCGCCGCTATATCACCGCCGACGGCCGAATGCCGAACCGCTTTGACAAAAACTACAAACCCCGCGAGAACCCTTTGGAACAATCAAAATGATTGTTGCCTCGGACGGAATGCGGATAACCTGGTCTGGGACGGATTTCATGCCGGGACCGGGCTTACGCGCCGCCCGCCGGCGCCGGAGTTTTTTACCGGGGTTCATCACCTGTGAAAGGAGTGCAGCGACATGACCAAATGGAAGGATTTACTGGATAAATATGGCAAGCCGACACCCTGGCCCTATCCCATTCGCTACGATAAAGAACAGGAGATCGAAACCGATGTCCTGATTATCGGCGGGGGTATCGCAGGCTGCTGGGCGGCGATCAGCGCCGCCAGGACCGGCGTTAAGGTCGCGCTGGTGGAAAAGGCGGATACAATCCGCAGCGGTGCGGGAGGCCCGGGCTGCGACCACTGGTGCGTCGCCCCGGCCAATCCCCACTCCAAAGTGGACCCGGATGAATGGGCCAAGCGGCTTGTGGAGCATCCGATGCATGCCGGCGAACCGCCGACCAGGCCTCTGCCGGTCTCCTACGCCAACGGCATCGGCACCCAGATTCAATGCCGCGAGGACTGGGATACCCTGCTGGAAATGGAACAGATGGGCGGCAAGATCCGGGACACCGACGACGAGTACGTGGGAGCCGAAGGCCGCTATGACGACAAGCTGATGTTCTCTCCCCGCATGAGCCCCGACCATGCCACTGAAGTGACCATCCGCGTCTGGGGGACAACCTTCAAGCCGGCTCTGAAGAAAGAATGCCAGCGGCTCGGCGTGGCGATTTACGACCGCGTCATGGTCACCAGCCTGCTGACGGACGGAGGGGTCCAGGGAGCCAGAGTCATAGGGGCTGCGGGCTTTAACAACCGCACCGGCGAGTTCATGATCTTCAAGTCAAAGGCCGCCGTCCTGGCGACCGCCGGCAGCAATTCGCTCGGATTCCTGAATACCGAATTGGCAGGTTACAACACCTTCCCCGGCTCCCGGACCAAGACCGGAGACGGCGTGGCCATGGCCTGGAAAGCCGGCGCCGAGCTTACCCTGATGGAACAGACTTCGCCGCATGGGCTCGGCACCGGGCTCAAGCATACCTGGTACGGCGGAGCCAGCGACGCCAGTTTCGAGAATATTCAACAGGTCGACGCCAACGGCAAAAAACTGCCCTGGCCCTTGCAGGGGTGGCCGGACGGCGGCGCCATGAGACCTTCCCCGGAGAACTGGCAGAAAATCATCGAGGGTGTGCAGAACGGCACCTACGCCCTGCCCTTCTTCGGCGATTTCCCCGCGATGCCCGACGTCGAACGCAGGGTCACCTGGAAGCTGATGCTGGGCGAGGAGTCCACCACCCGAAACATCATCAATTCCTATGAGAAAGCCGGTTTTGATCCGGCCAGACACCTGCTGATGAACTATAACCTCATTGAAGGAACCAGCCCGTCCCACTGGCTGACAGCGGGCCGCGGCGGTCTCCTCGTCGACTGGGACCTGAAATCGAGCCTCGACGGCCTGTACGTCGCCGGGGAACAGATGTTCTCCGCGGGCGATCACAGCTACGCCGCTTCGACCGGAAGGTATGCCGGCAGAAAAGCCGCCGCCTACGCCAGGCAGATAGGCGAAGGCAGGATATCCAGGGACCAGATCACCCTGGAAAAAGCCCGCGTTTACGCTCCGGTAAACCGCTCCGACGGCATCGACTGGAAAGAACTGCACGCCGGCATCGCCCGGGTCATGCAGTACTGGTGCAGTGAATTCAAGACGGAACTCATGCTCCACATAGGGATGGATTCCCTGAAGGAAATCGAGGAAGTTTTTGTGCCCAGGCTGTATGCCCTCGACCCGCACAAACTCATGCGCAGTATCGAAGACCTGAGCCTGCTGACTCACGCGCAGATCATCATCCATGCATCCCTGGCACGCAAGGCCAGCAGCCATGCGCTGCCTTTCTTCAGAGTCGATTATCCCGAAATAGACCCTCCGGAATGGAACAAGTTCATCACCGTCAAGCTGGAGGACAACAAGGTCAAGACCGGGAAACTGCCCCTGAACTACTGGGGCGATATGAAAGCCAGCTATGAGGCCCACAACAGGGACTACACCGGAGTCTATAAGGGAAAATAGGGGGAACCGCCATGCCTCAGAAAGAAACTTATGCTTTGCCTAATATCATCAGCCCGTCCACCCCGGTAATCTTCAATCCTGATCTTTGCACCGGCTGTAACCACTGCGTGGAAGTCTGCCAGGTGGATGTCTTTATTCCCAATCCGGAAGAAAAGATGCCCCCGGTCATCCTGCACCCGGATGAATGCTGGTACTGCGGCTGTTGCGCCACCGACTGCCCCAACCAGGCCATCACATTCAATTGGCCGGTCCAGCAACGGGCCTACTGGAAAGATAAGGTCACGGGAAAGGTCCTCCGGGACAGGCAGTAATTGAACAGACAGGAGGGATAGGAAGTCTGCACATTCACGGTCTGCCGACGCGGCAGCTTTCAAAATGCCTGCTGAACCGAGGGGGATTGGCTTAAAATAGATTTTCGTGAGCACGGCTCTCCAGAGCCGTGCGTCAACCTATTGTTCAGACAGACGGACGGGTCTGGAGACCCGTCCGCACGAAAAATTGGCCCCCCCTCTGCCGCTCACTCCCCCAAACGGGTCTGGAGACCCGTCGGCTGAAGTTTTGCGAATTAACAGTGGCTTTCGGGCGGGAATATGGTATATTTAAAGTCTCAGTAGGGTTTTTGTAAGATCTCGTCAATCGCAGACGCTGCAGACTCCTGAAGGGGAATGCAGCTTTTTTTATGCCTGAGAGAACGCGAAAGATTGCAGAAATCCTGAACCGATAACAAAGGCCCTCGATAGAGGGATGATAGGTCAGGAAAGAAATGAAAGAACAAGGCACCGTGAAGTGGTTTAATAACGCCAAAGGCTATGGTTTCATCAGCCGCAATTCCGGGAACGACGTTTTTGTTCACCACAGCGCCATTCAAGGCGGCGGCTTCAAGTCGCTCAACGAAGGCGACGCCGTTGAATTCGAAGTGACGCAGGGAGATAAAGGCCTGCAGGCGCAGGACGTCGTCAAGCTGTGAGCGGCTGATCCCGGGACACGGGCTCCCGACGGGCAGAGCCTCCGGCTTCTTAGAAACCCGCGGGCCGCTCCGGGGAAGAGCTTCGCGTGATTCGGGCACGATATCCGAATCGTGCCCGGGTTGAATTGAAGTTCAATCTGTTATTTCGAGCACATGAAGGAAAGAGCAGGGGGGCTCCGGAAATGTGTTTCGGAAGGAATACCTCTTGGGACCGCGGATCGGCTCGTGAGAGGAAGGAGATAAAGGTATGGCACGAGGCGAAGCTTCTGTGACTTGTCCCAAGTGCGGCTCCCAGTCGCGCGTTCCCTTCATGGCTCTGCAGCGCGACAACTATCACTGCTCCCGTTGCGGCAACCGCATCCCGCTGGCTTCGGCAAGTCTGTCCGGAGATAATGGGAGCCATCCTCCGGCCCGCCCGCGGCCTAAACGCATGTTTCAGAGACGCAGGCGCCATTAGGCCGATCTTATCTCAAGGACGCTCTCTCCCGCCGGTTGGACATTCAAGTCCTGGAATCGTGTCTTTTCAGGCTGAAACGCGGCATACTGCAGGCTTTCGCGCCCGGGTCCGGGCTTGCTCCCCGCGCCGAAGCCAAGAGCCCCGGCGCCCGCACATTTTCCGGGATCGGGAGGATTATTGCGGCTGTTTCCTGTTCCTGCTCCTCGATGCCTTGCCGGTCGGATGCGACTCGCGGTAATGGGCGATGTCATCCGCCGTCACGCATAAACGGGGGTTTATGGGATACCCCTCGGTTTCGTTCCGGAGATCCGCCAGCAGTTTCTGATAGCAGAGGTCCGGAGCTTCCTGGAACATCAATGCGTATTTTTTGAAGAATGCGGACTCGATCGTCAGTATGATCAGCCGGGGATCCTTGTCCTTGTCCTCGATCCGGAAGCCGTATTCGAGGTATTCGCCCTGGGGAATGACACCGATGTATCGGAGGTGCTGCATAGTGTGTGCGGTCATTTTGTCGCCTTGAGAAAAGACGCTCTTCAAACCCAATCGCAGCTTGCTGAGCGCAATGAAAATCGCCGGTTTCAGCCTGGTCTGAAATTAAATTATACACCTTCCCCGGCCCGCGCCCAACCTGAATGATGGATTGGATGGAAATTCCAATGGGAGGGAGGACCGTTTGTTCGCTTTCAATCCCCTCGGATCCCGCGGCGGCCTTTCGGGATTCCGCCTTTGTTTGAACACACCCCGATCGAACAGGCTTCCGGTCCGCAGCCGGGCGTCCCTCCGCCTTAAAATGCTGAGAGCGGTCCGCTGCGGACGCAGCGGACGCGGTAGCGGCTGGTCTTGTAGTAGCTGAGAATATAAGCCCCGTCGAACAGGACGGCCCAGGCGCTGTAGGTGTCGGGCGCGAAGGTGGTCGACGTCCAGTAACTCTGCTCATCGCGGAAAGGCACCTCTTCCCGCATAATCGGGCGCGTCCTCTCCAGCAGCGCTTCCCGGTCGAGCAGCGTTTCCAGTTCCGCCGCCGAAGGGAGACGCCAGTCGTTCTTGCCCCCGAGCGAGAGGTTTTTGGCATACTCCATGGCTTCGTGCCAAGTCATCGAGCCCGGGGATTCGCGCTGCCACTCCAGACCCGTTTTAGGATCTCTCCACGTCTCGGAAGCATCCATCCGGCGGTTCACAACCTGCTGATTTCGATTTATATGGCGGCAGGCCCTGGAGTGCGGGAGCTTGCTCCCGCCCATAGGCGCCGCAAGCCTGCGCACTCCAAAGCTGAAGGCCTGGGGCTAAATCATCCCAAAGAAACGGTACGGCAGCCGTGTCGCCCTTGCTGGGCTCTTTTCGATCTGCCTCTACCCGGGGTTTCGGCCGCGGCGCGGCCTCACCCCGGGCTCCGCTGTGCCGCGCCTGCGGCGCTCTCGGGTCCCGATCCGGGCATCCGATGCGCGCTGGAAACTAGGGGACGATGGTCTGCAGGCCCTGATCGACTCCGGGCGGGAATTCGGCCGCGTCGCCCCAGTGGATGCAATGCGCCGGGCAGGCCCACGTGCACGCCGGCGCCTCGTTCCTGAGGCGCTTGTCGAGGCAAAGATCGCATTTCACCGCCTTCAGGGTCTGGTGATTGAACTGCATGACGCCGTAAGGGCATGCCTGAACGCACGAGGTGCCGCACGTGATGCACCTCTTCGCCTGCTCGAGGGCGACATCCTCCGTAAAACCGAGCTGCACTTCGTCCGAGCCCATGCGCTCCCTGGGCGGCAACCAGGCCATCTGCGCGCGCGGCGCCGGATAGTATTTCTCCAGGAAAGGTTCCGCAATGACGGTCAGCTTCGCGTCTCTCGGCTCCCTTCCGGCGTACAGATCCAGCCCCCTGAGATACCGGTCGATCGACACGGAAGCTTCCTTCCCCGACCCGATGGCTTCGGCAACCGTCTTGGGTCCGTAGGACACGTCGCCGCCCGCGAAAACGCCTTTGATGGACGTTTCCAGGGTTATCGGGTCCGCCGCGAGGTAGCCCCCCGCGTTCGCCGCGATTCCCAGCTCCTCGGCAAAAGCCGGATCGGCGGTCTGGCCGACGGCCGCAATGACGGTGTCGGCTTCCATGACCTTCAGGTCCGCTTCGTCGTATCTGGGATTGAACGCGCCCTTCTCATCGAATACGGACGTGCACCTCTTGAATTCCACGCCGTACAGGCTGCCGTTCTTCTCCAGGAACCTGTTGGGGCCGAAGCCGTTGACAATGCGGATCCCCTCTTCAATCGCCTCGTTGATTTCACGCTCCCACGCGGGCATCTCCGCGCGCTGCTCCAGCGATACAAGAGAGACCTCTTCCGCGCCCCTGCGGATCGCGGTCATGGCGACATCCATGGCCACGTTGCCGCCTCCGATGACAAGGACTTTCCGCCCGATGGACACGGGATTTCCCAGGGATATGTCGCGCAGGAAATCGATCCCCTTCAGAACGCCCTTCAGATCTTCGTTGGCGATGTTCAAGCGAACGTTCCGGTGAAGTCCGGTGGCCAGGAAGAAGGCTTTGTATCCCTCCTGTTTCAGGCTTTCGATGGTGACGTCCCTGCCGAAAGTCACCCCGGTCTTAATCTCCACTCCCATTTTCCGGATGACGCCTATCTCGGACGCAAGAACCTCTCTCGGGAGACGGTAAAGCGGAATTCCCACGGCCATCATGCCGCCCGCAACCGGCAGCTTCTCGAATACAGTGACCTTGTACCCGTTCTTGGCGAGGAAATAGGCGGCCGCGAGCCCTGCGGGACCCGAACCGGCGACGGCCACCTTCCCGTTGCGCGCCGGCTTGAGTTTCGGCACAAACGGGCCGCCGTCGGCGCGGTCCCGGTCGGCCAGGAACCTCTCAACGGCGCGGATCGCGACCGGCTCATCGATCTTCTTCCGGCTGCAGTCCGTTTCACAAGGGAAGGTGCAGACCCTGCCGCAAATGGACGGGAACGGGCTGGTTTCCTTCAGCAACTGCAAGGCCTCCCCATATTTGCCTTTGGCCGCCAGCCCCAGGAACCCCTGGATATCGTTTTTGGCGGGGCAGTTGAACTTGCAGGGGGAAGTCTGCTGCTTTTCGGCTCCGGACTTGCCTTCGACGGCGTTGCAGCCGTTGCATTTTTCCGGGTCGTGAAGCACGACGCCGCTTTCCGGGTCCTTCCTGATGGCCTCTTCAGGGCAGGACAGGACGCAGGGCGCGTCGTCGCAGTGATGGCAGAAATACTGTATGAAAAGCGGCGCCCTTTCCACAACCCTTACCAATCTCGGTCCCACGGGAAGGCCGTGCTCCTGCTTGCAGGCGACCTCGCAGGTGTGGCAGCCGCAGCAATCGGTCTGGCTGAATATCAAGGAAACCTTGCTCATCGTGCCACCTCCTGCTCCTCCTCGCAGGGGGATATGTTGCAGAGGCACACCCGGAGGTTGGTCGAACCCATATTGGGGTCGCAGGTCTCGAAGGCGTTGTCGGTCAGGATGTTGGAATTCGACACGTCCCAGCCGTGGCCCGGGTCCTTGCTCTCCGGGTACCACCAGCCATGCTCCGCCGCGATGACGTTGGGGAGGATCCCTTCGGTGATCTTGGCTTTTTGCTTGATCCGCCCCCGCGGCGACTCGATCCAGACCCATTGCCCGTCCCTGATGCCGTGCTTGCGTGCGGTGTCGGGATGTATTTCACAGGTCGGCCACGGCCGAATCTCCCTCAGCCAGGGAATCATGCGCATCTCGGTATGGAAAAATGTCGGGGTCCTCAATCCGGAATTGAAGATATAGGGGTATTTCTTTGCCACTTCGGGAGTTGAATAAGGACTTTCCGGTATCTCGCGATATTGAGGCAGAGGATCCCGCCCCCACCATTCCAGAAATGTCCACCAAAGCTCCAGCATACGGGTAGGCGTGGAAAACCCTCATTCCTTGTATTTCCCATAAACCAACACGCCCAGCAGATACTCCCGTTCCTTGAACTGTTCCCAGTTCAGCCCCGATGGTTCCAGGATGTAGTTCAGGGCGTCCTCGACGGTGGGGAACCAGTCCTGCCCCATACGTTTGCCGAGCTCGAGGAAGATCTTGTGATCCTGCCACGCCTCCCCGATATCCACGCATTTCACCCTGGCGAAGACATACCCATGCCGCTTCCAGTTGTCGGCGATATGGTCCTGCTCGAGCCAGGTCCCGGCCGGCAGGAAGATGTCCGCCAGCTCGGCTGTCGGAGTCAGGAAGTGGTCGATGACCACGAGGAAATCCAGCATCTGCAGCGCCCGATACGCCTGTTTGGCGTTGGCTCTCGACACGACCGGATTGCTGCCGCACAGGAGCCCGGCTTTGAGCTGATACGGGGTGCCGTAGACAATGGAGTCCCAAGCCTTTTTGGGATTGATGAACTGCACCCGGGCGCCGAGGAAAAACTGCATCCCCCCGAGCCTCTTCTGCTGCGCCTCGCGGCTCAGGGCCTTATGGCACGAAAACTCGGCCACGGTCCGCACGGGCGGATTAACGAAAAGCGCGTTCCCGCCGGGCGCGTCCAGGTTTCCCGTGATGCCCATGAGCCCGATCGCCGTCCGCGTGAAATCGGTGCAGTTGTTGTTCTGCTCCGTGGGCACGCCCCAGTGGATGGCCGCGGGTTTGACGGTCGCGTACATCCGCGCGGCCGCCCGGATCAGTTCCTTGTCGACCCAGGTTATTTTTTCCACCTTCTCCAGGGGGTAATCCTTCAGGACCCTTTCCCTGAAAGGCTCCCATCCGTGTACCCAGTTTTCCACGAATTCCCTGTCGTAGAGCTCTTCTTCGATAATCACGCGATGGAAGCCGAGGGCCATGGCGCAGTCGGTTCCCGGGCGCAGCTGAAGCCAGATATCGGCCTTCCCTCCGTAAAAGGATTTCCTGGGATCGATGCTGATGAGCTTGGCGCCGTTCTTGAAAGCCCTGTAGAAATTCTCGCCCTTATATTCGTCGGCGTTGGTCCACATCGGATTGGTCGCCCACATCACGATCAATTTGGGCTCGTGGACGTAGTAGTCGACGACCGGAAGATTCCCGCAGGTGATGAGGCTGGTCGAAACCCTGGAGACGTAACACATGTGCCCGGCCGTGAGGACATTCGGGGTGCCGAGAAGATTGGCGAAGCGGTACATGTGGCTTTCATAGTCCCTGCCGGTCCCCTGGCCGATCAGGATGTACTCGGGGCCGTAGTTGTCGATCACGGACTTGAATTTTGCGGCGATAGTGTCGAGGGCTTCGTCCCACGTGATTCTTTCCCAACGGCCGCTGGGTTTCGGCCCGATCCGCTTCATGGGGTATAGGATTCTGTCCGGGTGGTAAGCCAGCTGCGTCACGGACAGCCCCTTGGTGCACATCGTGCCGCGGCTGATGGGGTCGTCGGGATTTCCCTCGACTTTGATCACCTTGCCGTCCTTGACATAGGCGAATACTCCGCAGGCTCCGTGACAACATCGGCAGTGGGTACGGATTTTCCTGATTTCTTCCATAGTCGTCCTCCGCGATTCCGCGTCCATCGGCCGAACGGCGGCTCCGGCTCCAGATAATGACAACTGGCAAAACCTGTCAAGCGATAAAATCACACGAGTTTTTCGTGAGCACGGCTCTCCAGAGCCGTGGGTCAGCCTCCCCTGTGTTTTCGTGAGCACGGCTCTCCAGAGCCGTGCGTCCTCCTTTTCCGCAGACTACCGGACGGGTCCGGAGATCCTCGCTCACACCATTTTCAGTGTGAGCACGGCTCTCCAGAGCCGTGCGTC
>CAYZTZ010000111.1:0-11102 GCA_964481255.1 uncultured Acidobacteriota bacterium | reverse complement strand
TGCCAAGAATTCACAGGCTAATGGATCGTTCTCATAGCAACACAGGTACCACAATCCCGCACACGGGGCGTTGCAGCAACACACAGCACATCCTTGCCCGGGAGCGAAAGATACTGATACGCACAGAATCACGATGAAGATGGCAACCATGATTTCCACTCCTGCCTTCATGGCTTGACCCCCTCCCGGATGATGGATTCCATCACATCGTATGTTCACATCCCCAGAAAACAGCAGCTCTGCGATCCACCCTTCCTGGGTAATCCTAAAAAATATTGCGCCCGTCGGCTTATGGCAGCCTTTTATAGACCTGGGTCGATGTGAGTTCAGTATTAGAACCCATAGCGGAAGTCGCAATCGTCAGAACTTGCTTGTCAGCCGATAGCGCCCACACTTGACGCGAACGGACCGTTGCTTGACCAAACGGAGTGGTCCCACCAAAACCTCTCTCTATAATAAGCGCTTGTCCGTTCCATTCGGCACTATAGGAAATCACGCCATTTTGTTTGCCGGGCATGTTTCGTCGTTTGCCATCGATGATGTATTCCCGGATTTCATTTTGATTAAGACATCGGACACACCGGCTTTCCACCACCAATCTGTTTCCGGTATGGGTAATCACCATTCCATTATCTGCTTCTCCACCTTCTATTTGAGCGGCTGTTCCATTGAATATGCCGTCCTCGCGAAGCAACGTCCAATTTCCACTAAAATCAGGCTCGCCGGCAAATGCCCAATAACCGAATCCCAATAGAATCCAAATCAAGCAGGATGCCTTTTTCATACCTCCTCCTTTTTGCAATAAATTTGGGGTGTGAGATTTTACAATGGGCGCCAATCTTAAAGCGCAATGGGCAAACGTTGTACAAGCGATCATTTCATGAAACGCTTTCTCCAGTCCTGCCTCCGCATTTCAAAGATCTCTCGTGCTTTCATATATAAAGACAGTTCTGCGCCGACAAAGGTTTAAATAGCCCTGAGAAACTCATGGGCTAATCCATCCTTCGACAGTTCGCAAAATAAACCAGGTTAAGAGAACAGTGTCAGAAAATTCCCGGGCCGTCCCAAAAACCCGGCCATGGAGGCGGCGGGCGCCGCCCGGTATCTGAATCGCAACAAAAGGAGGGTCGAAGTTAACCTTCTTCCGCCCTCAATGGTATCATGCGGCGAACGGCCGGGCGGGATCGATCCGGGTAGTTTGTTTCGACATATGGGCGGTCTACCTCGACGCCATCCGGCACCATCTGCCTATGGCTCAGGCACTATTCGATAGCTTTCACGTCGTGCAGCATCTCAAGCGGGCGATCGACGAAGTGAGACGGCGCACCTGGCGCGCGTTGCCGGATCGGGCCAAGGGAGCGTTCAAGCGCACCCGCCGGCTATGGCTGAAGAATCCGTGGAATCTCAAGCCCGAAGAGCAGTGCCGGCTGATCGGCCACAGGCTGCATCCCTTCGAAACACCCTGACGCGCCTATTGCGACCGTGCCGCGCCGAAAGGGGGTCCGCCCGAAAAGATCCTGCCGTCGCGAAGCTCGACCGTGCGCCCGGCGAGGGCGGCCAGCCTGGGATTATGCGTGACGAGGACAATGGTCAGGCCTTCGCTTTCATTCAGGTCCTTCAGAACGCTCCCGATCTCCTCGCTGCGGGCGGTGTCCAGATTGCCCGTGGGCTCGTCGGCGAGCAGAATCGACGGATTGTTGACCAGGGCGCGCGCAATGGCCACGCGCTGCATCTCGCCTCCCGAAAGCTGGCCGGGCAGATGGCCGGCGCGTTTTTCCAGGCCGAGCCGCCTCAGGACGCGGTCCACGTTTTCTCCCGCGCCCGGTTTCATGAAAAAGGTGAAGGGAAGGACAACGTTTTCAAGGACGCTGAGCGTGGAGATCAGATAGAACTTCTGGAAGATGTACCCGAAGATTTCCCTGCGGATGCGGGTCAGCTCAGCCTCGGAAAGACCGCGTCCGTTTTCAAAAACGGCCCTCCCCGCCAGCGACAGCCTCCCGGAGGTCGGATTGTCGAGGCACCCGAGGACGTTCACCAGCGTGGTCTTTCCCGAGCCGGAGGGGCCCACGACGGATATAAAAGCGCCTTTCTCAATGCGCACGGAAACGCCGTCGACGGCGGCGATTTCCTCCTGGCCCCGGCGGTAGACGCGTCTCAGGTTCTCGGCCTCGATCGCATACTCCGTTGCCGGTTTCATGATTCCACCTCGCCGCGGATGGTGTCGAGAGGACGCATCCGGGCCGCCTTCCAGGAAGGGTAGATGCCGCTGGCAATACCCACGGCGGTAACCATAACCAGCGTTATCAGCACGAGCCCGAAGTCTATCCTGACCAGGCCCCCCGTCGGGGTATAGGGCAACAGATTCCGCACGAGCACATCCGTCATCCCGGCGGTGATAAAAGCCAGGGCACTGCCGACAACGCCGCCGCCGGCGCAGAGGATGGCCGTCTCGAGCCAGAAAAGCTTGAAGATGTCCGGCGCGGTGGCCCCCATCGCCTTCAGGATGCCGATCTCCTGCTTTCTCTCCATGACGGACATGAGGACGGTGTTCACGACGCCCATCACGGCGATGAGCACGGCAATCAGGGCGATGGAAAAAACAATAACGCGCGCCGACGAAACAAGCGTCATGATCGTCGTTTTGACCTGGCTGAGGCTGACCACCTGGACGTCGGGGAGCTGATACATCTTTTCCTCGAAGGCGGCGATATCGGCCTCCTTTCGAATTTTGATGCCGACGGCCGTCAGCTTGTTGTCTACGCCGAAGATCTTCTGAACCGCCCGGATGGGGAGAAAAATCGTGCCGTCATCCTGAGTGCCGGTCCGTTGCAGTACCCCGACGACGCGCAATTCGACATCCTTTTCCGGAATAAGATAAAGGTCGCCGACTTCGCGCTGTTCCAGTTCGGCGACTTCATAGCCGAAAACGGCCTCATAGGCCTCCGGGTCCTTAAACCAGCTTCCGGCCTTGAAAGGAAGAGCGCTCTTGAGAGAAGGAAACGTGGCCGGGTCCACACCCAGAAAGGCGGTGAGCCCACCCGTTTCTCCCTTGTTGGGGTCAAAGACAGCCTGCATGAGCATGGGAGTCACGCCTTCCACTTCCGGATCGGCGGAGACCGTCGCGGCGATCCGCGCGTCCATGTATTTGAGACCGGTTCCGCCCTTGAGCATAAGCGTTGCGGCCTCGTAGGGGCAGCCCTTGGCCACAACGAGAATCTGAAAACCCAGGTTGTCTATGTCCCTGTTCAGGGATTGCTCATAGCCCCGGTTGAAACCGAAAAGGCTGACCAGCACCCAGGCCGCGAGCGCTATTCCAAAAAGGGTCAGGAAACTGCGCGCTCTCTTGCCCAGCAGGTTCTTCCAGGCGATCTCCCCTAAAGTCAATTTTCTCATGACGTCCGTCCTTTAAAGTCTTTCAGGTGCCGGTTCCCCAACAGAAATTCGTCGACCAGAATCAGGTTCTTCTTCACCCCCCGCAATGTCGCCCGGAAGTCATCCTCCGAGGACGGGTCGGGGTTTTTGATCCGAGAGATCCTGCCCGGAGGTTCTTCCGCTCCCGAAACCACGTCATAGCGATAGAAATCCGCAAGGCTGAGGCCCAGAAACTGCGCGCCGAAATCCGGGGCCCGGTAGACTTTCGCCGCCCGCGAGGTGAGCTTCTGGAAATAGAAACCCCGGATGATCCCTTGCGGATCAAGCGCCAGAAAAACCTGAAGACCGCCGTAGCGTCCCTTCTGATTCACGCCGTGTATATAGCCGATCAGGTCGGAGCCCTTGTAGACCCGGTACATGGTGTAGGGGACGTCTTCCGTCTCGAATAAACCCCTGAAAGAGTCGCCGAGGCGTTCCTCGATCCGGCGCAAAAGTGCCTTGCCGCCTCTGCCGGAGATGGAAACATAAAGCGTCATGTAGCCGGTCGATTCCGGAAACATCCGCTTGACGTCACGGTCGGGATCATTCAGATCGCAACCGACCGCCGCCCCGGCCGGGGTTGCCTGAAACACAGCCAGCGCAACCAGGAGGCTTCCCCGGACTGCGGCTGACAGCAAGCTTCGTTTCATCCTGAACCTCCGCGGGATTCCGCCGCGCCGGCCGACGGCATCCTTACAATCTCTTGTAATAGTAGAGCTGAAATACAAACCGGGTGTCCCCTCGCATGCGGTCGTTTAGAATCATGGCCCTGGCGGTCCAGTCGGCATTGATGAGGCAGCTCAGCCCGGACGCCAGGGAGTATTGCAGTTCGCCTCCCGTTTTCCAGAATGCCGGCTGGGCCTCGATCTTCAGCCGGTTCTCGTCCAGAAGGTTCAAGCCTGAGCGCCAGAGGAAAAAAAACATCCCTTGCCCGGCACGGCTTCCCGCGAGAAATTCACCCCGGTTTTCCAGGTTTCTCCAGAAATGCGTGAGATCCAGTCCCGCCGAAGTCCAGGAAACGGGTTCCGGCCGCATTACCGTGTAGCCCATGGTCTCGAGGATGTTTCCATGGGACAGTGAAAATCCGACGCTGTAGTTGTCCCGGACGGCGACGCCCCTGGAAACACGGGCCGCAAGCAGGAAGTTGCCCTCGAACCGCAGAGGCATTCCGCTGCCCGTGGTCAGCGAGACGGCCGCGTCCCCCCAGCTGAAACTCTTTTGCGCGCCGACTCCCCAGTCCCGATCGAAGCCGAAACCCAGCATCGGCGGCGCCGGCAGCAGCAAAGCATGGCTGTCCAGGGCTGCCGAAATCCCAAGCGCAGGGCGGGCGTGGCCCGCCCAGATATCCGCAAAACGGGCCTTGTACCGGAAAGAGGCATTGTAAAGCTGAGGTTCGAGACTGGTCCTGCTTCGCTCATCGTAGACCAGGCGTCCCTGAACTGCCAGAACTCCGAGGTCGCGGCTCTTTCCCGAGACCCTGTGGATAAGATCGAAACCGATGCCGGGTTTCTGCATCGAGTCTTCCGGCGTCAAAGAAAAGGGCTGCAATTCCCGCCCGGAGCTGGAATAGGCGCCGACTGCCTGGGCTTCGATATAAAAAAGGGTGCTTTGACCCCGCAACGAGGGAGCAAGCGTCCCGAGTAGAATAACAGCCAGAGTCAATGTCTTTCCCATGACGCCATCATTTCCGCAGGCACGATTGTCATCCATTGAAACCCGCGCGCATGGGTTCATGGATTAAACATCAAAGATGATCCGGCCAAAGAAGACCGGAGTGCCGCCCCTGGAAATGGTTAACCGGACTTCCCATTTCCCCAGCATGACAATATCGACGGGCAGAAGATAATTCCCGGCTCTGTTGAGCTTGAAGGCAACATCGCCTGAATCATGCGCGCCTCTCATTGACGGCATGTCTGTTCGCCCGGTTATCTGCATATCGTTGAGGCGCTTGCCGTTGCGATCAAAAAGCCTTACGACTAATACAACCGTTCCAATCTTCGGAGATTTATCGAATTCCCAGGTAAAATAACGCGTCTCGTCGATCCAGCATTTCCTGCCCGCTCCCGGCAAATCTTTGAAAACCGGCTCCTGAGTCCGAGCTGAAGCGGCCCAAGACAGGGCGGCCGTCAGCATGATTATTGTCAGAAGCAGTAAGATATTTCCTTTCATAGAGTTATCTCCATTTCCAAGCTTTTTGGGGAACCGGTAAGTGTCTCAAAAATGTTTGATTCTATTGTTGACAAATCCAGCTCGATTCAATAACATTATAATTATTATTATTTTTATCAACATTATAGTTTATAACATGCGCTGGAGGAGATTAAAAGGGAAAAATGAAATTATCCACCAAGACGCGTTATGGCGTGAGAGCAATGCTGGACCTGGCGCTTCATCAAGATCAGGCCCCGGTTTCATTGAAGGATATAGCGGAAAGGCAACAGCTGTCGCTGGCCTACCTGGAGCAACTGGTCGGACCTTTGATCGCCGCGGGGCTCGTCCGCAGCGTGCGCGGTCCAAAGGGCGGCATATCGCTGGCCAGGGCCTCCCGGCAGATCAAGTTGGGGGAAATTTATCAGGCGCTTGAGGGTTCCACCGCGCCGGTGGGATGCGTGGACGACCCGGGCCTGTGCCCCCGTTCGCGGTTCTGCGTCACAAGAGATGTCTGGAGCGAAGTCAAGGGAGCCTTGGATGCCGTACTGGAATCGAGAACGCTGGACGACCTGGTGGAGCGCGAAAGGACAAAAGCCTCCGAGGGGACGATGTATTACATCTGAGACCCGGGGGATTCAATGGAAAAAACGGAGTCGCTCTTGAAAGTCATGGACAGGTATTCCCGGCAGGCCCTTTTCCCGGGCATAGGCAAAAAAGGGCAGGCAAAGATAAGTCGCGGATATGCGGTCGTCGTCGGTTGCGGCGCCCTGGGCTCCGTAATCTCCACCATCCTGGCCCGCGCGGGCGTCGGAAGATTAAGGATAATCGATAGAGACTTCATTGAGATCCACAACCTGCAACGGCAGGTCCTGTTTGACGAGGACGACATCCGCCATGGTTTGCCCAAGGCCGTCGCGGCCGAACGCCATCTTGAAAGGGTAAATTCCTCGATCGAGATCGAAGGCATCGTCGCCGACGTCCACTACGCGAATATCGAAGGTCTCGTCGCGGGGGCCGACATCATTCTGGACGGATTGGACAACCTGGAGACACGGTTTCTTATCAACGACGTTTCTCTCAAGCTGGGCATCCCCTGGATTTACGGAGGAGCCGTTTCGTCCATAGGGATGACGATGGCCGTGATCCCGGGAAAAACGCCATGCCTGCGATGCCTCTGGGAAAATGCGTCCGATAACGGACTGTCCATGACCTGCGACACCTCGGGCGTCATCGCCCCGGCTCCCTTCATCATTGCCTCCTTTCAGGCCGCCGAAGCCATCAAGTTTCTGGCGGGAAGCGGGACCTTAAACGAAGGACTGCTCCTGATCGATGTGTGGAGCGGCTCATTCCACCGGCTTAAACCCAGCCGGCGGAAATCCTGTCCAGCCTGCAACGGCGCCTATGAATTTCTGCAAGCGCGCTTCGGCACCAGGGCGACTTCCCTGTGCGGCCAGAATGCGGTGCAGATTCTGAACCCGGCCGTGAAGCAAATCTCCCTTCAGGCGCTGGCGGAGCGGCTCGAACCGGCGGGCAAGGTCTGGTTCAATGAATTCATGCTCCATTTCTCCGTCGATTCCGCCGAAATGGTCGTTTTCCCGGACGGGCGGGCGATTGTGAAGAACACCACGAATGAAGCCGCCGCCCGGGCTCTTTACTCCAGATATATCGGAGCCTGAAATTGATTTATCTCGATAACGCCGCAACTTCCTGGCCCAAGCCCGAAAACGTCTACCGGGTCATGGATGACTTCATGCGGACAAAGGCGGGCAACCCCGGACGCGGCAGCCACAGCCTGGCCGCGGCCGCAGGCGATGCCGTCGAAAGAACCAGGATGCTGGCCGCGCGGCTTATCAAGGCCCCGGAGGCAAAAAGAGTGGTTTTCACTCTCAATTGCACCCATGCGCTGAACCTGGCCTTGAAGGGATTGCTGGCGGCCGGAGACCATGTCGTCACCAGTTGCATCGAGCATAATTCCCTGGCCCGCCCCCTGCGGCAACTGGAACTGGGAGGCGTCAGGATCACCCGAGTGCCGATATCGATGGATACGGGCGTAACGCCGGCAAAAGATATTGAGGCCGCCGTCACCCGGGATACGCGGCTGGTGGCCGTCACCCACGCTTCCAATGTGAACGGCGTTGTTCAGCCGGTCGAGGAATACGCCGAAGTGGCCCGCAGGCACAATCTGCTGCTACTGGTAGATGCCGCTCAGACTGCCGGCAAATACCCTATCGACGCGGACTCAGCCGGGATAGACCTTCTGGCGTTTTCCGGCCATAAGGGATTGTTCGGGCCGCCGGGCGTCGGCCTGCTGTATATCGGACCCCGGGCGGAGCTGAATTGTTTATGCGAAGGCGGCACGGGATCCTATTCCGAGCTGGAGGAACAACCTGCGGTCTTCCCCGATAAGTTCGAGGTCGGCACAGCCAACAGCGTGGGGATCAGCGGACTGGGTGCGGGTTTGGATTTTGTCTTTTCAGAAGGGGTGGAAAAGATCCGCGCCCATGGATTATCTCTGGCCGACAGGCTGATTGAAGGGCTGTCGCGCATCCGGGGCGTAGCGCTTTGCGGGGTTTTCAAGAAGGCCGCGCGCGTGCCCATTGTTTCGTTTGTCGTCGCCGGTTACGATCCGGGAGAAGCGGGGGCGATCCTCGACCAGTTCTTCGATATCAAGGCAAGGACGGGGCTGCACTGCGCGCCCGCGGCACACAGGAGCCTGGGGACATTTCCTTCGGGGACCATCCGCCTGAGCCCGGGATATTTCAACACTCTGGAAGAGATCGAATTCACTCTCAAGGCGGTCGAAAAAATCGCCGCGTCCCGAAGGTGAGACCGCCGCAAAAACATCCCCTCGCCAAGCGAGTCCATTATTCCGCATTGGAGACCGTCCCTGCCGAAGGATGGCCGTGTGTCATCTTCCCCTGCGGACGGCCGGATGCATCATCGCAAGCCCACGGCGTGATTTTCCGGCAGGCTGCTTCGGCCGGAAGCGGATGTCGCCGCGATCATGCGCTCTATAGCCCGCCGGGCGCGTGAGGCAGTCTCCTCGTCCACCTTCACTTCGCCGGATAAATCCTCCAGGCACCACATGATTTTTTCGGCGCTGGCAAGCTTCATGTTCGGACACGTCATATGGGGGCTCGCCTCCATGAAGCTCTTATCCGGATTCTCGCGGCGCAGGCGGTGCAAAATCCCCAGCTCGGTGGCGATAATGAACTCGCGGCGATCCGATTTCCGACAGAAGGAAAGAATTCCCGATGTGCTCGCAATATGGTCTGCCAGCAGGCGTACGGGTTCGGGGCATTCGGGATGAGCTACCACGAGAGCATCGGGGTGGCGAGCGCGCGCCTCTCGGATAAACTCGGGACGAATCCGCTGGTGCGTGGGGCAGTAGCCGTTCCAGAGGAGCAATTCCCTGCCCGCGGCCCGGCTCGCCCAGGATCCCAGGTTCCGATCGGGTAAAAACAATATGGGACGTTCGGCGGGAATGCCGGAAACGACAGCCGCGGCGTTGGCACTGGTGGAGCAGATATCCGATTCGGCTTTCACCGCTGCGGTGGTGTTCACGTAGCTGACAACCACACACCCCGGATGCTCAGCCCTCGCCCGACGCAAGGCCTCGACGTTCACCATGTCCGCCATGGGGCAGCCGGCTCGAAGATCCGGCATGAGGACCAGACTGCGGGGATTCAGGATCTTCGCCGTCTCAGCCATGAAATGAACGCCGCAGAACACGATGACCTCGGCCCTGGTCTCGGCAGCGCGCAACGACAGCTCGAGGGAATCTCCCACGAAGTCCGCGAGGTCCTGAACCTCGGGAAGGGTGTAGTTATGCGCCAGGATAACGGCATTCCGGCTTCGACACAGGCTCCGGATGCGTTCGGCGATGGAGGAGATCATTCGTTTACCCCGATAAAATCAGCCATGCGATTTAAGAAACCCGTCTCCCGTTTTTCAGGGCAGGTTTTCCCCTTGTCAATTGGAGAGCTTTAATCCTTCCAGAACCTCATTCATCGGCCCTGTTCGACAACCTTCCGGATCCAATCAGACGAAAATGCAATCACTCCGCTTGCAGGCCTCAATGAGAAGTTTCCCGGTTTCCGCGGAAAGGGCCCGATCAAGGTCGTCTCTTGAAACCTCGATACGCGCCGGCTCCACGTGATCGCGCACTCGTACGGTGCGAAATATCAGGGCTCAAATGGCTTCCTCGTCGGATACAGCCGTCATTTCGTCGACCGGATCATGGCCGAGAACATCAGATTTGAATCCCGCGCCGATGCGGCATCTGACCGAATATGCGGGATTTCGGCCCTCAATTTCGACGGTGATTGCAGCGGCCGGTCCCCTGGAGATCCCGTCGAGCCGCAGCAGCGGCGCGCGCCCGATGCTCCTGCTGTTATCGTCGAAAATGCAGGCCATGCGTCAATTCCTTTTTAAATGTAATAGCTTATCGCCGCGATTTCCCTGGCGAGCTGCCTGGCTGAAAGCTCCTGAAGCGTGAGCCCGGACAGGACCCGCTCCGCCGCGCCGGCGACGTCGCACCAGACATCGCGGGCCGCACAGCGCTCCGCGCGCCGGCACGCGGAAGCATCGGCGACGCATTCGACCGGCAGGATTCTTCCCTCAAGAGCCGAAAAAACGTCCAGTGCCGTAATCGAGGATGGTGTTTTGGCCAGTTCATATCCGCCGCCTGGACCCCTTATGGCGCGAATGAGCCCGGTCGATTTAAGTTTCATGACGAGCAAATGGATGTACTTCCTTGAGATATCCTGGTTTTGGGCAATAATGTCGGCCGATAGCGGCCCCCGGCCGTAATTGCGGGCAAGTTCCATCATGACTCTGAGCCCATAGCGACCCTTGGTCGAAATCTTCATCCCCAAAAGCCTCCTGCTCGGCTTTAATTTATCATAATAGTAAATGTTTTCAATCGATATAGTATACTATATATAAAAGCACGGTCATAATGACTCGCAAATTGCACACTGAAACAGAGCAATTACATCAGCCGACCCGGATTTAGACCAATATTTGAGGCGTAACGGGAATTTTGTTCCCGTTTTGGAAGCAACAAGGCTGGATCCATTCCGGCTCCTGTCTTCCGGCTTCTCAAATCCCCGCGCGTCGGATCGGATGATGGAATTCCGGACGTCATCCCGCGAGCTGGGATTTCAAGGGGCGAAGCGCCTCGGCTGGATTTGCAGTATCTATCATTTCCCCGTGAATTACCCTTGGCTCAACTGCTGGAAACAGATTGTAAAAACCGTTGCCGTTACTACCTGAGCCGATTTCTGTCGCCTTTATCATTGCCATCGATGCGAACCTGCGGAAGGCGTGTGTCTTCTTCTGCCCCCCGTGGTACCTTATGCCTGGAATCCATCAATCTGGGGGTGTAACTTTCTTTCTGTAAATTCAGCTTGGTTCTTATGAATCTGATTTGGTTTTGGGATCGGAGCGGAGGCGAGGGAACCGAGCCGGAACGCAGATACCAAAACCAAATCAGACGGCCTTGTGGTGGCGGGCCAAATCTGTTTTCCTGTTCTTTT
>CAYZTZ010000110.1:0-11451 GCA_964481255.1 uncultured Acidobacteriota bacterium | reverse complement strand
TTATTTACGGCCGCCGAATGATCGGGCATGCGAGTTTTGAGACAGCCTCTCCAGAGCCATGTGATCTGTTTTGGATCTTCCCGGCGCCATTCGCCGGTACTCGAAATCCCGGCCGGTACCTGTCTGCGGGTTCCCATGGTGTGATACACTTCGGCCCTGATTGAAAAGATGGACAATGAAAATTCTCGTCGCGGGTTTGAGTGTCCGTTCCATGGTGGAATCCGCCGTGCGGAGCGGCTATACGGTGCTCGCCCTGGACGCCTTCGGCGATCAGGACTTGAGAGCCCTGGCTGAATCGCTTTCGCTCCGTCACGATTTCCATGCCCGCTACGGCGTGGGCGCCCTCTTGAGAGCATGCCGGCGGCTTTCCTATGAAGCCGTCGCCTATACCTCCAATCTGGAAAACCATCCCGCGATTTTAGAAAGGATCGCGGGACCGCGTCCGATAATCGGGAACCCGCCGCAAACGGTCCGACGGGTGCGGGATTGGGCCGCTTTGTTTAAGAGGCTCAAGCGGGCGGGTTTTCCCGTTCCCGAGACGATCGTCGCGGGGGAAAACAGAAGGCCGGATACCCGCCGCAGGTGGCTGGTCAAACCCGTGCGGAGCGGCGGAGGACATGGCATTGATTTTTTGCGCGGCGGAGAATCGCCGGGCGCCTTGAGCATGCTTCAGGAATACATCCCGGGCAAGGCATGCTCCGCTTCCTTTGCGGCGAACGGGCGCGAATGTGTCATTCTCGGCATCACCGAGCAGCTGATAGGCGGCCGCCATTTCGGGTCGCGCAGGTTCCGATACTGTGGGAATATTCTGCCTCTCCCGGAAGCCCTTCGCCCCGATGCCGGCCGCGGCCTTCTGACCCGCGTGCGCCGGCTCGCGTCGTTCCTAACAAGGGAATATGGACTGACGGGCGTCAACGGCATGGATTTCATCCTTAAAGACGGCCGGGCATTTCTCACCGAGGTGAACCCGCGATACTCGGCCTCCATGGAGCTGACGGAACGGGCCTATGGGCTTGAGGTTTTCCATATACATTTCCAGGCGTCCGTGGAAGGCAGGCTTCCCGAGTTTGAGCTCGAAAATCAGTTGAAAGCGGGCGGGTTTTTCGGCAAAACCATCCTTTACGCGGAGAAGGACGCGACCGCACCGGATACACGGGGGTGGGCGGCTCGAGGCATCAAGGATATTCCGGCATCCGGTGAAAAAATGCCCCGAGGGGGGCCGATATGCACCATCCTGGCCGAGGCGCCGACATACGATGAAATCCGCGCCGAGTTGATTCTCCGGGCAGACGGTCTCAAGAAAGAGATTTATGGCGGAGCTTAAGCTGACTTTGATAACGGGGCGGTCCACGAGGCAGGGAACTGGAATCTCAGCCGGGAAGGAGACCGCCGAATACTGCGAGGCCGTCCATACGGTAGCGCTCAACCCCGCCGACATGGCGCGCGCGGGATTCAACGACGGCGACATCGTCCGATTGAAAACGGAATTCGGGACGGCCGAGGTCCGGTGCCTGCGGGCCGATGTGCCGGAAGGATTGGCCTTTATGGCTTTCGGAGCGGCGTGCAACCGTTTGGTCGGAGAAGAGACCTACGCTTCCGGCACGCCCGACTCAAAGAACGTGAGAGTGGAGGTTCTGCCTGTGAAGGGGAGGGCTGAACCGGAATCCTGAAGGGCGGAATCTCTCGGCTCTAGCTTCGTATGCAACGGATCTGCCGCGGCGGATGACATGGAATCGACGACGCAAGTGGATCATGTGGTTTGCGCGTTCTGCGGCTGCGATTGCGACGATATACGCGTCACGGTCGAAGGGGACCGAATCACTCAGGTTCAGAACGCCTGCGTTCTCGGCAAGGCGTGGTTTCTGAGTCACGGAAGGCCTGCCGGGCTGCCCGTATCGAGGATCGACGGCAGACCGGCCGCTATGGAGGAGGGCATCGAAGCGGCGGCCCGCTTCCTTGCGGCGGCCCGCTACCCGCTCATCTACGGATTGAGCAGCACATGCTGCGAAGCGCAGCGCAAGTCGGTGGAGCTGGCCGAGATTCTCGGCGGCTGCATCGACTGCTGCACCTCTGTATGTCACGGCCCCTCGGGCATCGCTCTGCAGGGCGTCGGCGAACCTACCTGCACTCTGGGCGAAGTGAAAAACCGGGCCGATCTCGTGATCTACTGGGGATCCAACCCGGCCGAGTCGCACCCGCGCCACATGGCCCGCTACGCGGTGACGGCCAAAGGGATGTTCGTCCCCGAAGGCCGCAAGGGGCGCACGGTCGTCGTGGTCGACGTGCGTCCCACGGCCAGCTCGCGCGCGGCCGATATCTTTCTGCGGATCCGGCCCGGCAGGGATTTCGAGGCGCTGTGGGCTTTGCAGGCTCTTGTTCTCGGCCAGGGAGCGGACACCGCGGCCGTAGAGAGCACCGGGCTGACCCTGGAGCAATTGGCCGACCTGGCAAAGCGCATGATGCGCTGCAGATTCGGCGTGCTGTTTCTGGGTCAGGGCCTGACCCAGACGCGCGGCAAGCACTTCAACACGTCGGCCGCGTTCCTGCTGGTCCGGGCGCTTCATCGGCACACCAAGTTCGCCCTGATGCCCATGCGCGGCCACGGCAATGTCACGGGGATCGACAATGTCATGGGCTGGCAGACCGGCTATCCTTTCGGAGTTAATTTCAGCCTGGGCTTTCCCCGCTTCAATCCCGGCGAATTCACCGTCGTCGATGTGCTGAGGCGGGAGGAAGCCGACGCCGCGCTGGTCGTCGCCGCGGATCCCGTCTCCAGCCTTCCGGGCCGGACGGCGCGCCGGCTGAGGGAAATACCTACGGTCGCTCTGGACACTCACGAGAGCGAAACGACACGGATCGCGCGCGTCGCTTTTTTCACCGCAACCGCGGGAATCCACGCGGAAGGGACGGTCTACCGCATGGACAACATCCCCATCCGGCTTCGCCGCGTGATGGCCTCGCCCCATCCGTCCGATGAGGAAGTGCTCGACCGCCTGCTCGTTCGTGTCAAGGAGTTGAAAGCATGCTGAAGATCGTCAACGGCGAAGTCTACGACCCGGCCCACAACATCAACGGCGAGGTTCGGTCGATCTGCGTCGAAGGGGGGAAGATCGCCGCATCCGTCAGCGGCGGACGGACAATCGACGCGGCAGGAATGGTCGTTATGCCCGGCGGAGTGGATATGCATGCCCATATCGCGGGACCGAAAGTGAACACGGCCCGGAAAATGCGTCCGGAGGACCATCGGCTGGATCCGCTGCCCCGCACTCCCTTGACGCGGTCGGGCGTCGGGAAGACGGTCCCTTCGACATTCGCGACCGGCTACCGTTATGCGGCGATGGGCTACACGACGGCTTTCGACGCGGCTGTTCCCCCTCTGGCCGCCCGCCACGCCCATGAGGAGTTCATGGACATGCCGGTGATCGACAAGGGTCTCCTTGTACTGATGGGGAACAATGAATTCATCATGAAGCAGATCGCCTCCGGGGAGCGCGAGAAACTGCGAGCCTATGTAGCCTGGCTTCTGCGCGCGACGGGGGGCTATGGGGTCAAGCTGGTCAATCCCGGGGGCGTCGAGCTCTGGAAATTCGGCGGCAACGCCCGCACGCTCGACGACGAAGTGATCGGTTTCGGCGTCACGCCGCGCCGGATTATCCAATCCCTTGCGGAGGCGGCCATGGACCTCCGCCTGCCCCACGCCGCGCACATCCACTGCAACAATCTCGGAGTCGCCGGCAACTGGGAAACCACCCTGGAGACGATGAAGGCTCTCGACGGGCGGCGCGCCCATCTGGCGCACGTGCAGTTCCACAGCTACGGCGGCAACCCGGGCGGACCGTTCACGTCCCGCGCCAGGGAACTGGCCGAATATGTGGACACCCACTCCAACCTGACCGTGGATATCGGACAGGTGATGTTCGGGGACACGACGTCGATGACGGGCGACGGCCCCCTGGAATACATGCTGCACCGGATCCACGGGCGCAAATGGGTCAATATGGACGTGGAAAACGAGGAGGGGTGCGGTATCGTCCCCCTGGAATATAAGAACAAGAGCTATGTGCACGCCACGCAGTGGGCCATAGGCCTGGAATGGTTTCTCCTGGCTCGGGATCTCTGGCGCGTCGCGCTTTCCACCGACCACCCCAACGGTGCTTCCTTTGTCGCCTATCCGCAGGTCATATACCTTTTAATGGACAGGGAGTTCCGGCGCGAGACTCTGAAAAAGGTGAACCCCAAAGCCGTTGCCAAGACGACGCTCCCCGAGCAGGACCGGGAGTACTCCCTGTTCGAGATCGCCATCATCACGCGCGCGGCTCCGGCCCGAATTCTGGGGCTGGATCATAAAGGCCACCTGGGCATCGGGGCGGACGCCGACATCACGATTTATGACAAGCAGGACGACAGGCAGAAGATGTTCGCCTGTCCGCGCTATGTGATCAAGGAAGGGGAAATCCTGGTCGAGGAGGGCCAAATCCGCCGGGAAGCCTTCGGCAGGACGCTGTTTGTGGCCCCGGACTATGACCGGTCCGTCGAAAAGGACATCCGGGAATTTTTCAGGAAGTATTACACGGTGGAATTTGAGAATTATCCGGTTCAGCGGGAGCATTATCTGCCGCGGGCCCAGGAGATCGCGATAAACGCATAAGCACGCATTCGCTTTCGTGAGCACGGCTCTCCAGAGCCGTGCGTCCTCCTGTTCCCCGGCCCGCCGGACGGATCAGGAGACGCGCCAGCAAGTGAGTTTTTGAGCACGGCTCTCCAGAGCCGTGCGTCTTCCTGTTCCGCGAACCGCCGGACGGATCAGGAGGAGCGCCAGCAAGTGAGTTTTCGTGAGCACGGCTCTCCAGAGCCGTGCGGCGGACAAGAGATGAGATATGGAACGGTTCATCAACGGAGTGGGAATCGAGGACACTTTCGCCGAGGCTTTCGGGATGTGGGCGGCGCGGGTCGTCATCACCGCCGTCAGCCGCACATGGGCGCTTGAAGCCGCGGCACGGATGACCGGTTTCGCGACCTCGGTGATCGGCTGCGGCTGCGAGGCGGGCGTCGAAGGAGACGCGGGACAGACTCCCGACGGCAGAGAGGGAGTGAGCGTCCTGATTTTTGCCATGACAAAAGATAAGCTCGCTTACCAGCTGGCCGAGCGCGTCGGACAATGCGTCCTGACATGTCCGACCACAGCCTGTTTCGATGGTTTGCAAGCGGAGGAGCAGTTCTCGGTCGGCGGGCGGGTGCGCTTTTTCGGCGACGGCTTTCAGAGCAGCAAGGTCATCGGCGGGCGCCGCTACTGGCGCATCCCGGTGATGGACGGAGAGTTTCTGGTGGAGGACAAATTCGGCGTGCAGCGCGCGATCGGCGGCGGCAACATGCTGATCCTCGGCGCCGACCTTCCGGTCACCCTGCGGGCGGCCGAACTGGCGGTTGAGGCGATACGAGCCGTCCCCGGCGTGATTCTGCCGTTTCCCGGCGGCATTGTGCGCAGCGGGAGCAAGGTCGGGTCCCGCTATAAATCCATGAAGGCTTCGACCAACGACGCGTATTGCCCCACCTTGCGCGGCGTGGTCCCCTCGGCTTTACCCGATGACGTGAATGCGGTCCTGGAAATCGTCATCGACGGGCTGGATATTCAGGCGGTCGAAGAGGCGATGCGCTCGGGAATTCGTGCGGCCTGCATTCCGGGTGTCCGGCGTATCGCTGCGGGAAATTACGGCGGCAACCTGGGAAAATACAAAATCCATCTGCACAGAGTCCTGCAGGAGGCCGGATCCGAGTGACCACATTGACACTCCAATTGCAGCCGAAGGCGCCCCTGGAAGCGGATGCCGTCACGCCGGACAATTTCTGCGGCAAATCGGCGTCCGAGATCGCCCGGCTTCGGGTCATGCATGGCAATGAGCCGGCCTCTATCGGCGATTTCTTCAGAGTGGAGGGCGGCGGCGCGGAAGAGATCGTTCTTCATGGGGATTTGATCCGGGTCAAGAGCATCGCCTCCGGGATGACGCGTGGCAAGGTCGTCATCCACGGGAACGCCGGGATGCATCTCGGTGCGGGAATGCGTGGAGGGGAAATTCTTGTTTTGGGAGACGCGGGAGACTGGGCCGGGGCCGAGATGACAGGAGGGAAAATCCATATCCGCGGTAACGCCGGGCACGGCCTGGGCGGGGCGTATCGCGGCAGCCGTCGGGGAATGAATAGAGGTTTTGTTCTTGTCGAAGGCGATGCGGGCCACGAGGCGGGAGCGGCGATGAGGCGGGGGCTTATCGTAATCATGGGTGACGCGGGCGATTTCGCGGGCGCCTTCATGACGGCGGGGACGATTATCGTCTTCGGCAGCCTGGGCCTGCGCTCGGGCGCGGGGTCCCTGCGCGGCACCATCGTCGCCTTCCGGCCTCCCCAGCTCCTGCCCACTTACCGCTACGATTGCCGCTATCAGCCGGATTTCCTGAAGGTGATCTTCTGCGAACTGCAAAGCCACGGTCTGTCGATCCCGCCCGATTACGCCTCCGGCTTCTACAGGCGCTACAGCGGCGACTTCAACCGGCTGGGCAAAGGAGAGATTCTTATCTTTGAACAAAAGGGGGACAGTCACCAGTGTCCCCATCAATAAAACCGTCTTCCCAACCATTCATTGGGGGACACCGGTGACTGTCCCCTTTTAGCCGCTAGCGCAGTTTCTGGCTTACGGCACAGCGACTCGCCATTCTGGTATATAATACCTGCGAACCGATCCTATGGAAAAGCACTCGGTTGAACTCATTGTTCACGAATTAAACAGAAGACAGGTGCAATACCTGATTGCAGGAGGACTTGCCGTTGTCGCTCACGGATATGTACGATTTACGGCAGACGTGGATATGTTGCTGGGCATGGATGCGGATAATCTTGCCAGAGCGGTTTCGGCCCTGCAAGGATTAGGCTACCGGCCCCGCGCCCCCGTCGACTTTGAACTTTTCATCGATCCAGCCTATCGCAGGCAATGGATCGAAGAAAAAGGCCTGAGGGTTTTCTCGCTTTTTTCTCCCGATCATCCTGCGACAGAAATCGATCTATTTGTAGATCCACCTCTGCTTTTTGCCGATGCGTATTCGAGAGCCGTGCAAATGGAAGTATCGCCGGGGATCAAGGCAACGTTTTGTTCTTTCCACGATTTGATTTTCTTGAAAACCAAGGCGGGGCGCCCGATTGATTTGGAAGATATCGCACAGCTCCGGAAACTCCGTGGGACCATCTGATGAAAGACACCTCCAACGACAGGAAACCAATCGAGGAACAGCAGTGGGAATGCGGCTGGGATGATCATGAAGCACTGCAACGGCGGCGGCTGTCATGCCTCTCGCTGCCGGAGAAGCTTCTGTGGCTTGAGCAGGCGCACCGCATGGTAATTCATCTGAAAGCGTCCAGGCATGCACTCGCCGCCAACGGTGACATTCCCAGGAAATAATGCGCCAATCGACATTGCGCCAGATGTGGCCCCGGCGATCGGTATGGGATTCATGGAGCTTGCGCAAGAGCCGGAGAGGGCACCGGGGCGGCGTGTGGACCTTGTATCCGCCCGTGCGATAAAGCCCGCCTGCCGGAGGCGGATTGAACCGGAGTGGACCGATGCCTACGCGCGATCCGGACTTGCAGGTTAATGACGTGCTGGAAGCCGCTCCAAAGATACAGCTTTATGTTGCAGGTATCGTGCAATCCACATTCCCTATGAACTGAACCGCTATCCTACGGCGATTGTATCATCCGGATTTCATGGAGGGGATCCTCCGCGAACTGCAACACCGCGGCCTGTCGATCCCCTCCGATTGTGCTTCCGGATATTACAGGCGCTGCAGCGGCGATTTCAACCGGCAGGGGAAAGGAGGATTCCGGTTTATGATCAGCGTTAACACGCGCGCCGCCGCCCTTGTGGAACGGATGATTGCCGACAGCGAAGCGCTCGGGCTCGGCGTGACCCGCCTGAAAAACGGGTCGACACTCATCGATGCGGGGATCGAGGTGCCGGGCAGCCTGCAAGCCGGGCGGCTGTTCGCCCGCGCCTGCATGGGCGGGCTGGGACAGGTCCATTTCACGCAACAGACTCTCGGCGAAGACGCGGACCTGTGGCTTCCGGCGGTGGCCGTGAGCGTCAGCTATCCGCCCATCGCCTGCATGGCGTCGCAGTACGCGGGCTGGTCCATCCAATTGGACGGGCGCTCTTACCTGGGATCGGGGCCCGCCCGGGCCCTTGCCGCCGAAGAAGATATTTTTCAGAAGCTGAATTACCGGGACCGGGCGGATACCGCGGTCTTGATGCTGGAAGGCCGCGAATTCCCGGACGAGGAGGTCGCCTCCTACGCGGCGGAAAAGTGCGCGGTCTCGCCCGAGCGGCTGTTCCTCGTGATCGCTCCAACGGCCTCTCTGGTGGGCTCCGTCCAGATCGCCGCCCGGGCGGCGGAAACCGGCATGCACAAGATGATGGAACTGGGAGTCGATATCCGCTGGGTGACGGCGGCCGCGAGCCTGTGTCCCCTGGCGCCTGTGGCTGAAAACGACCTGCGGGCCATGGGCCGGACCAATGACGCCATCCTTTACGGCGCCCGGGTCTTCTACACGGCGCAGGGGGACGATGACGCCCTGAAGGAGTGGATCGGACAAATCCCCTCCTGCGGCTCCCGCGACTATGGCGTGCCTTTCCTGGAGCTCTTCAGGCGGTACAACAACGACTTTTTTCAGGTGGACCCTCTGCTGTTCAGCCCCGCCCAGGTGGAAATCAACAACGTGAATTCGGGACGCACCTTTCGCGCGGGGCGCTTGAACCTCCCCCTGCTGAGGGCGTCGCTGCTGGAAGACTGAGTCATGGCCGTGCGAATAGGAATTTTATCTTCTCAACGGGGCTACCACGTCCTCGCCCTCGAGGCCGCCGCTCGCGCCCGGGGCTGCGAGCCGCTGTTTTTCAACATCGCCCGGCTGGCGGGCCGGATCCGGGGAGCGCCCGCCGTTGAGGCGCGCGGGGCGGACATCGGGGCGTGCCGGGCCGTGATTGTGCGCACCATCCCGGCCGGTTCCCTGGAACAGATTATCTTTCGCATGGACGTCCTGCACCGCCTGGAAAAGTCCGGGGTTCGCGTGATCAATTCCGCATCGGCGATTGAGCGCACGGTCGACAAGTATTACACCTCGTTCCTTCTGGCCGACGCGGGGATTCCCACGCCGCGCACCCTGGTCACCGAGGATTTCGATACGGCTCTCGAGGCGTGTCGGACGATGGGGGACGTCATCCTTAAGCCCCTTTTCGGATCGGAAGGGAAAGGCATGGTGCGCGTCAGCGACGAAGAGACGGCCTATCGCGTGCTTCGCGCCTGGGAGTTGAACAGGAATATCTATTACATCCAGGAATACCTGCCTCATTTCCAGGAGGACATCCGGGCTTTCATTGTCGGGGGCCGGGTGCTGGCCGCCATGCTTCGCCGGGGCGCGGGATGGAAGACCAACTTCTCCAAAGGGGCGGAAATCCGGCCGGTGGAACTGGGCGCGGAGATGGCGGAGATGGCTCTTGAGGCATCGCGCCTGATTGGACTGGATTACGCGGGAGTGGACCTGATGCGGGCTGAGGACGGCGGGACCTATGTGCTGGAAATCAACAGCATCCCCGGCTGGCGCGGCCTCCAGAAGACGGCGGCCCAGGACATCGCCGGGAGCATCATCGATTACGCGCTGCACGCCGATTAGTGAATCCTCGCGCGGGAGCGGGCGAACGGGCCGCCCCACAGGCGGGCGGAAGCATTTCGGCCGGAGCCTGGCTCCCTCTATCTTTGCTGCGACGCCAGTTTGCCGATAAGACTAAGAAGGTCTATGCTGGTTTTGGTGAAACGCACGGCGAACCGGTTTAGGATGCCGCGCTCGGTGGCCGACGGATCGTCGCGGGTAACCAGGCCCTCAAGAATGATGGGCTTTTGAAGAAGCGGCGGTTCAAGAGTCAGGGTCACGGCAGAGCCCGGCGGCGGTTTCAAATTCGCTGAGACCAGTGCGCCGGCGAGAGATATGTTCAGAATGACGGCTTCGCGGCTTACTCCCTGAAAGGCGCACCTGCAGGAAAGACAAGTAGGTATGCGCGCATTTTGCCGTCGGTCCTGAGCGACAAGGTTTTGGACGCCCATGCCTTTCACTCCGCTCTATTCATTGATCGGGTGAAGGCGGCATAAGCATTAGGAATGATCGAAAACGCCGGGCCGACAGCCTGGCGGCCTCACCGGGGCAGCCGGCGCTCCCCCTCAATCGTCAACTCCGCCGTGACGCCGGGTGCCGTCGCGCCCGGCCGCCCTCCGCCGGTCGTGAGACCGTATTTGACGGGCCCCACCATCCGCGGTCCGATGGCAGCGGCAACGGTCATTTTAAGCCAAGCCGGACCGGGGAGTCAGGAGATTTCGCATCCTCCTTCGGGACGGCGGTTCAATCGGACGATCGGGATTGAAGACGGCGAAACCCGTGTGGTAGAAATCAGGCCTGCCATGGCCGGCGCAGTTTTCCGGGAAGCGTACTGGCGGTATTGCAGGAGAAGAATGGATCCCATCGCCATGAAGGAGAGAGCCAGGCGGATAGCGCAGCTGGCGCAGGTTGCCTGCGTGCTGGAAGCGTGCGCCCCAAAGCCCGGGAACGTGAATCGCGCACACGACTTTACCGACGCCGCTTTGGAGGATTTCCTGATCAGCGCGATAGCGATCGGTCCGGCGCTGGAAAGCGCGGCCGAGACGGGCGTGGGCCGGGCCGTCCGGCAGGGGATTGAAGACACGCGGCGGTGGACGGAGTCCAACACCAACCTGGGATTATTGCTTTTATTGACTCCGCTGGTAAAGGCCTGCCTGTCCGTCCCCTCCCCCGCGGTCGCCGCCGGGGTGCGCCGGAGCCTGATCGGGGTCCTCCATTCGCTTACGGTCGAGGACACGCGGCTGGCCTATGCCGCCATCAGGCTGGCGCGTCCTGCGGGCATGGGGCGGGTCCCCCATGCCGATGTTTCCGAAGAACCCGGTATAACGTTGCTGCAGGCCATGGAGCTGGCGCGGGACCGAGACGCGGTAGCCCGCGAGTACGTGACCGGCTTTGAAATCACCTTTGAAACCGGTCTTCCCGCGTTGAGGGACGCCCGGTCGAGGGGAGCGGATTTTCCGGGCGCCGTCGTTCAGACATTTCTTGCCATTCTGAGCCGCGTTCCGGACACGCTGATCTGCAGAAAGAGAGGCTCCGACATCGCGGCCGGCATATCCGGACGGGCCGGTGAGATTCTGATGCGGGGCGGAGTCTTCACCCCCGAGGGACGAGAGGCTTTGGCGGAAATGGACGCCTCCCTGCGGGACGAAGGACATACCCTGAACCCCGGCACGACCGCCGATCTCACCGCCGCCGCCGTCTTCCTGTTTCTTTTTGAGACGGCTTCCGTGAATGATGCAAAGCCAGCCGGGGGGCTTCGCCCCTTGA
>CAYZTZ010000109.1:0-11452 GCA_964481255.1 uncultured Acidobacteriota bacterium | reverse complement strand
CCGTATTTCTCACAAGCGGGGAAAGAGGATGTCTCTTTGTATATCGCAAGAGCCAATTCAAATGCCTTCTTCCACGCGATAAGATCCCGGCATTTGTCCGGCGTCATGTCCTTCACCTCTATCTTCATCTCATCTAATGATCATCTTCATCTTATATCCAAAATTTCTCTCTAACCGCTGACCGCTGCCCGCTGCCCGCTATGTGAGCTGGATCACAATTTTTAAAGGAAACACCGTCTGCGTGTCGATAAGGGATCCGGGGATTGGAGTTCCTGAGTCTTGCAGGGTATGAGGCGGAATTCAACGGCCTGAACCTTTTGGACCTGCGGCCATGTCTGTGGCGAAAAATCTCTCCGAATCGTATCCGGGACCGCCTTCCGAAGCCGATGGGCCTCTTGCGAACATACTGATCGCGGACGACGACGCCATTGTCCGGGACATACTGGCGCGCAAGCTTGTGCGTCAGAACTACGGCTGCAGAACCTGCGGGGATGCGCCGACGGCACTCAGCCTGCTTTCAGGCGAAAGTTTCGACCTTCTCCTGACAGGGCTTACGCCGCCGGAAAGCGGAGGGGTCGATCTGGTCGCGGAATCGAGAAGGGTCCGTCCCGACATCGCGGTTGTGCTGCTGACCTCGGTCGCGGACATTCAGGTCGCGGTGGCTTCCCTCAAGGAGGGCGCGTACGACTACATCCTGAAGCCTTTCAATCTCGATGAAATCTGCATCCGGATCGCCCGGGCCCTCGAAAAGCGCCGGCTTCTTCTTGAAAACGAAACTTACCAGAGAACGCTGGAAAGCCAGGTCGGCAGCCGCACGCGCCAGCTGAAAGAGGCTCTGAGTACGCTGGAGCAGACGTATCACTCCACTCTCGTCGCCCTCAGCAAGGCTCTGGACAGCCGGGACGCCGATCCGGACGGTTATTCGCTTCGCGTCACTGCGCTGACGGCGCGCATCGCCCGGCAGATGGGCCTCGGTGAAACGGAAATAAGTGTTATAGAAAAAGGCGTTCTGCTGCATGATATCGGAAAAATCGGGATTCCGGACGAATTGCTCCGGAAAAATGAGCCCCTGACGGAGGAGGAAACGCGGTTGATGCACCGTCATCCTGAGATCGGCTACCGGATTCTGACGCGCATCAAGTTTCTTAAAGGGGCGGCCCGGCTGGTGCTGCATCACCACGAACTCTATGACGGGAGCGGCTATCCCCAGCACTTGAAAGGCGATGCGATCGACCTCGGCGCTCGCATTTTCGCCGTCGCAGACGCGATCGAATCCCTGACGTCGAACCATCCTTCTTTCCATGGCTCCGGAAGTCTGGAAGAGGCCGGCCGGCAACTGGAAAAAATGGCCGGCGTCGAACTGGATCCGATGATTGTGCGCAGATTCCTGAGCATCCCTCTTTGCGAATGGGAGGCCATCCGCCGCCAAATAGCCTCCGACACAACGAACACCGATTTCCTCCGGCGCAACCTCCAGGCCGACTCCCTGCTTTGCTGACCGCTTCCACGCGAGGCACGGCGCAACTCTCGTTTTTCTCATTCCTGAATCCATCCGCCGCGCCGCGGACGATAGCATTCCGGGGTAACGCCGCAAGATTGCTATAATCTGCCTTTTAGGAAGGGAATTTTTATGGACCCCGATAAAGGCAATCTCGCGGTTTCTGAGGACAGCGGCGCACTCGCAGGGCCGCTCCCGAACGTGAAGGATCCCGTGTGCGGGATGCAGTTCCCGCCGGAAAGAGCTGCGGGGAAAACGGATTACCTGGGACAGACCTATTACTTCTGCAACCTTTCGTGCCTGGAGCGATTTCTCCTGGATCCGGCAAAATACCTGGGGCCCTCGAAACGGCAGGCGCCTGAACTCAGGCCGGCAGCCGTTGCCTATGTCTGCCCCATGGACCCGGAGGTGCGTCAGCATTCCCCCGGCTCCTGTCCCAAATGCGGGATGGCACTGGAGCCGGAGACGGTCGGTCTGGACGAAGACAGCAATCCCGAATTGTCTTCAATGACGCGCAGGTTCTGGATCAGCCTGATTCTGACCTTGCCCGTTTTCCTCATAGCCATGGCCGGCATGGCTTGGGATCCTCTGCATAAGAGCGGAATATGGATTCAGTGGCTGCTTGCGACGCCGGTCGTGCTTTGGGGAGGATGGCCCTTTTTTCAGAGGGCGTGGATTTCCATTGTCAACCGCAGTCCGAACATGTTCACGCTGATCGCCGTAGGGACAGGGACCGCCTATTTCTACAGCATGTTCGCCGCTCTTTTCCCAGGCCTGTTGCCGGAATCGTTCCGCTTGCACCAGGGCGCTCCGGCGGTTTACTTCGAAGCTGCGGCCGTCATTACGACGCTGGTGCTTTTGGGACAAGCCCTCGAATTGCGCGCCCGCAGAAGGACGGGAGGCGCCATCCGGGCGCTGCTTCGGCTCGCTCCAAAGACGGCCCGCGTCGTCGACGGCGAAGGTCATGAAACCGACATCCCGCTCGATCAGGTCAAGCCCGGCGATTGTCTGCGCGTGCGCCCGGGAGAGACGATCCCCGTGGACGGCAGGATTATCGAAGGAGAAAGCTCCGTAAACGAGTCCATGCTGACCGGCGAAGCGATGCCGGTCGAGAAATCGAAGGGGAAACGGGTCACCGGGGGGACCGTCAACGGACATGGAAGCTTTGTGATGCTGGCCGAGAAAGTGGGGAGCGACACGCTCCTTGCCCAGATCGTCCGCATGGTTCAGGAAGCTCAGCGAAGCCGCGCGCCCATTCAACGGCTGGCCGATAGAATCGCCTCCTATTTCGTCCCCGCGGTCATTCTGATTTCCATCATCACATTCGTCTTCTGGGCCGTAGCCGGACCGGAACCGCGCATGGTCTATGCTCTGGTCAACGCGGTGGCCGTTCTTATCATCGCCTGCCCATGCGCCCTGGGCCTGGCGACGCCGATGTCCGTCATGGTCGGCACGGGACGGGGAGCCGGGGCGGGCGTGCTGATAAAGAACGCCGAAGCCCTGGAAATGCTGGAAAAGGTGGACACGCTCGTGGTCGACAAGACCGGGACTCTCACGGAAGGAAAACCGTCTCTGACGGCTCTGGAGCCCGCCGATGGATGGACCGAAACGCAGCTTCTGCGCCTGGCCGCGAGCCTCGAACAGGGGAGCGAACATCCAATCGCCTCCGCCCTCGTGTCGTCCGCCGCGGGCCGCGGGCTCCATCTGTCCGGGACGGACGATTTCCGCTCCCTGACAGGCAAGGGTGTTGTCGGCACCGTCGAAGGGCATTCCGTGGCGATCGGCGGCCGCACTCTTGTCGAACAGTACGCGGAGGATCCGGCGTCCCTCTCCCAAAAGGCGGAGGAGCTGCGCCAAAAGGGTCACACGGTTATTTTCGTTGTCATCGACGGCAGGGTCGCCGGGATTCTGGGTGTTTCGGACCCGATCAAACCGTCCGCCGAGGCGGCGGTTCGCGAAATTCACAAGCGGGGAATCCGGATCGTGATGCTGACGGGCGACAGCAGGACGACGGCGGAAATCGTCGCGCGCAGGCTTCAAATCGACGCCGTCGAAGCGGAGGTTTCGCCGGAGAAGAAGAGCGAGATCGTCCGGGAGCTTCAATCGCAGGGACGCGTCGTCGCCATGGCGGGCGACGGCATAAACGACGCCCCCGCGCTGGCCCAGGCTCAGGTCGGCATCGCCATGGCGACGGGGACCGACGTCGCCATTCAAAGCGCGGGCGTGGTTCTGGTCAAGGGAGACCTGACGGGCGTCCTTCGGGCTTTGAATCTCAGTCGGGGCACCATGAAAAATATCCGGGAAAATCTCATCTTTGCGTTTCTCTACAACGTGCTCGGCATACCCATCGCCGCCGGAATCCTTTTCCCTTTTTTCGGGCTCCTGCTGAATCCTATGATAGCCAGCGCCGCCATGACCTTCAGTTCGGTTTCCGTCATCGGCAACGCTCTCCGGTTGCGCCGTCTGGAACTGTAATTCGAGATGCGGGATTGATATCCGGCGGGGCCGTCTGCCGGGCGCGGGCCCGCGCGCCGAGGCGCGAAGAACGTTCCGCCGTTTCGTTGGCGAAAGCGGCGGTTTCCCGAGCATCCGCCGCCGACTTGATGCTATGATTAAAAGCTTGATTGCGGGGGTTCGTCCATGACCGGCGCCGTAATAAGGGCGATACTTATCGGATGCGTTTTGCTTCACGCCGCCGTCGGCGCGGGCGATGAGCGAGCCGTCTTTTCATCCAGGCGGGACGCCTTGATGAAAAGGATCGGGGATTCGGCGGCGGTTCTGCAGGGGGCGCCCGAGACGCGTTCCTATACCGCCTTCCGCCAGGATAACAACTTCTATTACCTTACAGGAGTGGAAGCGCCCAACGCCCTGCTAGTGATCGATGGCGCGCGGCGTCGATCGATTCTTTTCCTTGAGCCGCGGGACAGGGAAGCGGAGCGCTGGGAAGGGCGGAGCCTTTTCGCGGGCCCCGAGGCCCTCAGAGATACCGGCATCGATGAAGTCCAGGAAGCGTCCCGTTTCGGCGAGGCTCTGGATCGGCTCAAAGGCTCGCTCCGGGTTCTATATACCCCATTAACCCCGGAGGAGACGGCGGCGACGAGCCGGGACAGGGCTCTGCGCCACGACACCGCCCGCCGGAACGACCCCTGGGACGGCCGGATCAGCCGGCGGGATGCCTTTGAAAAAAGCCTGCGCGCAAGGCTTGGAGATGCGGTCGAGATCAGGGACCTGTCGCCGGTGCTGGACGATATGCGGCGCGTCAAAAATGCGCATGAGATCGAGCTGCTCCGCGAAGCCGGCCGCATCAGCGCCCTTGGGGTGAAGGAGGCGATGCGCTCCGCGGCTCCGGGGATTTACGAATACCAGCTTGCGGCGCTGGCCGAATTCCGTTCGCGATGGGGCGGCGCGCAGGGCCCGGCTTTCTTTCCCATTGTCGGATCGGGGCCCAACTCCTGCATCCTGCATTACACCCGAAACAGGCGGAAGCTGGAGGAAGGCGACATCGTCGTCATGGATTTCGGGGTCGACTACGGGTACTACCAGTCGGATATCACGCGCACATTTCCGGCGTCGGGAAGATTCAGCGGGGAGCAGGCCCGGGTCTACCGGGCGGTGCTGGACGCCCAAAAGGCGGCCCTGTCCCTCGTGCGGCCCGGAGCCGTTTTCGAGGGGCTGCGCCGGGCGGCCGAGGAAGCGCTCGGCCGCTGGGGCTACGCGAAATATATGGCGCACTCCGTGGGCCATTATGTCGGGATGTCGGTTCATGATGTCGGGGAATCGAAGCCCTTCGAGCCGGGCGTCGTTCTCGCCGTGGAGCCCGGGGTGTATTTGCCGGAAAGGAACCTGGGCGTCCGCATCGAGGATACCGTCCTGGTGACCGGGGACGGCTGTGAAATCCTGACGAAGGACGCGCCGAAGGAAATAGAGGATATCGAAAGACTGATGGCCGAAAGGGGCGTCGCGGACGCGGTTGCGGCGCGATAAGCAAGGGGCTCTTCCGTATCAGAAAGACGGGTTCCGATATGATCCAGATCTTTCGCGAAAAGGACAAATCCAGGCTGTTCGCGCGCCTGGAAAACCGCAGATTCCTGGCATCGGGCGAGATCGCGGAGACGGTGCGCCGGATCGTCGCCCATGTGCGCCGGGAAGGGGATCGCGCGCTTCTGAGATACACGAAGCGTTTCGACAGGGTTCAAATGACCGCGCGGCAAATGCGGGTGCGGCCGCAGACCCTGCGGGCGGAGGCGAGGAAAGCGGATCCGGGGTTGTTGCGGGACCTGGAGAAAGCCATCTTCAATATCCACGCCTATCACAAGAGGGAAGTGCAGAGCTCCTGGGAATTCAGCAAGCGCGGGGTGGTCTTGGGACAAAGAGTGCTGCCGCTGGACAGCGTCGGCGTCTACGTCCCGGGAGGCAGCGCCGCCTATCCGTCCACCGTTCTGATGAATATCATTCCGGCCAAGATCGCCGGCGTGCCGCGCATTGTCGCGGTGACGCCGCCGGGAACGTTTCAGCGGCATCCCATCATCGCCGCCGCCCTGTTCGAACTCAAGGCGACCGAGGTTTACCTGGCAGGCGGGGCGCAGGCCATCGCGGCCCTCGCTTTCGGCACCGAGACCATCCCGCGCGTCGACAAGATCGTCGGGCCAGGCAATGCATACGTGACGGCGGCTAAACGGGAAGTCTTCGGCCAGGTGGATATCGATATGATCGCCGGGCCCAGCGAGGTCGTCATCCTGGCGACCTCCGAGTCCAATCCGCGCTTCATTGCGGCCGACATGCTGTCCCAGGCGGAGCACGACGAGGCGGCCTGCGCCATCTGCTTCACCGATTCCCTGCCGCACGCCATGCTGGTCAAGCGCGAGCTGGAACTGCAGCTCCAGGCGCTGCCGCGAAAAGACATCGCCCGCAAATCACTGGAAAACTACGGGGCCATCGTCCTGCTGGACAGTTATGTCGAGGCCGTCCAGTGGGTCAACGAAATAGCCCCGGAGCATCTGGAGATTTTCTCGAGCCTGCCGCCGTCGACCATCGATAAAATAAGGAACGCCGGGGCGATTTTTTACGGGGATTATTCTCCGGAGGCGGTGGGGGATTACTTCGCCGGGAGCAACCATGTCCTGCCGACCGGCGGGACGGCGCGCTTTTCCTCGCCGCTGGGGGTCTATGATTTCCAGCGGCGGACCGGAATCATCCGGTATACGAGGGAGGAACTCCTCCGCTCCTGGAAATCGATCGACGCGCTGGCGCGCGCCGAGGGATTGGACGCGCACGCCCGATCGGTCCGCATCCGGCAGAAATCAAGCAAATTCCCGTCGCGCGAGGACGTTCAGCCGTGAAGAAGAATTCGCCGCTCTATGGTGTGAAACGACAGGTGCTGAGGACGCCCGCCTATACATTGCGCGCCTATGACGCCGACGTCAAACTCAACCAGAACGAAAACCCCCACGATTTTCCCGACGATCTCAAGGAGGAAGTCTTCCGGCGCTTCAGGGCGCGCCCATGGTCGCGCTACCCCGATTTCGTTCCGGATTCGCTCCGGATGCGTTTGGCCGAGTTCGCCGGGTGGCACAAGGACGGAGTGCTGGTGGGCAACGGCTCCAATGAACTGCTGCAGGCCGCTCTGATGCTGCTCATCAAGCCGCGGACCCGCGTCGCGATCCCGTTCCCGACCTTCACCGTCTACAGCCTGGTCGCTAACGTCCTGGGAGCGAAGGTGGTCGGCATCCCTTTGAACCCGGACATGAGCTACAACGTCGACGCCCTGATTTCAAAATCGATGGAGGAGCGGGCGGCCGTTCTGGTCATCAATACGCCCAACAATCCCACCGGGTCAACCCTTCCCGAGGCGGGGCTTCGGAGGATACTGGAGAACTTCCCGGGACACGTCATCCTCGACGAAGCCTATTACGAGTTCTGCGGCCGCTCGGGATTCGGTCTCCTCGGGCGTTACCCGAGACTGATCATCACGCGGACCTTCTCCAAGGCGATGGGGATGGCCGCGCTGAGGGTCGGATACCTGATGGCGCACGCCGATCTGGCGGCCCAGATCTCCAAGGCGAAACTCCCTTACAACGTCAATCAGTTCAGCCTCACGGCGGCCGAGGTCGCCCTGGAGAATTACGACAGGTTCCGAATCAAGATCCAGGCTGTCCTTGAAGAAAGGGAGCGCCTTGGCGCGGAACTGGGCCGCGTGCCGGGCCTGAAGGTGTATCCGACGGAAGCCAATTTCTTCCTCGTCGAGGTCCCGGTGGAACCCCGGGCTCTTTTCGACATGCTGTACAAGCAGGGCGTCCTGGTTCGGGACGTTTCCTCCTATCCCATGCTCTCCCGATGCCTGCGCATCAGCGTGGGCACGAGCGGGGAGAACGATCGACTGCTGTCGGCGCTGCGCGCCGCTTTGGACGCCCGCCCGCGGGGCGCCGGAGAACCCCTATGAAAGGACGAACAGCCACGATCCGCCGCAAAACAAAGGAAACCGATGTCGCGGTCTCCCTGAATCTCGACGGCAGCGGACGGAGCGACGTGAAAACGGGAGTGCAGTTTCTGGATCACATGCTCGACCTCTTCGCGAAGCACGGGATCTTCGACCTCGAAATCCGGTGCACGGGGGATCTGCAGGTCGACGCACACCATTCAGTGGAAGATATCGGCATCTCGCTCGGGTCGGCTTTCGCCCAGGCCCTCGGGGATAAAAAGGGGCTGACCCGCTTCGCACACGCCTATGCGCCGATGGATGAGGCGCTCGCCCGCGTCGCGGTGGATCTTTCGGGAAGGTCCTACCTGGTGTATCGCGTAAAGGTGGAACGCGAGCGGGTCGGGGAGCTGGATTCGGAACTGGTGGAGGAATTCTGGAAGGCTGTGGCGGTCAACGCACGGATGAATCTTCACATGGAGCTGCTGTACGGGCGCAACGCGCACCACATCTGCGAAGCCGTCTTCAAGGCTGCGGCGCGCGCCCTGAGCCTCGCGACCCGCGTCGACCCCCGCGTCCAGGGCATCCCGTCCACCAAGGGGGTGATCTAGCTTGGCGGACACGGGCAGGACGATCATTATCGACTACGGCATGGGAAACCTCCGCAGCGCGGAAAAGGCCGTACAGGCGGCGGGCGGACATCCCGTCATCACAAGCGACCCGGACGCCGTCCGGAGCGCGCAGCGGTTGATCCTCCCCGGCGTCGGAGCGTTCGGCGAAGCCATGGAGAACCTGAGGCGTATCGGTCTGGACCGCGCCATTTTGGATGCCGCCGGCTCCGGCAAGCCTCTGCTGGGCCTGTGCCTCGGCCTGCAATTGCTTTTCACGCACAGCGAGGAATTCGGCAGTCACAAAGGGCTGGACCTTATTCCCGGGAAAGTCCGCAAACTGGATTGTCCCGGCCTGCGCGTGCCCCATGTGGGCTGGAACCAGATCGAAGGCGACAGCGAGGACCCCCTTCTGCGGGATATTCCCGCGGGGAGCTATTTTTATTTTGTGCACTCCTATTATGTGGAGCCCGACAGGCCGGAGAACGTGCTGCGCTGGACGGGCTACGGCCGGAAATTCTGCTCGATCGCCCGCCGCGGCAGGATCTACGGCGTGCAGTTTCATCCGGAGAAGAGCCAGGAGGCCGGCAAAAGGCTTATACGCAATTTTCTATCCATAGCCGCGGATTCCGCAAACAATTAGACCCGTCGGATCTGCGGTTCAGGGGACGCAATGTCCGATACTTTCGAACTGATACCGGCCATCGATTTGAAAGGGGGGAAGTGCGTGCGCCTGCAGGAAGGGGTCGCGTCCCGATCGACCGAATACAGCGACGACCCGGTGTCGATGGCGCTGTATTGGGAGTCGCAGGGAGCGGCGCGCCTGCATCTCGTGGACCTCGACGGCGCTTTCTCCGGGCGCACGGCGCACCGCGAGATCGCGAAAGCCATTTTCCGCTCCCTTAGGATTCCCGTCCAGTTCGGCGGAGGGCTGCGAACCCTGGATCAAATCGAGGCGATCCTGGACTTGGGCGCGGAGCGGGCCATTCTGGGGACAGTGGCGGTGGACCGCCCGGAGGTGGTCGAGGAGGCCGTGCGGCGCCACCCCGCCGCCGTCGTCGTCGGGATCGACGCCCGCGGCGGCAAGGTAGCCCTCCGCGGATGGGTGGACCAGACCGAGCTGACGGCCGTTGAGCTTGCAGTCAGGATGAGGGAAATCGGTGTGCAAAGGGTGATCTACACGGACGTCGCGCGCGACGGCATGCTCGGGGGCGTCAATTACGAGGAGACCGAAAACCTGTGCCGGCGATCGGGAATCCGTGTCATCGCAAGCGGCGGCGCGGCGTCGGTGGAGGATATCCGGCGGTTATGGGAGCGGCGCGCCTGCGGCATCGAAGGTGTGATTCTCGGGCGCGCCCTCTATGACGGGAAAATCGATTTCGCGGCCGTGCGCGCCGAGATGCTTTCCTGGTCCGACAAGGCTTTGGAAATATAATCGTTATGCTGGCGAAAAGAATAATCCCCTGTCTCGATGTGAGCGGCGGACGCGTGGTGAAGGGCACGCATTTTGTCAACCTGCGCGACGCGGGCGACCCCGTCGAGACCGCGGAGCGCTATGACGCCGAAGGGGCGGATGAACTGGTCTTCCTGGATATCACCGCCTCGTCGGACCGCAGGGAGATCGTCGCCCGGATGGTGCGCGAGGTGGCGGACCGCATTTTCATTCCGTTTACCGTGGGCGGAGGGCTGCGCACGCTGGAGGACATCCAGGCGATCCTTCGGGCCGGAGCCGACAAGGTGTCGATCAACACCGCCGCGGTGGAGAACCCGGACCTGATCGCCGAGGCCTCGAGGTACTTCGGGTCGCAATGCATCGTGGTCGCCATCGACGCCAGACGGATGCAGCCGTGGAATCCTGGAAATCCGCAATGGGAGGTTACCACTCACGGCGGCCGCGTCCCCCGGACCCTGGAAGCCGTGGAGTGGGCCCGGGAGGCCGCCGCGATGGGGGCCGGGGAGATCCTGCTTACCTCCATGGACCGCGACGGAACCGAGTTGGGCTACGATAATATATTGAACAGCCGCGTGTCGGACGCGGTCGGGATCCCGGTGATCGCCTCGGGCGGATGCGGAACACTCGAGCATATCGTCCAGGCTTTGACGGAAGGCAAGGCAAGCGCGGCGCTGGCCGCCTCGATTTTTCATTTCGGGAGGCACTCGATAGCGGAGGCGAAGAGATTTCTCGCCGAACGCGGCATTCCCGTGCGCCCGGCAGCGTAGGAGCGATGCAGGAAGGGACGCAACGGCTCGGGCGAAGCGCACTTTGAAAGTGGACGGTCGATAAAGACCGTGACAATGGAGCAGGTGAAAGTCTATTGAGAGCATGGCATGAAAACGATCGATGAACTGAAATGGGACAGCAGCGGGCTGATTCCGGCCGTCGTTCAGGACGCGGCCACGGGGGAGGTCCTTACCGTCGCCTATGTAAGCCGGGAGAGCCTTGCCAGGACGCGGGAACTGGGGGAGACGGTTTTCTACAGCCGGAGCCGCCGGTGTCTGTGGCACAAGGGCGAGACTTCCGGCAACACCCAGAGTGTGGCGGCGATCGGTGTCGATTGCGACGCCGACGCCATCGTCATTCGCGTTCATCCCAAAGGGCCGGCCTGTCACACGGGCGCCCGTTCCTGTTTTTTTGAAGAACTGGAGGGTTTCCCCGCCCTATCCGGGGCAAAATAGAGCCGGAAAGGCTGCGCCGCGGACGGCGGGCGGTTTTCGGAGGTGGGGATAATGCGGGATGCAATGGGGGTCATTCTAAGCGGCGGGCAGGGGCAGCGGCTCTATCCGCTCACAAAATTCCGGAGCAAGCCGGCGGTGCCGCTGGCGGGCAAATACCGCCTCATCGACATCCCGATCAGCAACTGCCTGAACTCACAAATCAACAGAGTTTTTGTTCTCACCCAGTTCAACTCGGCGTCGCTCAACAAGCACATC
>CAYZTZ010000108.1:0-11661 GCA_964481255.1 uncultured Acidobacteriota bacterium | reverse complement strand
GCCCGCTTTGCACGACGAACCCTCCTTCGGCTTTAAACCGATTCCCCAGCGCATAACCGAGGTTGACCTCAAAACCCCGGACACTTGCCTTGCCGAAATTGGTTCGAGTGAACTCCCGATCACTTGTGCGGGGATCATCGTCGTCAATGACCCTAAAAAGATCCTTCAATCCCGTGTAAAAAGCATTGATTTCCACCAGGCCCTTATGCCCCCCCGATTTCGGCGTCCACTCAAACCCCAGCATATAGGAATTCGCAGTCTCATGTTTCAGGGCGTACGCGTTGCGGATGACGGATCCCTCCCCTCCTACCTGGGTTATGTGGAGGTCCTCATCAAAGACCTGGGGCGCTCGAAAGCCGCGCGCGAAAGATCCCCGGAAATTTAAGCTGGGGGCCGGCGACCATTGGAGCGCCGCTCTTGGGGAGAGAATGGCGGAATTCACCGCACTGTGCTTATCGATCCTGAAACCGTACAGAGCCTCCCATCCTTTGCCGAAGGACCAGCTGTCCTGAAAAAAGAATCCGACGTTTCGATAGACGTCGTCGGCATAGCGGCCGTATCCGGGCTGGGAATCGCGAAGATGATCGGAAGAATGTTGAACGCCCCACGAGACGATGTGACGACCGCGATAGTGGTTCATTTGACCGTCCAACACGATCAGCGGGTTATCCGTATCTCCATACGCATTGGGGTCCATACCGGCTCCATAATATGTATCCCTCTTCGTGTAAGCCACAGAGCCGGTGAAGCTGTAATCAAGGTCGCGCCGAATGTAGTGCCTCCATCCTGTCGCAACGGTAACACGCCTGCTTTTGATGAACTCAGCGATGTCGGCCATATACTCCGGCAAATCGAGGCGGTTTCCGCCGCGGCGATTTTCGAATACCCGGCTGAAGTCCAGGGTGAATTCCGCCTTGCCTTGAAGCAGACGATGATCCAACCGAACTCCCAACGCCTCGAACTTACGCTTGCAGACCTCCGTAAATCCATCGCCGTCAAAATCGAGAGGCTTCATTCGGTCGACCTCGCCGAAAAGACTCAGATACGTATCATGGTCTTTCGAGACATAGTCCATGGAGGCATGATGGGAGTGATTGATCAGGCCTTCCATCCACTCCAACCGATTCTCAATCAAGCCGCCGGTGCGATTGGGCTTCCTTGGGACGATGTTGATGGCTCCTGCCACGGACCCCGCGCCGTAGAGAGCCGATCCCCCCCCTTTAATGATCTCGATGCGTTCCAGCATCCGGGCTGGGATTTGTTCAATTCCGTAGACTTGCGCCAGCGATGAAATCAGCGGCTGCCCGTCCACGAGAATTTGAGAATAGGCCCCATCCAGCCCCAGGAGCCTCACCTGAGCAAAATTGCAGTTCTGGCAATGCGACTCAACCCTGACGCCGGTAGTGAATTCCAGGGCGTCCGCCAGCGTCGTCGCGCCGAGAGCTTCAATGGTTTCGTAGTTCACCACGTCAATGCGCACGGGGACATCCTCAAGACGCTGTTCGAAGCGCGCTGCGCTGACCACAACCTCCTGACGAAAGGTCGGCCGCACCGTAAACTGAAGCTCCAGCGGATCCCGGTCCATATCCTCAAGCTCGCGCGATTCCTCCGCGAACCCCTCCACAATCACCAGAAGACGCCGGCCTTCTTCCGTCGAGGCAAAACAGAACCGCCCCGAATCATCGGTGATTTCAGTTTTCTCGACGGGGAGGAGAACAACCTTGGCGCCGGGAACCGGCAGCCCCTGCTGATCCCTAACAATTCCGCAAACCGGCCTTTTTCCTGTGCCGAACCTTTGACGCTTGGGCTCGCTGTGCTGTGCAGGAGATGCGCCGTTGTTCAAAGCTTCACTATGTCGCGGGGACGGTCGGGAGGCGCTCCGGCCTTGTTCGGCGGATAGCACGAGAAACATAAGGCAATAAACTATGAAAACTCTTAAGCGCATATCGGCATTCCTCGAAAAACAGGCGCCCTGAAGCGATCCTCTAGGACTCAGCGAAAGCACGCCGCTAATATCAAGTGCGGGATCCCTATCCCCCGCGGCTCGATTCGGGCCCGAGCGGGAAGCGACAGTCGCTTCGGCGCAAATAGAAGATTTGCCGCGTCCCCGGGGAAGAGATGCTCCTGAGACCTGCCGGGAAGCAGGATTCTGCTCCTCGGCAGGCGATCAGAACCTTTTCATCGGCTCAGGGAATCACCTTCGCCGGTGTGCGGAGCATCTGCAGCGCTTGGACTGCATAAGCGGCGGGTGCATTTATGACAGGATGCTTAAGAATTGGGATGGAGGCCCCCGGGATGCAACAAGCGACGGCAAAGGTTGCTGGGGTGTGATTGCCTTGAAAATAGGATCAAACAACTCAACGATCAAGAGAATGGGCAGTATGATGTCGGGGGCCTGGACCGCGGGAGTATTGATCCTTAGAAGGCATAGAATGCAGTTCTCATCATAGCCGAGGTGGCTGTCTGCGGCCGCTCCCGTGGCAGCGAGAATGATAAAAAGTCCCGGAAACAGGATTGCAGTCTTCCTTAGCTGCATTGTATGTTTCGACTTCTTCATTCGCCCGCCGCGCCTTCTTTATTCCCAGGGTTCAGCATCGCGAAGTAATTATTCGCCTTTGAACAATAAATCGTAGGCCGGTTGCTGCCCCGCGTCGTTCAAAATAAATTCTATCTGAGTATTAGAAGCGCGACTGACCTCTGTCAAGCGAAAAGCTAAGTAGTGGTGTTCATAGTTACGATGACGTATGCGCCGAGCGCGGCGACCTCGTATGCTGGGAGCGAGGCCGCAGGCGATGCGGGGACATCTTCGAGGCCGAGCGACATCGCAGACAAGGCCGCCCCGCTGGCGCCCGCCTGGGTCGGGCGCGGCGAAGGCTTCGGGAGAAAAATATTTGTGTCAGTATATCAGAGACGCCGAGCTGGCGGGGATCCTGGCGACGGGGAGCGCTCTCCCGGAGCGGGATTCGGCCGCTGCGGGAACGGCGCCGGGAACCGCGGCCGTTGGTATCCGGTTAGTTACGCCGGGCGAAGGCGCGAGTAGCCGCGGGCATACAATGAAAAAACGCTGACCGCCCCTGAAATGCGGCCGGTGCACAAAGGCAGCCCATGTCGGAAGTCATCAGTAGTCGATTTTTTGCCCGGCATAACTAACCGGGTACGGCCGTTGACTCTTTTCGGATGCCGAATGCCGGCGCAATTGTTAAAATTGCACTTTCTTGCGAATAGCAACGCGGACCTGTTTTCGACGGGCGCGTTGCTTTTATGGCGGCTGGATAAGCTTTCTACGTTTTTCAGGCAATCGGGGAACTTGACCGCCCATGGCGCCCGCGAAGACATCAGGACCGCATCCTTCGACGCTCTGGCTGCCGAAGCGCCTCTTTTTCGCCGTGGTCGCATTGTGCCTTTGCCTGGCGGCAAGCGCCGTCTTCGCTTTTGTCACCCTGAACCGCCTTCGCATTCAGTACCTCGAGAGCCGAGGACATGAAATCGCCTCGGCCCTCGACGCCCAGGCGCGGGGTCCCGGGCGACGCAACAATCCCGAGTTCTGGCAATCGCTCCTTGAGGCGAATTATGAAACCTACGCGGGCTCCGCGGCTTTCCTGGCGCTTGCCGACGGCCGCGGAACGGTATTGGCGCAGGCGGGCGAAGCATCAGCCGGGAATTCTGGAATCGACCCTTTCAAAGCAGGCGATATTTATATCTTTGAAGAAAACTTATCGCGCCCGCGCAATCAGCGCGCGGAAGCAGGCCCCCATGTCGCCGGATGGCGCATACGGATCGGCCTTTACACGGCCGGCGCGGCGTTTATTCGGAGGCAGGCTTTCCTTCAGCTGGCCGTATCGGCGGCGGCGATCCTGGCGCTGGTCGCGCTCTCTTTACTGCTCTGGCGCACGTTCAATCGGTTCCTCGAAATGAAGGCGCGGGAAGCCGATGAGGCGGGGCTTCGAGCTCTGGGGACCATGGCGGCGTCCCTGGCTCACGAAATCCGAAACCCTCTCGGCGCCATGAAGGGATTGACACAGCTCGCACAGGAGGATTTGCCCCCGGATAACGCGGCTCAAGCCCGCCTGCGGACTGTTGTGAGCGAGGCGGAACGTCTGGAACGGCTGGTTTCGGATCTCCTGGATTTCGCGCGCCGCAAGGAACCGGAGATAACTGAATTCGACCTGGCCGCGCTGATCTCTGAAATTGAATCCATGATCCGGCCCAGGCTCAGCGAAAAGTCCGCGACCCTTGATATTTCCAATATCCCCGCCGCCCTGAATATCCGATCCGACTCCGGCGGCCTGAGACAGGTCCTGCTGAATGTTCTTATCAATGCCTCGGACGCCACGCCTGAAGGCGGATGCGTGGCGCTCGGGGTCCATCTCGATCCGGATCGACGTTGCGTCGTCGTCCAAATCGACGACGCGGGCCCGGGGCTGGGGGACCGCGATCCCGAGGAACTGTTTCAGCCCTTCGTCACCACCAAGGCGCGCGGCACCGGCCTGGGGCTCGCCTTGTCGCGCCGGATCATGGAAAGCCTCGGGGGCGGTCTGACACTGGAAAATAACCCGCAGGGAGGAGCCCGCTGTATAATCCGTCTGCCGCTTCAAGCCTGATCCCGCGAGGATCCAAAGCGGCAAAGCCGAATGCCGGATATGGGACTGAGAGTCAGGCCATGAAACGCAGCATTCTGGTTGTGGACGATGAACCGGCCCAGCGCCAGTTCATCGGCGGATCGCTTTCCGGGACATACGACATCGTGACGGCCGCAAACGGCCGGGAAGCCGCGCAGCTGCTTGCGCACCGCAGCTTCAGCCTCGTCATCACCGACGAGCGCATGCCGGACATGGGCGGGATCGAACTGATCCGCTGGATGCGCGAGAGCGCTCCTGAAACGCCCGTCATCGTATTGACGGCTTACGGTTCCGTGGAGACGGCCGTGGAAGCAATCAAGCTCGGCGCCGAGGAATACCTCACGAAGCCGTTGAAAAGCCCCGAGGAACTGCGGATCGTGGTGGACAAGGTCCTGCGCGGGCGCGCCATGCACGACCGAAGTCTGCTGCATCAGCAGGAAACGGACGCCGCGTTCCCGCCGGACATCGTTGCGGAAAGCGAGAACATGAAGCGGGTTTTCCGGCTGGCGGACCAGGTAGCCCCGCAATCCACCACGGTTCTGCTGACCGGGGAATCCGGAACCGGCAAGGAGGTCGTCGCCCGCTTCATACATCGGCGCAGTCCCCGCAAGGATCACGCCTTCGTGGCCGTCAACTGCGCCGCCATCCCGGAGACCCTGCTCGAGTCCGAGCTCTTCGGACACGAAAAAGGATCCTTCACCGGGGCCGTGCAGACGCGCCGGGGGCGCTTTGAGCTGGCGGACGGCGGCACGCTTTTTCTGGACGAAATCGCCGAGATGGGAGCGGGCCTCCAGGCGAAACTGCTCCGCGTTCTCCAGGAACAGCGCTTCGAGCGCGTCGGCGGAGACCGATCGATATCGGTGGACGTGCGCGTGATCGCGGCGACGAACAAAAACCTGGCCGAAGCCATCGCCGGCGGGTCTTTCCGCGAAGACCTGTACTACCGTCTCAGCGTGTTCCCCATTCACATACCCCCTCTGCGCGAAAGGCGCGAGGACATCCTGCCTCTCGCGGAGTTCTTCTCGCGCAATTTGTCGGCTCGCATGGGAAAGCCCGCCCCTGTGTTCACTGCCGAAGCCCGTGAACTTCTCCTCAGCCATGATTGGCCGGGAAATGCGCGCGAACTCGCCAACGCCGTGGAACGCGCGCTGATCGTTTCGCGGACCGGGCGAATCGCGGCGGAAGACCTGCCGATGAAGAGTGAGCCTGCCTCAGCGGGAGCGAAGCCGACGGGGCTCCTCGCGCAGATGGAACGCAAGACGATCCTGGAATCGCTTTCCAGGAATAAGGGGGACCGGCGGGCGGCCGCCGAGGAGCTGGGTATCAGCCTGCGGACTCTTCAGTACCGCCTCAAGGAATACGGCGTCACCGGCCGGGATTAAAGCCTGAGCCTCCGATCCCGCTTGTTGTATTCGCCCTTCATCACCTGTATCAGAGCGAGAGCTTGCCGGGGCCGAACGAGGAAAAGTCCAGGGGATAGAACGCCCTGCAGCCGGAGAAAAAGCCCAGCTGCACCCCGCCGAGGACCAGCTTCGCAACCGCGATATCCCGGTAATATTTTTCATATAGACCTTCCCGGGCATATCCCTGCGAGCCCATGAATTCCATGCCCCGCGAGATGATGTCGTTGGCCATCCGGGCGATGAACGAAAGGCAGGAACGCGCCTTGCCCACCATGGCGTCCGTCGTCCAGGCCCCGTAAATCTCCTGGCGATCGAACTGATGACACAGCTCCAGGAAGGTGCCCCTTGCCACGGAAATGGCCGCCGCCATCTCGCCCAGAAACATCGCCGTCGAGAGATGATCCCGGATCGGCCTGCCTCCGACCACGCGTTCTCCGGTATAGGCCAGAAGGACATCGAAGGCCCCCTGCATCATGCCCGTGCAGTTGGCGATGTTCATGGCGAACGCCGAAACGACGTTGTTCAGGAAAAGGTCCCAAGCTTCCGGGCCCTGCAATCCCCACTCCGCGGGCACTTTCGCGTTGTCGAAATAGGTGGACGTGTTTCTGTCGCCGCTGGCCCCGCATTTCACCTCGTATTTCCCGTGCGACACGCCCTCCCACGGCTCGGGCACATAGATCAGGGCGAAACCGTCGATCCCGGACTTTGGGTCCATGTTGCAGGCCAGGCAATGCAGGTCGGCGATGCCGCTGTTGCTGGCCCAGTGCTTGGCCCCGTTGATAACCCACGCATCGCCTACCCTGACGGCCCTGGTCCGTATCAGCCTCGCCTCATTGAGGTGGTTTTCTATGTCGCAGGCGGACTGCACCTCGCTCATGTTGAAGCAGGCGAACCGGAGTTTGTCCTCCACAAACATGGGGGCGAAACGGTCCAGGACGGCCTTGCCCCAGGCTTTGACGGCCGGCGACGATCCGAACAGATAGGCCGTGGCGGCGGGAGCCAGGCCCCAATCGACGCATGCGGAAGCCAGGCTTATGCCGTAATCCGCCCTCGCCAGTTGCTCCTGCTTGAGCGCGCCCGAGACGATCGACATCGCTTCGTTCCCGCCATACTGTCTCGGGATCATGGCTTTCTGCCAGCCCAGGCCGACCTGCAATCCGGTCAGGATCGGCTCGACGATTTCCTCGTGTGTCGCATCGTCATCGATCTTGTGCCGCACGGGCATGATTTCCTTGTCCACGAAGTCCGCGACGGCCTTTTGAATCATTCTCTGTTCTTCGCTGACGAAGCATTCGGGGTATTGCAGCTTGTACCATTGAGAATCCTGATTCAACATGCTCCTTCCTCCTTCAGCACAGATTCCACGGATGGATCTCCGCTTCGGACAATCTGCATCTGATTCATCTTTTTAAGACTGCAACGATACTCCCGCCGGGTTTGTATTCTATAATAAAAGGCGCCTCTTTGGCCTAAACTTGCGTTGAGCCGTTTATCGGAAGGGTTTTCGAGATACAACCGATGGATCAAGGAGACAGGCTCACGGCCGAAACCGATCGAGTCGCTCGAACGCTCCGTCGCGCATGCCGCGGCTTTTCCCGGGCATCGGTTCCTCTGGACGACGCCTCGCTGGCCGCGTTTGTCCGCGCGGCGCATGTCTTTCGCTTTATCGATAAGTCCCGGTCGCACAACGCATGGCGCCGCAGCTGCGCCAGCCTGCTTTTCGAACACGACCATTTCGATGCGGATTCAGGAGCGGAGCTTTTAAAATCCGGCATCCGCCGCCTGGAGAAGTTCTGACGGCTTCCGCCGGGTGAATTTCGAGGACCCACGCCATGATAGAGATCGACATCCCAGGATACACGGCCTTTCGATTCGAGCACCTTGTTCTTGACGTCAATGGCACCCTCGCAAAAGACGGCAGGCTGATCCGCGGAGTCCCGGCGGCGCTCAAGAAGCTGCGTTCCAAAATCGTCATTCACATGATCACGGCCGATACCCACGGAAAGCAGGAGGCCATCGACAGGGTGCTCGGCCTGAGGGCCGTCCGGATCCCGCCCGGGAATCAGAGCAGGGCCAAGCTTGAATACATTGAGCGACTGGGAGCGGATAAGGTCTTCGCGATCGGCAACGGCGCCAATGACTCCGAAATGCTGGCGCGCGCGGCCGTCGGCGTCGCCATTATCGGCCCGGAGGGAGCGGCCGCGGTGAGCCTGTTGAAGGCCAGGGTGGTCGCCCCCGATATAGGCGCGGCGCTGGAGCTGTTGATCTACCCCAGGAGACTGATCGCCACCCTCCGCCGCTAGCCGTGCCGATCCCGCGGAGATTATCGATGAAGAATCAACCCGCCTTGATTGCCCGAGAGCAGTCTTCGCAGCGCCCCAATATGCGTGAAATTCGCGGTCCCGGAATTCTTGGTTCGTCTCAGGGCTGCAGCTACGGCAACTCGAAGCGGACGCAGGCCTGGCCAAAATACACCTCGTCCCCCGGCTGCAGACGGACGCCGCGCGCATCGCCGGGCGGCACTTCGATGGATCCTCCGCCGCGGACGATCCGCGTCCCGTAGCGGCTGACCTCGTCCATTATGAGGTAATCCCGACTTTGGTCGTCGAACCAGACCCTCGCCTGGATAGGGCTTACGCTGGAGTTAACGTCGCTCCCGTCATCCAGGAACGCCAGATCGTTTTTCCGGACCAGCCGCCCCTCCCGGTCCAGCACCTCGCTCAGACGTCCGATCAGAATGTGCCCCTTGCTGAACCGGCAGTCCCCTTTCTCCGCGGCGCCTTTTGTGACCACCACCCGGATCTCGGGGAATTCCCGCTCGCGCGGCATGGCGGCCCTGATGAAATCCAGCTGGAACAAAGGATGGGGCTCAGGGCGGGCTTCAAGGGAAGCGGATCCCGGCGACAGCCGCACGATGACTTGAACCTCTTCCATATCTTGAAACCGCAGTCCCTTGATCATACGGCGCACATCCGCCTCAAGGGAGCCGCCCTCGAGAAAGGCCGCCATGAAGGCGTCGCGCTGCTCCTCCGTCGAGGGCTGGAGCGTTACGACAATCTTCCCGAAAGGGAGCGTCTCTCCGCCCTGACCGGCGAGGATCCCGGACTCCACCTGCGCGAGAATCTCACGGCGGATCTCGGCGGGCTTCACAGATGTCGCGCGCTCAAAGCTCCTGGCACTTCGCGCGCGCAAGCCCCTCTCCGCCTTGATCAGCTTATCCCATAGCCCCATGGACCGAATCTCCCCCGATCATCCCGGGCACCCGATGGCACCGGCTATTTCAGAAACCGCAGGCCCAGTGTATCACCTTTTACCGAAATCCCTTTTTAAAACTCCATCCAGCGGCACCTGCGCGGGCGATGCCGTCTATCGTCCCTCCGCAGAACCCGAAGGGAACCACGAATCAACAATCCACCCGCAGATCGGGTGGTTTCAGGCAATCCCAAGATGGAGGCGGCGCCCTGAACGGAGCTCCCGAAATCAGCGGATCACGCCGTATCGGCGGAGCCTCTCCGAGTCGCACCGCCTAAGGAGGTGGTTTGCCTTAAAGCCATGAACACAAATTGGCGACAAAGGCGCGAAAACGACTCCCGGGGATTCCGCGCCTCACTCGTCGGAAGGTTCATGACCACGAAGCCTTTTAATTTCGGAGCGGCGCCTTTTCTCTTCGAGGCGCTTTGTTTTCGACGCGCGGGTGGGATGCGACGGCCGCCGAACAGCAGGCGGAGCCCAGGCCTTTTCGATCAGATCCAAAAGCCGCCGCAGCGCGTCTTCGCGGTTGCGCTGTTGCGTACGGAAGCGTTTGGCCTCGATCACGATTTCGCCGGAAGAGGTCACGCGGCGGCCCGCAAGGTGCAGAAGACGCTCGCGGATATCGGCCGGAAGCGATTTGGACCTGGAGGCGTTAAAGCGGAGCTGGACGGCCGTGGCCGCCTTATTCACATTCTGCCCGCCCGGTCCCGAGGCCCGGATGAAATCATAATGGATTTCGTCGGGGCTGATCCCAAAGTTGCGCAAGTTCACGGCTCCGTATTCCGGACCTTTCATGAGCTCATGGATCCTCTGAGGTCGATACTGCTCCTGCCGGCGGCCATGCGCCTTCACGGCGGGACGACGCCTCCCGGGATGCAGGCTTCCCTTTTCTCGAACTCCCTCCAGGCTGATGATTTCATTTAATCAGGGCTGTTCCGCCAGTGTCGCAAGGACACTTTTTCGCTCCCCTCCCCGGTAAAACTCAACGGCGATTTTTTCGCCGGGCCGGTGTTTCGCCAGAATCGGCAGTAAATCGCCGCCCGACGAGACCTGCTCCCCGCCTATGGAAACGACAATATCCCTGGCCTGTAAGCCCGCCGCGTGGGCCGGAGAACCCTCCACGACATGAAGGACCGGCAGCCCATTCCCTGTCAGCGGGCCGAGATCGAACTGTACGGATGATTCCGCAGTGGATATTCCGAGGTAGGCGCGTTTGAACACGCCGCTCTGCAGTATGGATTCCACGGCCGGGCGCAGGATGGAAACAGACACGGCGAAGCCGATATCGCCAGACCAGGACGCCACCGCCGTATTAATGCCGATCACCTCGCCGCGCGAGTTCACCAGAGGCCCGCCCGAGTTACCGGGATGAATATCCGCGTCCGTTTGAATGGCGTCCGGGATGACCAATCCGGGCTGCAGAATCCTGCGATGCACGGCGCTGACAACGCCGCGGGTAACCGTCGGCGGCCCGGCCAAGTCGAACGCATAGCCGACGGCCACGACATCGTCTCCGACTTCGAGACTTTCCGTATCCCCGAAAGCTGCGGGAGTCAGGCCGGCGGCGCCGATCTTGAGCACCGCCAGGTCCAGTTTTTCATCCAGTCCCACAACACCGGCATAAAATGTCCGCCGATCCGACAGGGTCGTGAAGATCCTATCCGGCATTTCCCCGCTGCCGGGCCGGATCACGTGAAGGTTGGTGACGATATGCCCTTCTGAATCAAAAATGACTCCCGTGCCCAGGCTATTGCCTGGATAGGGCGTACCCGCCTCCGAAGGTTCAGTAAGCGGGACCTGAAGTTTGACGACGGAGGGCGCGAGCTTGCGGACAATTTCAGCCGTTGACAGGGGCCTGTCGGGCGCGCGCGATCGCCCCGCTCGATCCGCCGGGGCACACCCCGCCTGGAATAGGAACAGCGTGATGATAATCCAGGAATGGATCCGGCGGCGTTCGGCAAAAAACCGCTGCACGCCCGGGCGTACGGCAGACCGGAAGTATGAGGATCGGAACGGCTTATCCATTCTGGAAGCGTAGCGCATCGCGTTCAGTCGTCGCGGAGCGGCATACAGCTCCGACGCTTTCCTGTCTATCCTGCGCACAAGCGATTCATGCGGCTCGAGACGCTTGTTCGGAGAGTCCCGGGCGGACCCGCTTCTCGGCGGCGAAATCCTCGATGCACTTGGGAAGAAGATCATCCTGCCCCAGACGCAGGATAAAAACCCTTCCCGGACTCCCCTCCACTGCTTTCATAGGACTCTCCTGCGGAAAAACCCTTCCTCTCCCGCCCTTTTCAAAATAGCATATTCGCGCCTGCGGCCCAACAGAGAGCGGCCCGCGGGGCGGGAAAACACCATGAAGATATTTCCTATTCGTCCGGGCCTTC
>CAYZTZ010000107.1:0-11772 GCA_964481255.1 uncultured Acidobacteriota bacterium | reverse complement strand
GTCGCAGGCCGCGCTCTATTTCCTCGGGCTGGCGCATCTTCAGGCGGGGGATCGCCGGAGGGCTGAAGCGCAATGGACGGAGGCCGCTAACAAGGGAGGGGCATTTGCTCAGGTATACATCGCGTTGGGACAGCTGAAGCTCGAAGCCAACGATCCGGACGCCGCGATCCGTTACGCTCAGCAGGCGTTGAATATTTCGCCCCAGGCCGCCGATGCACGCCTGATCGCCGGCACAGCCTACGGCATGAAGCGGGATTACGCCCGCGCCGCGAGCGAGCTGGAGCAGTTTGTCCGGGCAAATCCGGGCAATGCCTTCGGCCTTTTGAGGCTTGGCCTTGTTTACGCGAATCAGGGGAAAGCGGCGGAGGCTGAAGCCCGCTTTGAGTCCGCGCTGTCGGTCGCCCCGCAAAGCGTCGATGCTCTGGCCGCACTTGCCAACATGTATGCGAGCCGCGGTCAGACCGAGCAGGCCATCCAGAGAGTCCAACAACAACTGGCAAAAGCGCCCCAAAACTCCGGAATGCACGCATTGCTGGCACAGCTTTACCTTCGACGGAAGGACATATCCGGAGCGGAAGAAGAGCTCCAGAAGGCGGCGTCTCTCGAACCCGGTAATGCCGATCGACAGACAGCCCTGGCCAACTTCTACGCGTCCATCGGGAAAACCGAAAAGGGCTCTGAGATCTTGGAGTCGCTGGTCCGTCAAAATCCGCAGGATACCGCAGCCAGGCGGCGCCTGGTGGAATTCCATCTGAATCACAGGAGCTACGACAAAGGCATCCGGCTGGCCGATGAAATCCTGAAGGGAAATCCAAAGGATTCCAGGACTCGCGAATTGAAAGGCAGGCTGCTGCTGGTCCAGAACCGCGCCGGCGAGGCTGCTGCGGAGCTCGAGAAAGCGGTCAATGATGATCCCGGTTCGGCTTCAGCGCATTTTTATCTGGGCCTGGCGCATTACCAAAGCAGGAATAACACCAGGGCCGAATTCGAACTGAGCGAAGCGATCCGGCTCGATGGAAAATACACGAGAGCTTACACCGTGCTTGCCCAGCTGAAACTGGACGGCGGGGACACGGACTCGGCCATCCGAAACGCGCGGCAGGCTCTGAATCTCGATCCGAATTCCGCTGAAGCGCACATGGTTCTGGGAACAGCTTACGCGGCCAAGAAATCATTTAGGGAGGCTGCCTCTGAATTCGAGACATACGTCAAGCAGAGCCCCTCAAGCCCGTTGGGTTTCCACCGGTTGGGACTAGCCTACGCCGCAATGGGAGAACAGGCCAAGGCGGAATCTGCGTTTGAGTCGGCGCTAAGGAACGATCCGAACCACGTCGAATCGGCCGCCGCCCTGGCGAACCTCTATCTGAGCCGGAAACAGCCGGATAAGGCACTGCAGAGGATCAACCGGCAGATTCAGCAAAGTCCGTCGGCGGCGAAGCTTTATGAGTTGCAGGGACAGATATATGCCGGCCAAAAAAACTTCGCGAAGGCCGAGGAATCGTTCCGTAAGGCAATAGAGCTTGATAAAAACAGCATGAGCGCCTATTCCCTGCTGGCGCAGGTCTTTTTGGCCCAGAACAGTCCGGCGAAGGCCATTGAGCAGTTGCAAAAAGCTCTGGAGATCAACCCCAGGTCGGCGCCAACGCACCTGATTTTGGGGACCATCTACGAATCGCAGAACAAGGTCGATCAATCGATGGCCCATTACCGGGATGCTCTGAAGATCGACCCCGGTCTTGCCGTAGCGGCCAACAACCTGGCCTGGAAGCTTGCAGAAACCGGCGGCAATTTGGATGAAGCACTGAAGCTCGCACAAAGTGCGAGACAGAAACTGCCGGAGAACACCAATGTCTCTGACACATTGGCCTGGGTGTTCTATAAGCGGGGCGCCTACCGATCGGCCATCGATCTGCTGGAGGAGTGTGTTAAGAAGGAGCCGGAAAAGGCCGCCTACCGGTATCATCTGGGGATGAGCTATTACAAGAGCGGCAACGCGCGCCGGGCCAGGGAAGAACTCTCCGAGGCCCTCAGGCTGGATCCCAAAATGCCGGAAGCCGCCGCGGTCAGGGACACGCTTGCCAAACTGTGAACTGCGGATCGTGCAGCATGGAGGAAAGACTGATCCGGAACAAAGTACGGGTTTTTATTAGAAGAGTGAACGTCCCGATATGCCGATAAAACTACAGGTGGTTATATTCTTGATAATAATGTAATTGAAGGGGCGAAGCTGTGTCCGACATTATAAAAAGAGATCGTCCACAGATCCCGGGACCCTATAGCCGGCGGCGCACCGATATGCCGGGCTTCGATACGTCGGAGGAGCGTCTGGAAGCCCGCCGCTTCATCGGAAGGCTTGTTAAGCGGAAATTCCAGATAATTGCCGTCCTGCTGGCGGTCGTGATCCCGGCAGCGGTATACACCTATGTGGCTACGCCTCTCTACAGGTCCGCCGCACTGATCCAGATCAACCCAGATACCGTCCAAGTCCTCCCTTATAAAGAAATAGCCGACCTGCCGAACGCAGCGCCCTATTATGAAATCTATATGAAAACGCAGGAGCAGGTCCTCAAAAGCCCCACTCTGACCGCCCGGGTGGCCCGGAGGCTCCAATCGGATCAGGCTGCGGAAGCGATGCAGGCCGAAATTCCGAGGCTGCGCAGCCGCCTTGAAATCCGCAGGATTGAAAACAGCCAGCTCTTCGAAGTCAGTTATCTATCGCCGGTTCCCGAAGCGGCTGCGAACATCGTCAACATTTTCGCCGAAGAATACATCAAGGAACTTTTCCAATCCCGTCAGGAGACTCGGGAGAAAGCGAGAAAACTTCTCGAAGGTGAGTTAAGGGAGCTTGAACAACGCGTCCAGGCTTCCGAAAAGGAATTGGTCCAGTATGCACGGGATCACAACATGGTTACCCTGCAGCCCGGGCAGGCCGATCTGGTCGAACAAAAACTGTCCCTGCTGGCCAACCAGCTGACGGAAAGCGAAGCGGAAATTATGGTCGCACGATCCAGGCTGGATTCTCTGAAGAAGGCTTCCATCCATAACTTCCCTGAAAGGCTGCTGACACCGAATCTCCTGTCTTTGAGCGCTAAAATCCTTCAGCTTGAGCACGAGCTCACGGCGTTGCGGACCGATTTCGGAGAGAACTGGCCCGCCGTCGTCCAGAAACGCAATGAGATAACTCTGGTCCGCGACCAGCTGAATCGCGAAAAGGCCGCGGCCTTGGCCCAGGCCGGCGAACAGGCGCAACTTGATCTGCAGGCGGCCGAAAGCCGCCGGCGCCTGATCGCCGATTCGATGAACCAACAGCGACAGCTCGTCGACCGATACCGCAACGCGTCCATTCAATACAACATTCTTCGAAGGGAAGTCGAGACGAGCCAGAAACTCTATGAAGGACTGCTGGAGCGTTTGAAGCAGACAAGCGTCACCGCCGGCCTGGAGTTCGGGAACATTCATGTGGTGGAACCCGGTCGTCCCGGCAAAACACCGGATAGCCCCAAGGTGGCGTGGATTTTGTCCCTGGCTTCCCTGCTGGGTCTCGGCTTGGGCGTTTGTTTTGCGCTGGTGATGGATTTCTGGGATAATTCCATTTCCAGCATCGAGGAAGCTGAAGAGATTGCAGCTCTGCCGGCTTTGGGATCGGTGCCGCTCATCAAAAGCTCCAAGCGCGGAGCGCCGGTCCTACAGGTACCGGCGAAAGCAGGCGCCTCGTCGATAGCCCTCAAAATTCGGAAGACCGGCTCCGACAAGACCTCGCCGGGGTTCGTTCCGGCACCGGAAGTCGCCGAAGCTATTCGGTTGGTCTGTTCGTCGATTCTGCTTTCCAGATCGGATCATCCGCCGCGCGTCATTCTGGTCACCTCCGCGGCCCCTTCTGAAGGGAAAACCACGATTGTCCATCACCTGGGACAGGCTTTTGCCGACAGCGGCAACAAAACGCTGCTGATCGAGTCCGACATGAGAAAGCCGGCGCTGGCGAAGGCCCTTGGGATCGCCAACGACGGCGGCCTCAGCCTTTTCCTCTCGGGACACCTCGATCCGATGCCGACCATTCACGCCACAGACAACGAAAACCTGTTTGTCATTTCCGCGGGGCCCCAGGCTCCCAATCCCCCGGCCCTGCTAAACTCTGAAAGGCTGAACCAGTTGCTGATCGAAATGTCCTCAATGTTTCAGTTCGTGCTCCTGGACGCTCCGCCCATCTTTCCAGTCGCGGATGCCCGGGTCCTGTGTTCCAAGGTTGACGGGGTCGTGCTTGTGGTGAAAGCCGGTCATACGCCTAAAAACCTGGTTCGCCGGGCGTGGCTAATCTTGGAGAATTCCGGCGCCAACGTTCTTGGAATCGTTTTGAACAAGGCGACGCACAACGGATATGAGCGGGCCTATTACCATCATTATCATTATTACGAATAATCCCCGGATTCCCCGACTTAACAAGTTCATCAGGGACTCAACCGCCACAGGGCCGCGAACCGCACGACTCTGGAGAGCCTCCGATCGCAGGGCTCTGGAGAGCCATCCCCACGAATAAGGCATAAGTTTTTGGAACGCAAGACCCTTGGACAGATCCAGCTCTACCTGAAACGGCAGGCGTCCAATCCGGCCCGTTATGTCCTCGAGCAAAGCGTTCTTGCACTGTTTTCCTGGATTCCGGCTTTTCCGGGAATCGTGCTCCGCGCGGCCGCCTATCGTCTGATCCTTAAAATGAAAGGCCTTGCGGCCATCGAAAACGGCGTCAGGATAAGATTCGCGCACAATATCACGCTGGGGCACGGATGCTACATCGATCAGGGCGTCTATCTTCATGCATGCCCGCAGGGAATCCACATAGGCCGACGCACGCTGGTGATGCATGGATCCGTGCTGCACGTATATAACTTCCGCGGCATCCCTCACTCCGCCATCGAGATCGGAGAAGAAAGCCTGATCGGCGAATATAACGTCATCCGAGGCCAGGGCGGCGTCAAGATCGGAAACCGCGTTTACACATCCCCGATGGTCCAGATCGTGGCCGTCGATCACGTCTTCGACGATCCCAACCGTCCGTTCGTGGAGCAGGGGATCACGGCAAGAGGCATCGTGTTGGAGGATGATGTCTGGATCGGGTCCGGAGCCGTAATAACCGACGGCGTCAAGATCGGGAAAGGATCCGTGGTGGCCGCCGGGTCGGTCGTCACGCGCGACGTGGAACCCCACGCCCTTGTCGCCGGCAGCCCCGCCCGATTGCTACGCAAGATCGGCGATGCCGTCCCGCGCAAGGGGGAGAGGCGGATTTACTACGAGGACCGGGCGCATGGCCGAACAAACCGAAAGTAGCTTGGATACGATGGGTCCGAGAAAGCCCAGGGCCGGAGTGACGCTCTCCGTGGTCATTCCGGCTCTCAATGAGGAAGACGGCATATCTGGAATCCTTCGGCAGGTCCTGGCGACGCGCGACGCCCTGGAGGCAGCCGGCGTTTCTGCGCTTGAAGTGATCGTCGTCGACGACGGTTCCGTCGACGCGACCGCGCGGATCGTCGAGGAGACGCCGGGTGTGAAACTGATACGCCATCCGGTCAATCGCGGCTACGGAGCCGCAATCAAGAGCGGCTTTCGGGGAGCGACGGGCGAACTTCTGGCATTCCTGGACGCCGACAGCACTTATCCCCCGGAATGCCTCCCGGGACTTTGCGCTGTGGCGATCAGAGAAAACGCGGATGTCGTGATCGGTTCCCGTCGGTCCGGGACCGAAACCGGCATGCCTTTGATCCGCCGCATCGGGAATCTGTTCTGGTCGTCCCTGCTGAGCCTGATTGGGAGCGAGAAGGTTCAGGACCCTGCCAGCGGGATGCGGGTTGTCTGGCGCCGCTGCCTTCCGCAGATCTACCCCCTGCCGGACGGTCTCAATTTCACTCCGGTCATGAGCACTCGCTCGCTTCATGAAGGACTCAAGGTCGTCGAGGTCCCGATCCCTTATCGCGAACGGTCCGGGCGGTCGAAGCTGAGCGTGGTCCGGGATGGAGTGAGATTCTTTTATACCATCGTTTGGACAGCTCTCCAATACAATCCGGCGCGCATACTGGAATTGGCGGGATTCTGCGCTCTAGCGGCGTCGGGAACCATCGGATTGCTTTTGATCGCGGCACGGCTGCGGGGCATTACGGAGCTGGGGCCGTGGGGCGTGTTCGCCGTCTTCGTGAGCCTGATTCTGGCCGTCGGCGGCGCGAGTGTCTTTTCCTTGGGCATATCGTTCAATTACCTGGTCGCGCTTTCGCACCGGAAGCCCATCCGCCAGAAGCTTTTCATAGAAAAAATCGTCGGTGTATCCCCGGAACGTAACTTCGGGCGGATAGGTTTGGGCATGGCCTTGCTGGGAGCCGCCCTCGGCCTGGTCAGCCTCATTCTGGGACTGCGCGGATGGGAGATCACAAGGCTCTGGCTCTGGCAGCTCGGCAGCGCTCTTTTCCTGCTCGCGGGCGTGCAATTCATCCTCTTCTGGCTTCTGATAAGGGTCATGAACACGCTTCGGCACAGGGACGAATATATCGATTACGATTTAACCGGAATGTGAATTCCTGCGCATTCCAGGCTCGTTTCGCTTCAGAGATCGATCATGGACCGCATTCATCAAAATCAAGGCGACCGGCCCATCCGGCCGCTTGAACCGGCGTCCTTTCCGGATGCCGGGGCGGCCGTGCGCAAAATGCCGCGAATCCGATCGGCCGAGGCAGTGGACGTCCTTCTTGTAAACCCTCCGTCCCCGGACGGAGGAATCTGGATCCGGACACAGCACCGGGTGGGGCGGCGGAGCCGCGAGGAAATGGTCTGGCCTCAGTGCTCGCTGGCGCAGCTGGCCGCCATGCTCCATCCGGATTACTCCGTCGCCGTTGTCGACGCTATCGCCGAGAGAATGACCTGGAGCGAGTTCGAAGCTCTGTTGCGGCGAAAGGCCCCGAAATACTATCTTACGCACGCGACCGCGCCCACGTTGACCAACGACATGTACGGCGTCATGCTGGCTAGAAGCCTGGGCGCGAAGACCATCGCCTTCGGCACCCACGTCACGCCCATGCCTTACGAGACCATGCGCGACTTCCCCGCCCTCGATTTCGTGCTGCGGGGCGAGCCCGAACTCACCCTGAGGGAACTGATCGATACGCTCGAGGGCCGAGTGTCGCAACGTCCGGAATGGCTGACCCGGCTATTCAAGGAAACCGATCCAGAGTGGGATTCATTCTCGGGAAACGACGCACCGGTTGGGATGGACTTGTCGCGGATCAAAGGGCTCGTATGGAGGGACCGCGGCGAAGCGCGGGGTAATGCCGACAGGCCTTTCATCCCGGATCTCGACAGTCTGCCGCCGCCCATGTATTCCCTGCTGCCGCTCAAAAAATACCTCATGCCTCTTATGAAAGGGCCGTTCTGCTTTGTATTGACAAGCCGAGGATGCCCTGGAGGCTGCAAGTTCTGCATCAAACATGTTTCCTATGGAAGGACGGTGAGGTTGCTTTCCCCCCGGCGTGTCGTGGAAGAGCTCAAAATCCTATACGGCCTCGGCATACGAAATATACATATGTACGCCGACCTCTTCACGGTAAACCGTGAACAGGTCATGGGGATTTGTGAGCTGATTTTGCGGGAAAAATTGAAGATCCGCTGGACCTGCAACAGCCGCGTCGACTACGTGGACGAGGAGATGCTGAATCTGATGGGACGAGCGGGCTGCTGGATGATTTCCTGGGGCATTGAAAGCGGCAACGAAACCATCCTCAAAAGGGCGGCAAAAGGAGCCGATCCTAAAAAGGCCCATCAAGCCCTGGTCTGGGCCCGAAAAGCCGGCATCAAGAACTGGGGGTACTTTATCATCGGCCTCGCCGGCGAAACCGTGGAGACCATACGGGAAACCATCCAATTGTCCAAGCGCCTGCCGCTGGAAATCGCTTTGTTTCACGTGGCCGCTCCTTATCCCGGCACGCCGTTCTTCTTTGAAGTCATCGAGAAGGGGTGGTTCCGCGAAGGAATCCGCTGGGAAGAGGTGGATATGGACAAGGAGACGGTCCTGCAATACGAAAACCTCTCCTCCGAGGACCTGTCGTACTGGCAGAGACGCGCCTTCAGGGAGTGGGCTCTGCGCCCAGGCCCGGCCTTCACCTACGCAAAGATGCTGCTCAGCGACTGGCGAACGTTCAAGCAGGCTTTTCGGGTCGGGATGGAGCATTTAGCTTGGATCTTCGGCAAGCCCGGCAAACAACAGCGGCGGATCTCATAGCCCATCCGACTAAAAATTGCGGCAGTCGAGTCTGCGGAGGCTTCTGGGAATCGGACGGCCCCGGGCGCTGTTCTGACATGGTTTACAGATGAGAGCCTATTTTTTCGGATGCGCGGCCCTGCTTCTGATTTCGACGGTTTTCCCCATGGAGAGAGGGCAACCGCCCGGCCCGGTTTGGAACGCCGCGCTGCCCCTCACGGCTCTCATTTGCGGGGCCTGGATTCTCCAGCTCCTCGTTTTTCGAAGACGCTCAGACTTCGAGCCGTCGCGCGCCGTTATCGCCGCAGTCGCCCTTGTCGTCATTGCCCTTCTTTCCTTCGCGGCAGGGCAATATCCGTGGTTCCATTCCTCCGGCGCCCCTTTGCCGGCGCAGACAGTCGGGCTCGCATTACTGGTGCTGTCCGCCGGCCTGTTCCTGGCTGTCGGTCATCAGATCCGGCAGATCCGCTATTTAAGATGGCTGACGTGGCTGTTTCTGGTTGCCGCGGGCTTCTTCTGCCTCACGCAAGTCCTGCCCCTCCCGCGCGAGATGGCCCGCATGACCGCCCCGGCTTCCGCAGGAAGCATGTATTGGATCTGGCTGGCGGCGATCGCATCAAGCCAGGCATTGTTCAACCGCGACTTGCCGAAAACCGTGCGGTTTGCGCTGTTCGGCCTCGCGGGGTTGGGTCTTTTCCGCGGTTTGGCCCTGGCGGCTTCCTGGGCGTCGGGCTGGCTGCCGCCCCTCGTTGCGATCGCGGTGATTTTTTTGTTCCGTGTTCCGCGCACAGTGGTTGGACTCGGCCTGGTCGCGCTTCCGGGCATATTCTATATGGCGGGCCGGGCCCAGGACCCGCTGCTCGCGCAGGAGCAGTACAGCTGGATGACAAGGCTGGAGGCGTGGCGCGTCCTCTGGCGGCTTTTCGAAAACAATCCCCTTATCGGCCTGGGGCCCGCCAACTACTATCATTACACGAAGCTATATCCTATCCTGGGCTGGTACGTCAGTTTCAGCTCTCACAATAATTATGTGGATCTCCTGCTGCAGACCGGCATTCTCGGATTGCTGGCGTTCGGCTGGATTGTCCTGGAGGTCCTGCGCATCGTCTTCCGCCTGCTCCGAGCCGAGAGCTTGGATGGCTTCTCGCGGGCTTATTTGATCGGCGCGTTGGGCGGGTTATCAGGAGCGCTTGTCGCCGGAATGCTCGCGGATTGGATTATCCCGTTTTTTTACAACATCGGCGTGCGCGGCTTCCGGTCGAGTCTGCTCTTCTGGTTTTTTCTGGGCGGAGTCCTCGCGCTCAAGCGCATCGCCGCTTACCAGTCAAGCGCGCGCTTTCAAGAACCGAGAGAAGCCTGAAGTCCCGGATCGCCCGGAATTCTAAAACTCGAATCGGATGCGGATTCTGTTTCTATCGCAACTTCTGCCACTTCCTCTCGATGCCGGGCCGAAGATACGCGCCTATTATGTCTTGAGGTCTCTTGCGGAGAGGGGACATGAAGTAACGCTGATTTGTTTCACGCGCGCCGGGGACAGAGAGGAAGACGTCGAAGCGCTTCGCCGGATCTGCAGCTCCGTCCATACCGTTCGACTCCCACGTTCGCGCATCCGGAATGTGCGCGATGTGCTCGCCAGCCTGGCCGAAAGACTTCCGTTTCTGGTCCTGAGAGACCGGCAGCCTGCGATGCGCCGAAAAATCCGGGAATTGTGCGCGGCCGGATCCTTCGACGCCTTTCACGCCGATCAGCTCTGGATGGCGCCATACGCGCTGGAACACGGCGCTTCCCGCCTTAAGGTTCTGGATCAGCATAACGCCGTCTTCAGGATTCCGCTCCAGCTGGCAGGCAGCCGGCAGAATCCGCTGATCCGGCTATTTCTGCGGAAGGAGGCGTCCAAGCTCGCCGCGTTTGAACGATCCGCCTGCAGACAGTTCGACAAGGTCGTTTGGGTCGCTGCGGCGGACAAAGAGGCCGTCCTTGGCCGTGAAAACGCCGATTCCAGCCGCCATAGGATTATCCCGATAGCCACGGACCCAGTGACACGGCGGCCGGTAGAACGGCCTCATCCGTTTCGCGTCACGTTTCTCGGCGGAATGCATTGGCCACCCAACGCCGAAGGCGCCTCGTGGTTTGTCCGGCGCGTTTGGCCGGAAGTGGCAAGGGCGGCTCCGCAAGCCGTGCTGACGCTCATAGGGAAAGGGTCGCCCCGGAGATTTTCGCGCGCCGACACCGGGGCGAGAATACATATCGCCGGCTACGTGACCGATTTGCGGCCCTATCTTTCGGAAACGGCCGCTTTCATTGTGCCGCTTAAAAGCGGTGCCGGGATGAGGGTGAAGATCCTGGATGCCTGGTGCTGGGCCCTTCCGGTAATATCCACGTCCGTCGGCGCCGACGGCATTGAAGCCGTTCATGAGGAGAACCTTCTCATCGCGAACGACGAAAAGAGTTTCTCTGAATGCCTTATCCGGGTCCTGCGTGATTCTCAGCTCTCTCGCCGCCTGGCGGACAAGGGGCGCTCCACGGTGGAGTCCTTTTATAACTGGCGGAATGTTTACAGGTCGTGGGACGCGATTTACCGATGAAAATCCTTTTTGTCGTCCCTTACGCACCCAACCCTGTCCGGACACGGCCGCTCAATTTAATCAAGGCGCTCGCCTCGGCGGGCCATGAGATAACGCTCGCGACCCTTTGGAGCGGATTGGAGGAGCTTGAGGGCATTTGGTCGCTGGCAGCGGTGGTGCAAAGCATGATAGCGGAAAGGATTCGCCCCGCTCGGTCCTTCTGGAACTGCATCCGTGCTCTTCCGGGCGGCCAGCCCCTGCAGGCCTGTTATAGTTGGAGTCCGAGTTTCGCCCGGCGAATCACTCTCGCTTTGAAGACCAGTGATTTTGACGCGATTCATGTGGAGCATTTGCGCGGAGCGAAATACGCTCTGCTCTTGAACCGAGCGCCCCTGCCCCCGGGGCGGAAACGCCCCCCTGTGATCTGGGACAGCGTCGACTGTATCAGCAACCTGTTCCGGCTCGCCTCGAAGAACAGCCGGGCTCTTCGCGCCCGTTTGGCCGCCGGATTCGAGCTTCCCCGCACCGAAAGATACGAAGGCCGGATGGTGAGCATATTCGACCGCGTGCTTGTGACATCGGAAGCGGACCGCCGGGGGCTTCTGGAACTTGCGGTCAAATTCAACCGGGGACCAGGACGGGATATTCTGGAAAAAGTTCGGGGAAGGATCGCCGTGGTTCCCAACGGCGTCGACCTGGAGTATTTCCGCCCGTCGGAGGAGCAGCGCGCACCCATGACTCTAGTGATTACGGGCAAAATGAGCTATCACGCAAACGTCACCGCCGTGGTCCGCTTCGTCGAGGCCGTGATGCCCAGGATATGGGCAGTATGCCCCCAGACTCAACTCTGGATCGTCGGAAAGGATCCCGCGCCGGAGGTCCGTAAACTCGGAATCTACCGTCCCTGCGGTGGAGCCGCCGGTCCGCGCCGAAACGGGGGCGGCGATCCCCGTGTTCAAATCACCGGAAGCGTCGAAG
>CAYZTZ010000106.1:0-11820 GCA_964481255.1 uncultured Acidobacteriota bacterium | reverse complement strand
AAAAATGGTGCCTGCCTACCCTGTCCCCTGATGCACCTTATTGTTAATAAATACCTTATGCTTGGGGACACCGTAGCCAGGCACCGTTTTACTGTTTCCAGACTTCTCCGGTCACCGGATGCGGATAATGGAACGGGATGACGTCCGTCTCCGGCCAGAGGGTCGGCGGGGGCTGAATCAACTCATCCGGCCCGCCTGGATTCCCGGGATAGGTCTCCTTAAAAGGCGAGACATAGTTCAGACGGGTATTCGCCCAGCCTGTCGCGTAATCGGCATGCCAGAAGGCGCGGTAGTTGAGAATCTTGATCTTCCAGACGCCGTTTTCCCGCACATAGGTGTTTTCATACATGCCGCCTTCCCACCACTGGATGGCGGTGCCCTGTTTTCGCGCCGTCTCGCCCATCGGGGATCGCGAGGTCTTGTGCGCTCCCGCCTGCATGAAGCAGCGGAACCGGGCCCTGGCGGTGTTTCGGTCCGGGGCGACATCGACGATGTCCTGCAGCTGGAAATGCTCCAGCAGGAAACCGTGCGCCGGGCCGTTGACGCCGCCGGTGAACGCCTTGCCGAACCCGTCGATATACAGGCGGCGGACGCCTTTGTCTCTGCCCTTGAAGATGCCGCCGTTGAAATGCGCCTCGCCGTCCTCGGCGAACAGCTCGACGACCTCTTTGTACAGGCACTTGTCGAGATAATACCCGTACGCGTGCTGCAACTTGCGGATGGCGTTGACGTCCTCCAGCATACCGATTTGATTCGACATCTGCTCGACCTGCTTCTTCAGCGCCTGAAACTCGCTGGATTTCACGGAGCAGGAAACCGAGAAAACAAATACCGCGAGGAGAACGACGCCCGTCCTCCAAATAGCATTTTTCATGACACGCTCCCTTCGTAAAGTGAAATTGAGTTTATCCCGTGGCCGCCGGCCCGTCCGTGCTGCGGGCGGAAATGCCGACAACCGGGAGCAGACCCGTCCATAAAAGCGCAAGCCTTCTTTTCTTCATGTTCCAGCCTTCCATGTTGAGCTGCGAAAGAACGATCCCGCGGGACAGGATCATCTCGAACGCCTTCGCCGGGACCCGCCCCGGTGAAACGAGGGGTGAGGGGCGCGTCCGAGCGGTCTGGATTGAATTATTCGAAAACGCAACGGCCCAAGGAGCTTCGGCCCTGCGGGGATTTTCTAGCACCTTCTCCCGATGTTTACAACCATTTCCCGGAATGAAAGTCCCCAAGGGCGTTCGCGGCCGCGCCTTGCGCCGGGCGGAAGCGTTGCTGAAGCCGGGCCGGCTCGAAACGGTTCGGCGCGCCATGACGACGGCGAGCATCTTGTGTGCTACAATCGCGCCACCTTTTGTTTTTTGGCGAAGACTGTTGACCTCGGCGGCGGGACGGTGTCCCGGGCGCCCATCATGGGGATTTCAGGCCGTCCTGGAGAAGTCCGCGGGTCGCGCGGAGGCTTTCACCCGATGAAGGAAGGAATCCCATCAATTGGAAAGGCATGAAAGGAGTCGCGCCATGAAAAAACTGCCGGCTGTCGTTTTTATCGGCATTTCCGCTCTCGTATTTGCAGCCTGCCGGGTTCCACAATCCGGCTTATGCGACCGTGCCTGCCTTCAGGGCGTCGCGGATCAATATATCGCGGCCATGGTGGCGCATGACGCGTCCCGGGCGCCGTTCGCCCCCGAGGTGAAGTTTACCGAGAACACGGTCAAGCTCCCCCTTACGGAAGGGCTCTGGTTTACGGCCTCGGGCGTGGGTGATTTCAAGTTTTATATTTGCGATGTCCCGGCCGGCCAGGTGGCATGGACCGGCCTTGCCAGAGAACACGATAAGCCGGTGCTGTTGTCCGTGCGGCTCAAAGTCGTCAATCGCCGGATCACCGAAGCGGAGTCGATCGTCGTCCGGGACGTGAACGAAAACGTCCTGGTCAACCTGAAGGCGCCGCCGCCCACGTTTACGGAGCCCCTGGCCCCGTCCGAGCGCATGTCGCGGGAAGAGATGCTTCGGATGCCGGAAATCTATTTTGAAGCGCTCGACAAACTCAACGACAGCGCCATTCCATGGGACCAGGACGCCTACCGGATGGAAAACGGGATGGTGACATGCGGCGACATCCCCGGCGCGGCTCCGCCGTTGCCCGGGATGCCGGCGCGCCGCTCCTGCAAGACCCCCGATGGCATTATTCCCCCCATCCTTAAGACGATTCACAGTGTCCATCCGCGCCGCACGCCGGTCGTGGACGAAGAAATGGGCCTCACCTGGGGCCTGTACTGTTTCAATCATCGCGGCCTTGCCGTGATCGAAATGCCGGATGGGACGCGCCGGCCCAGTTACTCCCCGACCCCGAACAGCATGCCCTTTGCGGATATTTTCAAGACGAAGAACGGGAAGCTGCGCGGCATTTTCGCTATCGGCACCATGCTGCCGTACGGCATAGGGGACGGCTGGGCCGGTCCCATGTTCCAATAGAAAAACAGCGCTGCGCGGGACGGCCGTCATCCCTGAGCCCTGGGCCCTGTCCCCTGCGCGCGCTCTTTCCTTTTTCGCCGCCGCCTTAACGGTTATGGCATAAAATAAGCATGGACCGGCATCACCCCGCTCAGTGAAGGAGTTCACGATGGAATACGAATATGCCTTTGAAATGTCTGCCTCCAACATCAGGTTCGGTCCGGGCGTGACGCGCGAAGTCGGCATGGACCTGGCGGAACTGAAAGTCCGTCACGTCATGGTCGTCACGGACCCGAATTTGGCCGGGCTTGCGCCGGTGGCGACGGTGCTCGAATCGCTCAGGAGCGAAGGGATTCAATTCGAGCTGTTCGACCGTGCGCATGTGGAACCCACCGATGTCTCCATTCAGGAGGCCATTTCGTTCGCGCAGCAGGGCCGATTCGATGCCTATGTGGCCGTGGGCGGCGGCTCGGCGATGGACACCGCGAAGGCCGCCAATCTTTATTCGACCTATCCCGCGGATTTCCTGGACTATGTCAATGCGCCTATCGGCAAAGGCAAGCCGGTGCCCGGCCCCCTTAAACCTCTGTTCGCCATTCCCACGACCGCGGGGACGGGAAGCGAGACGACCGGGGTGGTCATTTTCGACCTGTTGTCCATGCGCGCCAAGACGGGGATCGCGCACCGCTATCTGAAACCGACTCTGGGCCTGATCGACCCGGAGAACACGAGGACCATGCCCGCCATGGTGGCCACATCCACCGGGTTTGACGTGCTGGTGCACGCCCTGGAATCCTATACGACACTGCCCTTCGATCGCCGCGAGCGCCCCGCAAGGCCCATCCTTCGTCCCGCCTATCAGGGACGCAACATGATCAGCGATCTCTGGTCGTCGGAGGCGATACGCGTGGCCGCCAGGTTCCTGCCGAGGGCGGTGGAGAACCCGGATGATCTGGAGGCGCGGGGCCGCATGATCCTGGCTGCCTCCTACGCGGGCGTCGGCTTCGGCAACGCCGGACTGCATCTGCCGCACGGCATGTCGTACCCGGTCTCGGGCATGGCCCGCGATTATCGGCCGCCGGGCTATCCGGGCGATGGGCCGCTGATACCGCACGGGATTTCGGTGGTCCTTAACGCTCCTGCGGCGTTTCGTTTCACCGGGCCGGGCTGCCCCGAGCGGCACCTGCAGGCCGCCGGGTTCCTGGGCGCCGACGTGTCGCACGCCAAATCGGCCGACGCAGGCGATATCCTGGCCGATCAGCTGATCCGGCTCATGCAGCGGCTGCATGTCCCCAACGGACTGAAGGCCGTCGGCTACACCAGCGCGGATATCCCCGCGCTTGTGGAAGGAACTCTGCCCCAGCACCGTGTTATCAAGCTCTCGCCGCGTCCCGCCGGGCGGGAAGAGTTCGCGCAATTGTTCGAACAATCCATGGTGATCTGGTGAACCGGAGAATCAAGGCCGGCGGACAGGGGGACGCCATCCCCGAGGGAGACACCGAACAACGTTCAAAAACGTTCAACGCGAGGATATGACGAATGACGGATTCATTGGATAGGCGCTACTTTTTTGAAGACAGCAGGCTGGATGCCGACCCGATAAGCGGCGAAAGGCCGATAAAGCTGAAATTCCACGCGGGAGGGCGCTGGATCGAATCCCGAACGGGCAGGTACATGCCCTGCTATAACCCTTCCACGGGCGCCGTGATCGCCTATGCGCCCCAGTGCTCCGCCGAGGAGGTCGAGCAGACCATTCAGGCTGCAGTCGAAGCGTTCCCGGAATGGTCCGACACTCCCGTAAGCAAGCGGGTGCAGGTCCTTTTCAGGCTCAAGGCTTTGCTGGACGAGCATCTTGAGGAGCTGACCTATCTCTTGGCCAAGGAAATGGGCAAGAAATGGGACGAGGCCATGGGCGACGTCTTGAAGGTCACGGAGGTGGTGGAGTACGCGTGCGGCGCGCCGCATATCATGAAGGGCGAAGCCCTGATGAACGTGTCGCCCGGGTACGACACGACGCGCTACAACCACCCCATCGGCGTCTTCGCCGGCATTGCACCATGGAACTTTCCGGCCATGATTCCCCAGGGCTGGATGGCCCCGATCTGCATCGCCACGGGCAACTGCATGGTACTGAAAGCGGCCAGCTTCGTTCCTCAATCGGCGATGCGGATTACGGAGCTCTGGCAGGAAGCGGGACTGCCTCCCGGGGTGCTCAATGTCATCACCGCGGGGCGGAACGAGGCAGAAATATTCCTTCGCCACCCGGACATCAAGGGCGTTTCCTTCGTCGGCTCCACCAGCGTCGGCAAGCACGTTTATGCCACGGCCGCCGCCAGCGGCAAGAGGGTTCAGGCGTTGACGGAGGCAAAGAACCACGCCCTGGTCCTGCGCGACTGCAAGCTGGAACGAACGGCCCAGGGCATCATCAATGCCTTTTGCGGCTGTGCGGGACAGCGCTGCATGGCGCTGCCGGTTGTAGTGGTTGAAAACGCTATCGCCGATCCGCTGGTGGAGCTTTTGAAGAAATACGCGTCCAATATGAAGATAGGGCCCGCCTATGACAAGTCGACGGATATGGGCCCCCTGGTCAATCAAGGCCATCTCGATTTTGTGCTGCAATGGATTGAGACGGGCATCCGGGAAGGCGCCGAGCTTGTCCTGGACGGGCGCAAGGTCAAGGGCCCCCCGGGCTATGAGAAAGGCTTTTACCTGGGCCCGACCATCTTCGATAAAGTCACCGAGGACATGTCGGTCGGGCGCGAGGAGATCTTTGGACCCGTGGTCTGCGTCAAGCGCGTGAAAGGGTTTGAGGAGGGCCTGAAGATCATGAATGCCAGCCGCTTCGCGAACGGATCGGTCATTTACACCCAGAACGGGTATTATGCGCGGAGGTTCGCGAAGGAGACCCACGGGGGAATGGTGGGCATCAATGTGGGAATACCCGTCCCGCTCGGGATCTTCGGGTTTACGGGCCAAAAGCAATCCTTTTTCGGCGACCTGCATATGATGGGCCGCGACGGATTCATCTTCTATACGGAGAGTAAAAACGTCACCCAGACGTTTTTCCCTGAAGACAAGGAGCAGGTCGGCAGGGTGGATACCTGGGACGGAACGATCACCTCGCTGCCGGGTGGCGATCGCTCCAAATAGCCGCTCAACAGGGCGTCCCGAGAGCCGCGGAGGCGGTGCCGACGCCGCCTGCGCGGAAAAGCGGACCCGCGGAGGAGATGGAATGAGCACCAACTGGCGTGAACTCATCAGTCAGCCTCAATACGGCATCCGGACGGAAAAGGACGTTTTTATCCCCGTGAGAGACGGGACCCGGCTGTGCGTGAACATCTATCGCCCGGACGCCGGCGGACAATTCCCGGCGTTGCTGGCGATGGGCGGATACGGGAAGGAACTGCAGGAGGTCCTGATCCCGCCGCAACCGCTCCATAAGAGCGCCGTGTGGGACGGGAACATCGAAGCCGGCGACACGCCGGATATCGTCTCCCGCGGTTACGTGCATGTCATCGCGGACGCGCGGGGCACCGGAAAATCGGAGGGGGAGTACCCCGGGATGTGGTCGTCGCAGGAGGGAAGGGACGGCCATGACCTTGTGGAATGGATCGCCGCCCAGCCGTGGTGCAACGGCAACGTCGGCATGATCGGATACTCCTACTACGGCTGCATTCAACTGAAGGTGGCCATCGAGCAGCCTCCCCATCTGAAGGCCGTTTTTGTTTCCCATGTCGTCAATGACTTCTATCGGGACGGCGTTTACGGGGGCGGGGTGCTCAGCCTGTTCTATTACGGGATCTGGGACGGGCGGCACGGCACGAGCGGCTTTGCCGCTAAAAATGCTTCACCCTTGAGCATGAAGGAATTTTCCAGGGAGGAGTTCGAGCGCCGGCGGCAGGCCCTGTTGAACGATCCCGATATCCGGCATTACCCCAATATCTATCACCTGGTCAACTATCCCTATAAAAACCCCTGGGTCTTTGACTTTCTGATGCACCCCTACGACGGACCTTTCTGGAGAGACAGGTCCATCTACCCGTTTTTCGATCGGATCAGGATCCCGGTGTATGTCGTCGGCAAGGTCGCTCACGGCGCCGGCGCTTTCTGGGATATCTATCAGGGCATCCCGTCGACCAAGAAGCTTCTTGTGAAGCCGTTCGGACCGGAAGAAAGGCCCTGGCGCGAGGACGCGGAGCTTATTATCCGCTGGTACGATCACTGGCTTAAGGGAATCGACACCGGCATCATGCGCGAACCGCCCATTCACATGTTTGTTCAGGGCATCAACCAGTGGCGCGATTATACGGAATGGCCTCCGCCGGGGACGGAGTGGGTGAAGTGTTACCTGCGCCGCTGGGAGGGCCTGGCATTCGCTCCGGAGCGGCATCAGCCGCATCCCGACTGCTTCCTGCAGCAGCCGCTGTACCTGTCGAACAAGAGGGATTCCGTCAGGTATATCAGCATGCCGATGCCCGAGGATGTGACCGTTATCGGCCCGGCGGCCCTCAATTTCTACGCGTCCATCGATACGGACGACACCAACTGGATCGTGCGGCTGAGCGATGTGGCCCCGGGCGGCGCCGAGACCGGATTGGCAAAAGGCATGCTGAAAGCATCGCATCGGGCCCTGGATCCCGAAAAATCCCGGCCCTGCGCCCCTTATCACACGCACCTCCGGTCGGATCCGGTCGTCCCCGGCGAGATTAACGAATACAACGTCAGCCTGGGGAAGCTGACAAACGTGTTCCGCGCGGGGCACCGCATCAAGCTGGAGATACAGAGCCTGGAATCCCCGAGAGATCCTGAGATGCAGATCCACTATCATCCGTCTCTGCCGAGCAGCAGGACCACCCTGCACAAGATCTATCGGAACAGGGACTACCCCTCCCACCTGGTGCTGCCGATTGTCGACAGGAAAGACAGTGTCATGGAGTATTTGAGCGACGAAAACCACGTGGGGGCGTTTTAAATAAGGAAGACGCAGCCCCTGCGCCGCCCTCAGCGCGGCGGCGGCAGGGATTCGCACCAGTTGGGCCTGCCGCAATTCTGGGCGATGCCGGCGTAATCCTGATAGCATGCGTCGGCCGACGCGGCCACCGTGCCCGGCGAAGGCGCCGCGCCGTCGTAGAGGCTGCCGCCGCAGGAATAGTGGTAGCGGGCGTCGACTCCCTCGTTCCGGAAGCACGCCGCGACACTCAACGCGTGGTGATGAGTGGACACGACATAGAGGACGTCCCCCCGGCGGATCAATGCCTCCCCGTCCTGTTTCAGCCTGCGGCTGTAACAGTAATTCTGCACCGTCGATAACGACTCTTCTTCCTTGTATACGGCGATGCCCGCGATATCCTCGGCGCAGGCGGCCTTCAGAAGCCGCTCCATATCGGTCGCTTCACAGTTGGAACCCTCGGTGCCGTGAGCCCCGCATCCGCCCGACAGGATAATGCGCTTGAAGGGAATCGGCTTGCTTTTTATCAGGCCGCAGGCAAGTGAAACGCGCGCGGCGCGCGTCTCCGGACGGCTGCTGCCCAGGACCAGCATGACGGCGTCCCGGGCCTGCTCTTCAGGGGCGGTCTGTCCGGATGCCGTTGCGACGGGCATGCCGGGATGCGCGCAAGAGAAAAGGAGGACTCCGCAGAACAAGAGACCTCGCATCATCAGCGGTTTCATGTTCACGGCTCCTGTCCTTGCGCTCCCGGACCTCGAGCGATGCGGATAAAAACTACCAGCGCTCGTAGCGCACCAGTTCCGCCAGGGGTTTGCGGTCCTTGGGCCGCGGCTGATCGGCGGGATAGCCCAGCGGCGTGAACGCGATCGGCTCGACGCCTTCCGGCAGGTGCAGGACCTCGCGCGCGGCGGCGGGGTCGAACGCGGCCACCCAGCATGTGCCCAGACCCAGGTCGGCGGCCGCCAGTATCAGGTAGTCCATCGCGATGGTTGCGTCCACGTCGGCGTAGTTTTTACCGTCCCGCCGTACCCAGGCGACGGAGGGAAGCGCGCATATGCCGATGACGAGCGGCGCCTGAGAAAACCAATCGCGGTGATACACGCGCTTGAGTTCCTCCCGGCGCCCGGCGGTATGGATCACAATAAGCTGAAAAGGCTGCCGGTTGGCCGCGGTAGGCGCCAGCCGCGCCGCCTCCAGCACCTGCTCCAGCTTGGCGTCTTCCACGGGATCCGGTTTGTATGCCCGGACGCTGTAACGTTGACGGCTCAGGTCAGCAAAATTCATGGATCGTCTCCTATGCCAAACAGGGCCCGATCGGGTTCCCGCCGGGTCCGGACCACGATATACCCATAAAACAAAATTGGATAGATGCAATTTTGCCTTTCCGGAAGGAGTTCCGGGAGAAGAAAATAAGGGATACTTTTGGATTGCGGGGAAACGGCATGGGCCTGTCGATGGAAACTGAAGGGCGCATAAAGCTCGAGATTGAAATCGTCATCGAAGTTCCGCGCGGCAGTTTTTTGAAGCGGACCTCGAGCGGGGATGTGGATTTCTTTTCCCCGTTCCCCTGTCCCTTCAACTATGGTTCCGTGAGAGGGCTGTCCGGGCCTGACGGAGACCCGCTCGACGCCGTGCTGCTCGGGCCCCGAGTCCCGAGAGGCACGCGGGCGACCGTTCGGGTTGTCGGGGCCGTCCAGCTGGTGGACCGGGGTTTGATCGACGACAAGCTGATCTGCAGCGCCCGCCCCCTGGGGCGCTGCGACCGATATCTGGTGCTCCTCTTTTTCAAATTTTACGCCGGGTGCAAGAGGCTGCTTTACATGATCCGCCGCCTGCCCGGTTCCACGTATTGCGCTGGATGGAGCGATCCCGGGGCCGCAATCGAAAGAGCCCGGCCGAGTCTATAGAGCGCGGTCGCTATTTGGCGTCCAGCCCCCAGCTTTTAAACATATCCTTGTAGAACTGCGGCTGTTCAAAGTCCGGATGCATGGACATGTATTGATCCCTGTGGGAATACGGCCGCCCCCCTCTCCTCAGGCTTGCCGTCAGCGCCGGCATTTTGTCCCGCGGCACGGCCAGTATCACCTCTTCTTCCAGCGTCAGGGCCCTCTGGTACTCCCCGGGATCCGGGAGGACGACGCAGTATTTTCCCGTCAGCATCGGGTCCACGACGCAATGTCCGCAGGACGGGAGAAAGAGGTGGGTGCTGACCTGAGACGCGCTGCCGTACATCGCCGCCAGAAGAATTCCCCGAAGCTGCGCGGGATTCAAATAGATGAGGACGACGTCCGGCGTAAAAGAGGCTTTCTTCAAGGGGGCGGTCGCCGCACCGATGTATTTCCCAACCTCGAAGCTCGTAAAGGACTCTCCGAACATGGCCATGTTTTCGGGCTTCGGCACGATTCCATAGGCCATCAGGGCTGTCGGACACCAGTGGTCTTCCTTCAGCATGGCGACGGTCTTACCTTCCCGGCGCGACATGCCGAAAGCCTGGCACTGCGCGATATGATAGCCTCCGTCTCTTTTAGGCCGGAAAGCTTCTTTCGGGACATCCGCCTCCTTCTCGAGCATTTTGACGGCGACGGGCGATGTTCTCAGAAGCAACGAGTTTTCCAGCTCCTCCCCGTACTTATTGAAATCGCTCAGCGAGGGCTGGGGATTGACCTGGGCCGGAGCATTACCCTTAGGTGTCTGTGCGGCGGCGATCGCCGCGCCGGACGCTCCCAGGGCCGCCGCCCCCAGTCCCATTTCCAAGGCTTCACGTCTTGTGTATTTGTTTTTCACGAGCAGTCCTCCCATGCGGAGAATTATAGGCGATAGATTCTTTCAATTCCATGAGGCAATCCGTGGGGCGCGTCCATTGCCTCCGCCGGGCGATTCCCACCGCCCCGATCAAGGTCCTTTGACCGCACCATGAGGCGCACTCACTCGATGCTGAAAACCGCCGTGCGCTGCACGGTCTGGTTCGAGCGGAAGTTTTTGACGCTGACACGCAGCTCGTAGATGCCGGGGCCGAATTTACCGATATCCACCTCGCCGTAGGCATCCGCCCATCCTTTGCCGTCCAGGTCCTCTTTTTCCAAGGAGATCGGCAGCCACTTTCCCTGCTGGACCACCCTGCCTCCATGGAACAATTCCGGCATCCATTTCAGATCCGGCTTCTCCGAGGCCGGCGCGCCTTGATAGACGCGGAAGGAATAGTCGAAGGAATCCCCGCGCTCAAACAGCGGGATTCCCCGCACCATCTTGATCTGCTCCAGCCTGCTTACATCGATGCCCTCCGAGTCCACGGCCTCGATATCAAGCGGATCGGAAAGTATCAGGCTGCTCATCTCGAGCTTGTTGGGCGCAAGTTCCGGCACTTCGACCCAGGCTGCGGCCGTGCCCATGCGGTCCGTTCCTTCCTCCCGGACACCGACGCGCACCTGATAGACTCCCGGCTTGAGCGTCAGCCGCCGGCAGAACCTGTAACCTCTGGCCCTGACCTGTGTCAGGCGATCCTGCGATAGATTCCCCTGTACGCGAGCCGAAATCCCCTCCACCTGGCCGCCCGAAGAATCATCGACGACAAACAGGATCTCCAGCTCGAAAACGTTGCGCTGGTCCTGTTCCCTGTATTGGAACCGGTCGCCGTCAAAGGTGACGGTCAGGGACACCTGCTTGTCGTCGTTTTCGGTTACCAGAAAATCCGCCCGGGCCGAAACTCCGATATCGGTTACCGGCAAAGGCTCCCTCATGGCCTGAAGCAGATGCTGCTGCGGCGTTTTGAGCGGCCCGGGTCCGGTCTCCGCCCTCAGATCGGCCGGCGCGAAGCCTCGCGCCGTCCGAACGCTGTATTCGGGATGATTCCGGACGCGCACCTTGATCCTCCGGAACGCGAGATTGTCGCTGCCGGGGAGAAGGTAATACGACAGAACGTAATAGAAACGGTTGGCGTCCAGCGCCTCGCCAAGCGCGGCGGCGAGATCGTTTGTGCCGCTATATAGTTTTCCCCCGGTTTCCTCGGCCAGGGAATGCAGTCCGTTCATCATTTCGCGTTCCGACGTGTTTATATAATAGGACCACTGACCGGGATCAGGGGCAAAATGACATCGGCGATCGGGCCGCCGGGCCCCGCAGGGGTAGCATTCCGAATCCTTCAAACCCGCTTCTTCCATCTTCGAGCAATACTGCATCATGCTCTCAAAGTCCGGCCACTTGTTCACGGCGTAGCCCGGCATTCCCAGACTGGCATCGATTGTCGGCGGGGTTTGCAGGCCCTTGGCGTCGACCGAGTAAATCACCACGCCGGAGCGCACGGCGCGGTTGATGACCCGCTGAACCTCGCTGTTTTCAATGCCTCCGTCGTTGCTCCGGAGAGTGAATCCATCGGAGAAGACCACAATCATACGCTTGCCCGGCAGACCCATCATCTGCTCGGCAAAGCC
>CAYZTZ010000105.1:0-11929 GCA_964481255.1 uncultured Acidobacteriota bacterium | reverse complement strand
CGTTTCGCGCGATGCCAGTTCAAGGCGCCCCTGGTCGGACGATTTCATCCGGGAAGGTACGTCCGCGGGATCTCGATGGGTAAGGAGGGTCGCATGAGAGAATCCCGGGGCCGGGCCCGGAATTTTTATGGGGAGCGGCGGCAATTTTGATTAACATATGAATGACGCAGGCATTGATTTATCATCGCGTCAGGACGAAATGAAAGCAGGGAGGCTTCGTATGTCGTTTGGAAGATTCGCCTGGATTGCAGCCGTCGTGGCAGCGATCTCGGCCGCCATGCCGGTTCGCGCGCAATCCCCCAACCCCGTCGTCGTGATCCAGACAAGCATGGGCGCGATTACGGTGGAGCTTTATAAGGATAAAGCCCCAAAATCGGTTGAGAACTTTTTGGCGTACGTCAAGGACGGGTATTACCGCGGAACCATTTTTCACAGGGTCATCAAAGGCTTCATGATTCAAGGCGGTGGGTTGACGGCAAGCCTTGCCCGCAAGCCGGCACGGGCGCCGATCCCGAATGAGGCGGCAAACGGACTGAAAAACGAGCGGGGCACAGTCGCAATGGCAAGAACCGCTGAAATAGACAGCGCGACGTCGCAGTTCTTCATCAACACGGTCAACAACGCTTCTTTGAATCACCGCGGCAAGTCGCCGGACCTTTACGGTTACGCGGTTTTCGGCAAAGTTATTGATGGCATGGATGTTGTCGACAAGATCGAAAGCGTCGAGACCACAACCAGAGGGGCATACCGGAATGTGCCGGTGACGCCGGTGATCATCAAGGCGGTCGCTTTGAAATGAACCGGTTGCGGCCGGGCTTTCCGGATCACGTTTTGAACCGCCTCCGAAGTCGAAGCGCCGCCGTCCGGTCGGGCCGGGACGGCCTCGGCAAATCCCGGTATCCGGTCTTTACCCTCAGATTTTGAATATCTTTCGGCCGCCGCCTGCGGCAGGATTTTTGATTTTTTTGTTTGATTCCGCAACAGCGATGTTATACTTAGGACGATAATACATGCTGTTTCAAGCGTATGAGGGCTTCAACACGAAAAGTCGGTTTCAAGTGGTATCAACGAAGTGTTTATGAGGATTGAATTTGACAAACTCGCGGAGTGGAGAGGCTACCATGAACAGTAGGTATATGCGTTTGCTTGCGGCGATTCTTTCGCTGCTTCTGTTTTCCCTTGCTGGATTTGCGCAGCAGCAAACAAAGAAACGGTGGCATGCGGCCACGCTGGATGGGACGTCAGGCTTGTTTAAGGCTTGGGACGCCGAGTCTCTAAGGCAAGGCGAGACCAACTTCACCATCGGCTGGGATCAGTATCAGCGCGATCCCGGCGAACTGACGATCGGAAAGCTTCCCATAGGCGCCGCAGTCGGTCTGTCGGACCGGTTTGAGCTTTTCGGCAAGGTGGATATCCAGAGAAGGATCACGGCCGATAGTATCGGGTATTATCGCCTGCTGCCTGGAGAGCTTCCGGAACCCGCCGCCACCCCTAATGGATTCCGGTTTTTCAACCATGACGCTCCGTTTATGGACGTTCCGGAATCCATGGGATTCAGCGACATACTGCTCGGACTGAAATTCAATGCCTATTCCGAGCGGCGAGGCGATCCTTTAAGCGTCGCGATTACCGGCTTCGGCACGATCCCCGGACAACGGGATACGGTCGGTCTCAACAAGGGATTGTCCTCAGGGGCTTATAAGGGTGGATTTGCCCTTCTGGTTTCCAAGACGGCCGCCGAAGCCATGCGGGTCCATTTCAACCTCGGCTACAACTGGGTCACCGATCCCGAAGTGGAAAACACCCGGCTGGTCGGGCTCGAGGATGAAATCATCTACCGGGTCGGCGCTGAATTTCCGGCAAATACGCCGTATCGCGTTATCGCGGAAATGAACGGCGCCCGCATCGGTCATTACGGGAGCGGTCCGCTGACCGAAAATCCAAGAAACCCCATCGATCTGATCTTTGGAATGCGGTTCTATCCCAAGGAATGGATGACTTTTGGAGCGGGATACCAGGTGTCCACCGATCATGTCGACGACAACGTCTACACGGGAGCCAAGGCAAGCGGATACAGCGGTTTCGTGGTTCAGGGCACTCTCGGCATGCGTCGCAACGACCCGCCCACGGTCAGTTGCGCCGTCGCCAAGCCGACGATTCTCCAGACGGAGTCGACAACCATCCGCGCAAACGCCATGGATCCTGACGGAGACGTTCTTACTTACAGCTGGAAAGCCTCCGGCGGAAAGATCTCCGGCACCGGGGATACGGCCACTTTCGAAGCGACCGATATAGCCCCGGGCAAATACACCGTCACGGCAACGGTCGCGGACAAGAAGCATCAGGCTGCCTGCACTTCGGAAATAACCGTCCTGAAAAAGAATTACGCGCCGACGGTGAAAATTGAGCCGACTTCAGCGAACGTCACGCAGGGTGAAAGCGTAAACTTCCGCTGCGTCGCCAGCGACGCCAACAACGACCCGTTGACCTACAGCTGGACCGTCGACGGACAGGCGTTGGCGGCCACCGGGCCTCAGATTACCTTCGGAACCGAGGGGCGCAAACCCGGCAATTACAAGGTCCAATGCGCCGCCAGCGACGGCGAGGCCTCGGCCAACGCGTCGGCAGCCGTGACGGTTCGCGAAAGGATCATCCCCAATCAGCAGCCGACGATCGAGTGCCTGACGACCACGGTGGATGTGGCATCCGGCAGCTCCGTCGACCTGCGCGCCAGGGCGTCCGATCCGGACAAGGATAGACTGACATACAGCTGGTCCTCGACCGGCGGGACCGTGAGCGGCGCGGGCGAAACGGCCACCTTCAACGCGTCCGGCGTCAAGGCGGGGAATTACACCGTTACAGCGTCGGTGGACGACGGCCGCGGCGGCAGGGCGTCCTGCAGCATGACGGTCAACGTTTCCGAACTGATCAGCGTCACGAAGGAAAAATGCGGCTATTTCGCCCCCGGCGGGACGCGGGTCGACAATTGCGCCAAGGCCATCCTCGATGACCTGGCCGTGCGCATGAAGAATGATCCCAAGCTGCGCGCGAACATCATCGGTTACACGGATGCGTCGGGAGCCGAGAAGTCGAGCAAGACTCTGGGCGAACGGCGCGCCAAAGCGGTCGCCGCGTATCTCGAAAAACAGGGCGTTGAGGCTTCCCGGATGAGCATCACCAACGGCGGCATCAACAATCCTGTGGGAGACAACAAGACGGCGGCGGGCCGCAAGCTGAACCGCCGTGTGGAAATAGAGCTCACGGCCAAGTAGCGGAAACCGTTAATGCAGGCGACGAGGGAGGAACCCTGTCAGGGTTCCTCCCTCGTCATATGTCCATCCGGCCGCAAACATCCCTGCACATGTATCTTCGAAGTATCCTCCTGTGCGTCGGCGTCATTCTGCTTGATTTCCCTTTCGTGACCGGTTTCGAGGGGAGGACCCCGTCCGCCCGCTTTGAAAGAATCGGCCCCTATGGCGGAGACGTGCGGTCGCTGCTGCTGGACTCGCGCAATCCCGACGTGGCTTATCTCGGCACCAGCAGCGGAAGGATTTTCAAGTCGCTCGATTCGGGCAAAACCTGGAATGTCCTGCATCCGGGGATCGGATCGCACGAGTATGTTATCGACACTCTCGTCCAGCATCCGCGCGAAGGCGCCCATATCTACGCCGGAGCCTGGGACCTTCATTCGGAAGGAGGGGGGCTGTTTGAGTCGCGCAACGGCGGGGAAACCTGGTCCCGCATTCCGGTGGGTGAGGGGGCTGTCGCCGTGAGAGGATTCGACATCTGCGGCAAGAGCCCCGACCACATGATAGCCGGAACGCTCCAGGGCGCCTATGTCAGCTCGGATGGAGGGCGAGTCTGGAAGCGCGTCGGCGCGCAGGAGTTCCAGAAAGTGGAGTCCGTGGCCATTGATCCCGTCAACCCCGGGATTCTTTATGCGGGGACCTGGCGGCTCGGCTATAAATCAAGTGATTTCGGGAGCACCTGGACGCTCGTCAACAGGGGAATGCCTCTCGATTCGGACGTGTTCTCGATTTCGGTTCATCGCCGGAATCCCGAAATCGTTTACGCCAGCGCCTGCTCGGGCGTGTTTCGCTCGTCGAACGGCGCCCGTTCATGGACGCATCTCAGGGTTCACCCCCGGCGCCTCACGGTGAGGGCTCATGTCGTTTATATCGATCCCGTGGATTCGCGGCGGATTTACAGCGGAACGACCGAAGGACTCTTCGTGAGCCCCAACGACGGCCAAACGTGGACGCGCCTGACCCGGGAGAACGTAACAGTGAACGCCGTTCAGGTGGACCCGCGCGATAACCGCCGCATACTTATCGGGACCGAATATCAGGGACTGCTGGCGAGCGAGGATGGGGGACGGACATGGAAGGAATCCAACACCGGATTCGTTCACAGGAAGATCAGCTGGATGATCGCCGATCCGCGGGCCTCGGAAGGTTTCCTGGCCGGCCTGTTGTCGGGCGCGGGAGGGCTGTACAGGTACGACAACCGCGATCATAACTGGGAACTGTCGCAGATAGCGCCGGGGACGCGGATTCTTTCATGCCTGATTCTGCCGGACGGCAAGGGGAGCCTTGCGGGAACGTCCCAGGGTTTGTTCTGGCTTCCCGGCGGTTCGCGCGTCTGGAAAAAAATGCCGGGATCGATCGCCAGGCGCACCATCTACAGTCTTGAGATGGATTCCGCGGGCCCGGTTCTTTACGCGGGCACGGATCAGGGAATCTACCGGACCTCCTTGTCGGTCATGGATTTCCGCATGCCGCCGAGCTACCGCTTCAGCCCTGTAGTCTGGTGCCTTCACGCCCCCAGGACGTCCCCGGGGGTGGTATATGCCGGTACCAGCCTCGGCGTTTTGCGTTCCCGCGACAAAGGGACGACCTGGAACGTCATCTCCGCCTACGGCCTGCCGGCGCGCACGCCCATTGAGAGCATCGCTGTTTCCCCTTCCGATAAAGAGTATTTGCTTGCGGGCACCTCCGCCGGACTTTTTGAGTCCAGAAACGGCGGTGTGCATTGGCGCCAGGTCGGCGATGGAATGATCGGCGCGGCCGTTTCATCGGTGATTTTTCTGGATGAAGCCGGCAAAAGAATCCTGGCGGCGGATAAAACGGCCGGCGGTCTTTTCCATTCGGATACCGGCGGGGCAAGCTGGCATAGGATTTCGGCTCTTTCCTATGAATCGCCCGTCTACTGTCTCCTGAGGGACCCGCTGAAACCTTCCGTTGTCTATATGGGCACCCGGTCCGACGGGGTCTATCGGGTCGAACTGAACTGATTTCCCCCGTCCCGCGTCCGGCGCGGTTTTGCCCTGCCTGCCGCTGCCGTCCTATCCCGCAGCGCACGACATTCTGCTATGATTCCGGCTGAAGACGTCGTATCCCATAAGAAAGCCTGCGAGGTTTTCAATGAAAGGAAGCAAGAGGAAGCTGCTTGGGGCGGTTGCGGCCGTGATCCTGACCGTTTCCCCCGGTTTTCCGCAGGCGCGCCGGACGCAGAGGAAGCCGGAGCCTGCCCGCCCGTCGGCACCTTTTCTCAAGCAGTTGAAATCCTACGAGGAGACTCCCCATGTCACCAGAGCGGTGCTGAAAAATGGGATGACCGTGCTGGTCCATGAATTCCGGGCGCATCCTGTCGTCTCCCTCCAGGCCAATGTCCGCGCGGGATACCTGCACGAGCCGTCTCAAAACCGCGCGGTCGCCGGCCTCGCGGCCGCGATGGTGTGCCGCGGGACGCCGGATAAACTGCAAGGGACTCTCCGGAGAAAAGCGCAGGCTCTCGGCGGCGTCCTCCGATGTTCGACCGATTACCGGAACGCTCGATTCGAGGTTCTGGCCCCCGCGTCTCAATGGAAAAAGGCTTTGGAGATTCAAAAGGAGGCCCTGTTCCATCCGTCCCTGGACGCGGAGGATGTGAAACTCGAGGCCGGTCTTCTCGCCGATGAGGCGCGCGCAATTCTGGATGAGCCGGGCGAGGCTTCGCGGGCCGCGCTTCTGGACCTGGCTTTCGGGGATCCCCGCATCCATCGGTGGGCGGCTCTCGCCGCCGGCGCGCCGAGTATCCTGACGCCGCAAGACCTCGAGGCATTCCACAAGTCGATGTACGTCCCCGACAGAATCCTGCTCGTTGTAGCCGGCGATGTCAGTTCCGGGGAGGTGCTTAATGAGATCGCGCGCCTTTACGCGGAGATCCCGCCGTCGCGGGCGAAGCCCTCCGTCCCGCCCCTGAAGGGCGGGCAAAGGGAATTCCGCTACCGGGCGATGGAAGGCTCGATGCCGTCGGCGCGCCTGCTCTTCGGTTTTCATGCCGCGCCGGGTGATTCCAGAGACCATGCGGCGCTTGAGGTTTTGAGCGCCATTATTGGAATGGGAGAGGGATCCGTCCTGGCGATCCGCCTGAGGGACCAGAAGAAGCTGATCCTTTCACAGGAAACTGTGTTGGAATCGCATCCGGATTGGGGCTACCTGACGATACGGCTGGACGTTAAACCCGAGGATGTCGACCGAAGCGAAATTGCACTGATAACGGAACTGGAGTTGCTGAAACGGGAAGAGCCGAATGAGGCGGATATGGAGAGGGCATGCGCGCAGTTGGAGCGCGCCTATTGGGGGGGACTCGAAACGGTCTCCGAGAGAGCAAATGCGCTCGAGCGTTATGAGGCGGCGGGGGGCTGGAAGTCCATGGACCGCTATATTTCCGGCATCCGCGGGGTCAAGCCGTCGGATGTGCGCCGCGTCGCCGCGAAGTATCTGACGCTGGAGAACTGCTCCCTTGTGGAATACCTCCCGGCCTCGGGCGCCCGCCGGCGGCTGACCGTCGACAGCGTCCGAAACACCCTGGAGGGCCTGCGGACCCCGTCGGCCGACCAGGAGCAGGCTGAAAGAAACAGGGAAGTGGTGCCGGCGTTGAAGATCCCCGAAACCAGGGACGACTTCAAATTCAGCGAGGTGCGCTATCCCTTTCAACTGGCCTCCATCCTGCGGGGGCCGGATATGGTCATACGGGAGGACCATATCAACCCGTTGATCGAGATGGGGATCTTTTTCCCGGGAGGCAGGCTTGCGGAAGACGACGGAAACTGCGGTATCACCCGCCTTATGACGCGCGTGATGGCTCGAGGGCCCGGGGACAGGTCGCCGGCGCAATTTTACAGGCAACTGGAAATCTACGGCGGGCAGGTGACCCCGGTGGTCGCTCCGGACTACTTTGGATTCCGCTTTTCGATTCTATCAAGGAATTTTGATGCGGGACTCAGCCTGCTGTTTGAATTGATCAAGACGCCCGCGTTCGACGGAGATGAAATCGATAGGCAGAAGGAAATCCAATCCCAGGAGATTCTTTGGAGCGCGGACTCTCCGGCCGGGGCGCTGGAACAAGTCCATCAGGCTCTATTCCCGAATTCCCCCTACGCCCTGAGCGCCGCCGGGACCCCGGCAAGTCTGAGCTCCATCACGCGGGATTCGCTTCAGAAGTGGTACGACAACTGCGTCAGGAACCGGAAGCCCGTCGTCGTCGCAGTTGGAGACACTAAAGGCACCAGCCTGGCGTCCTATTTCGTCCGGCACTTCAGCGGATCCCGAATGCAGGACGCAAAGATTCCGGGCGAGCATGTCCGGCCGCCGGAGAAGGGACAATCGATCCGAAAAGCATGGAAAAGGAATCAAAGCTTCATTTTCGTTGGATTTCAGGCGCCTCCGGAGGATGATGAGGACAGGTGCGCGGCCGCCGTGCTCGCCGGTTACGCGGGAGAATATGGCAGACTGGGGCAGGAAGCAAGAGAGCGGCGGGGCGTCGCCTATAGCGTTTCGGCGCTCTATGAGCCGAGGTTGCGGGGTGGCAGCATCATTTTGGCCGCCGCCTTGAATCCGGGGAACGAAGAAGCCGTTCTAAAGACTCTCCAGGAGGAGATCCGGCGCTGGATCGAGGCTCCCATCCCTTTCAGGGACTACCGCTCGGCGGTCAACGCCGCCGCCGGTTCTTACTGGATCCGAAGCCAGGCGCGGTGGGATCAGATCTCGGACATGGCGGCCAATCTCATAGCCGGAAAAGGGATGGAAGCCTATCTGAATTATCCGGTTCGTCTCCAGCAAGTCGGGGAGGAGGAATTTGCGGAGGCGGCCGGGCGCATCCTGAACCTGGAAAGGGCTGTGATTTTGCGAATGGAGGGAACGCCGAACCCGAACCGCTAGGCCCCGCCGTGCTGCAACGGACGGGAATTCTGAGACGATTTAAGAAACGGCCTTAAGGGCCGACAACAGAGCTCTCAAGGATCTCCCAAAGAGAGATTCTTCGCGGTTTCATGGGAAGCCTCATGAAACGGATTGGAACCGCCGCCCGGACCGCCGTACCCGACGGCGATGGCCTGGGACGCGGTTCTTAAACCGCCTGAAGGGAATTCTCGAAAGGCGAAAGAGGAAGTGCGACATCTCGTGCCGAAATCATGGATGGGGATTCTCACGCTGGCGGCCGCGATCCTGTGGCTCCTCCGGTGGATGTTCTTCCCCCCCTCCCTGCCCGACGCGTCGCCGGTGCTGACTTTTTTCCTGAATCTGCTGACGCCGCTGCTGGCCGCAGCGGCGATCTATTACCTCTGGAAGCTTTCCCGGAGCGTGCGCGACAGGCTGCTCTGGAAAATCCGACGGCGCCTGATCGTGGCCTACATTTTCATCGGCGCGATTCCCATCCTTTTTATCCTGATCATCGTGTATGTTTCGGCTCTCCTGTTCTATTACCAGCTGACCTATTATCTCGTCGCCAACCAGATCGGCATGCATGCGGCGCAGATCCACGCCTTCAACCTGTCGCTCCGGGAAGCGCTGCAGGACATGATGGCGACGGCTCCCTCCCCGCGTCCGGCGGCTTTAAAAAATGAGCTCGACGAGGGCGCGAAGTACCTGCTGGGCGCCTATCCGTCCGCTTCCATCGTTCTTCGCTTCTCCGATCCGTCGGCAAAGAAGCCGATCACCTATACGAACCGGGAGCCGGGAGCGGAACAGCCGGGGGAGTACCGGATCCCGCGCTGGCTGGGCGACAGGGAATTCAACGGCCTGGTGCTCGAAGATGTCCAGTCCCGCAACAGCGAAGGGAGGCTCTTTCTGCGGAGCTTCATTTCCAGCGATTTCCGGTCGGATCTACCGTTCAGCCTGGAAGTTTCCGTTCCGCTGGACCGCTACCTCCTCGGACGATTGAAGGCCGCGCTGGGCCAGGATTTTCTTCTGGCCGCCAACGTGACGCTCCGCGGGATGAACGCGATGCTGCAGAACGCGGACTCGCTTCGGGAGAGCATCGTCGCTTCGACCCTCGAACCCGAGGGCCGGAGTGTCGCGCCCAACCCCGTCTTTCCCATATTGCTGTTCCCAACCTCCTGGAGCAGCGGGATGGAAACCAGCTCGGATTCCGATGTCCTGCTGGTGGAGCTGTCGACCTCCAAGCTGTGGCAGAACGTTTTCAGTTCGGAGGGCACCGCGGCGGAGGGAACGGCCGCCAAGACCATCCTGTTCTTCCTGACCGTGAATGTCGCGATCTTCCTGATCGTGGAAATCGCTTCGGTCGTCATCGGCATCCTCCTGACCAAATCCATCACCAACGCCGTGCATAACCTGGACCGGGGGACGGAATTCGTCAAACGGGGGGATTTCAACCACCGGATTGTCGTTCGTTCGCGCGACCAGCTGGGGGCGCTTGCGGCCTCATTCAACCAGATGACGGAGTACGTGCAGCAGCTCGTGAAGGAGCGCGTCGAGAAGGAAAGGCTGGAGCGCGAACTCGAAATCGCCAAGGAAGTGCAGGCGAGGCTTTTCCCGGAGTGCGCGCCGCAGGTGGGCCGGATGGAAGTCACGGGCGTCTGTCTGCCGGCGAGGGTCGTGAGCGGAGACTACTATGACTTTCTCCCCCTGGGCGAGGGGGAACTCGGACTTGCGGTGGGCGATATCTGCGGCAAAGGCATTTCCGCGGCTCTCCTGATGTCCAACCTGCAGGCCACCCTCCGAAGCAACGTCGCCAGCCTTTGGCGGAACGGGGCGGCGCCGGAAACGAAAAACGTCGCGGCGGTGGTTGAAAGACTCAACAGCCAGATCTGCCGGTTCACCGCCGCCAACAAGTTCGCCACGTTTTTTTTCGCTGTTTACGATGACGCTCGACGGACTCTGACTTACTGCAACGCGGGACACAATCCCCCTCTTTACTTTGACGGAAGGGGAGTCCGCCGCCTCAACGAAGGGGGCACGGTGGTGGGCATTTTCCCGGACCTCCGATACAGCCAGGAAACCATTCCGTTGAATCCGGGAGACCTTTTTGTCGCTTACACCGACGGCATCGTGGAAAGCGTCAACGAGTACGGGGAAGAGTTCGGCGAAAGCCGCCTGATCCGCCTGATCCAGGGAAACGCCGATCAAGGCATCGACAGGATTCAGGACAGCATCATTCAGGAGGTGCAGTCCTGGACCTACGGCGAGGAACGGGATGACGATATGACTTTAATCGTCGCAAAAATTAAATGAATAGGTGAATTTACAATACAATTCTTGATAAAGAACATTAGATTATTGCTACAGGCCGGCGGCTTGACGTTTATGGGATTTTGAACATAATTAGCCATGCGGGAAGATGCGTCGATCGGAATGCTTTCAAATCCGAATCGGGCTTCCATGATCTCGAACAGGACGGGCGCTCCAAAGCGAGGGAATGAACGCGCGGCCGCGGTTCTTTTGTTTCCACGGCGCTCCGGCGGCCCGGGATCCGGCTTCCCGGCATACGGGGGTGAATTTTATGTCCATGCTTGATCAGATAGATCAATATGCGGCGCTGGACCTCCAATCCATGAGGGGGCTGCTGGAGGCTTTCCCGGAGCAGCTTCACACGGCGGCGCACGCCGGCCAGAGCATTGCCGTCCCCCGATGCGGTGAAATTCGAGTCGTGGTCGTGACCGGGCTCGGCGGATCCGCGATCAGCGGGGATCTGGCGCGATCGGTTGCGGGCCCTCAATTGCGGGTGCCTTTCATCGTCAATCGCGATTATAGCCTGCCGGGGTTTGTCGATTCAGCGACTCTGGTTTTTGCGTGCAGCTATTCCGGGAATACGGAAGAGACGCTCAGCGCCTATCGGCAGGCCTGTGACGCCGGGGCGCCCATTGTCTGCGTCACTTCCGGAGGTCGGCTCAGGGCGATGGCGGAATCCAACGGCCACCCTGTTATGGAGCTGCCCGCGGGGCTGCCGCCCCGGGCGGCGCTGGGGCATTCGTTTATTGCTCTGCTTTCCGCGATGAGGGCCCTGCAGTTTATCCCAGATTCCGCAGGGCCGTTCGCGGAAGCGACGGAACTGATGGAGAAACTGCGGGACAGATACGGAACGGCCAATCCGGAATCGTCCAATCCGGCGAAGAAGCTGGCAGGCTCCCTGCACGGCAAAATCGTCGCTGTTTATGCCTCCAGCGCGATTATGGACGCCGCCGCCTTCCGATGGCGGTCGCAGATTGAGGAGAATTCCAAGAACCTTGCTTTTCACCACCTTCTGCCGGAGATGAACCATAATGAGCTTGTCGGCTGGATGAACCCGGAAGAGCTGCTGCGCCGGGTGGGAGTCGTTCTACTGCGCGACAAGGGGGATCATCCCCAGGTCCAGCGCCGGTTTGATCTGACGCAACAGCTGATCGCTCCGAAGGCCGGATTCCTGCAGGAGGTCTGGAGCGAGGGGGAATCTCTGCTGGCGCGGATTTTGTCCATTGTTTATCTGGGGGATTTCGTCAGCCTGTATCTGGCTTATCTCAATAACGTGGATCCGACTCCGGTCAAAGTCATCGACTATTTGAAAGGCAAATTGAGCGGCGCGGCTTAGGGCGTCTCCTCCATGCCCTGCACCCGCGATTTGCGCGTGGAGTTTCGCGCGCGGATCGCCGCGCTTGAAATCATTTCGGGGA
>CAYZTZ010000104.1:8909-12053 GCA_964481255.1 uncultured Acidobacteriota bacterium | reverse complement strand
CGGATCCCAGAGAGCGGCGGCTCGCGAGATCGGGCTCCCCGTCTGACCGCTAGCCGCTGCCCGCTAACCGCTAACCGCTAACCGCTAACCGCTGCTTTACAATGCGCGATCCGGCGCAGAAAATAAAGCAAACGCGGCGCCTTGTGTGCTTTACTATGTATCTGCCGGAAGGCGGAAAACCAAGGAGGGATTATGAACGGCGCAATATTTCTGCGTTGGTTTTTCTGGACCGCGCTTCTCTCGATCGCGGCCCTGGCGGCGTACGCGCAAGGAAGGTTTCAAACGGATGTGTTCAAGACATCGGGGGGAGACTTGAAGATCACCTTTATCGGCCACGGGACTCTCATGCTGGATTACTCGGGGAAGGTGATCCACGTCGACCCGGTCTCGATGTATGCGGATTACGCGGCGCTGGCCAAGGCGGATGTGATTCTGGTCACCCATGAGCACGGCGACCACCTCGATGCGAAAGCCATCCAGGCCGTCCGCAAGGACGGGACCCAGATGGTCATGAACCAGGCCTCCGCCAAGGGCTTTCCCGACGCCGTCGTCATGAAAAACGGCGACACGCGGACGGTCGCGGGCATCCCGATCGAGGCGGTGCCGGCTTATAACCTCGATAAACCGTTCCACCCCAAAGGCAACGGCAACGGGTACGTCCTGACTTTGGGCGACAAGCGGGTTCTCATCGCGGGAGATACCGAGAATGTCCCGGAAATCAAGGCTCTGAGGAATATCGACATCGCGTTTCTTCCGATGAATCAGCCTTATACGATGACGCCCGAACAGGTCGCCGACGCCGCCAGGGCGATCAAACCCCGAGTGCTCTACCCCTACCATTTCGGCAATACGGATGTCGGCGCGCTCGTGAACCTGCTCAAGGACGACAAGGAGATCGAGGTCCGGATCCGCGAGCTGAAGTAGAATCGACGGGTGAAGAGTCACGGCGTTTGCAGGGGGCGGCCGTGGGGCCGCCCCGTTCGCGTGCGAAAAGTCCGCGGTGGAGGGGTTATGAGATATTTCCGTTTTGTTGTGTTTTGCCTGGCGCTGGTTTTTCCCTTATCGTGTTCTCGGGAGCAGGCAATGAAGGAGGCGCAGGAAAAGATGAGCCGCCCCGGGGGCGGACCGGTCGGCACGCCCTCTTGGATGCCGTCGGCTGTTTCCAGGATGGAAAGCGGGCTCGCCGCCCGCTTCGGGGAGTCTCAGCGCGCGCGCATCCGCCGGGGCCTGAAACAGGTCTCCGAATTCTGGCGGGATTCCGACGGGGACTCGGGCGCATTCGAAGAGTTCGTCCAGAGGAACTTCACCGGCGATCCGGCGGCGCTGGACACGATGTTCGGGCGCTTCGAGCTTTTGCTGGAGAAAGCCTTCGGCCACATGGGCGAAATCGGCAGGGAATTCCGGCAACATACGGATCTTGACGCCGGTCCCATCGAGCCCTACGACGAGATTTTCGCGGGCTACGACCCTTCCGCGCACCTCATCGACGACTTTTTCGAAAACAAACTGGCCTTTGTCGTCCTCTTGAATTTCCCCCTCACGGCGCTGGAAGAGCGTCTGGCCGAGGGGGAAAAGTGGAGCCGCCGGCAATGGGCTGAAACGCGTCTGGCCGAGTTTTTCTCCAAAAGGATCCCGGCCAAAGTCAATTTGGAAATTTCGAAAGCCGACGCCGAAGCGGGCCGGTACATCTCCGAATACAACATCTGGATGTACCACCTGCTGGACAGCCAGGGCCGCCGCCTTTTCCCGCGCGGGATGCGCCTCCTGTCGCACTGGAACCTGCGCGACGAGATCAAGGCAAACTACGGGGACCCGCGGGACGGACTGGCCAAACAGCGCATGATCGAAAGGGTGATGGAGCGTATCGTCACTCAGACGATCCCCGCGGCCGTTATCAACAACCCTCAGCTGGACTGGTTGCCGGAGACCAATGAAGTGCGGGCCGCCGGGGACAGGGATTCCGATTTTTCGCCCGGCGCGAGGAGCGCGTCCAACGCCGCGGAGCCCGACACCCGCTACCTTCATCTGCTCCGCGTCTATCGAGCCCATCGGCTTGCCGATCCCTATTCTCCGACAGCGCCGACGCTGATCGCGCGCCGTTTTAACGAGGGCCGCCAGCTGCCCGAGGATCGGGTCCGGGCCATGTTCGAAGCGGTCCTGTCGTCGCCTTTGGGTCCGCGCGTCGCTTCCCTGATGGAGAAGCGGCTGGGCAGGCCGCTCGAGCCTTTCGATATCTGGTATAACGGATTCCGGCCCGAACTGAAGTACAGCCAGGCGGAGCTGGACGCGCTCGTGGCGAAGAAGTATCCGACGGCGCAGGCCTTTGAGAAGGACATCCCTTCCCTTCTCGAGAAACTGGGTTTCGCCCCGGACCGCGCGAAATTCGCGGCCGCCAACATTGCCGTCGATCCGGCGCGGGGCTCCGGCCACGCGATGGGGGCGGCGATGCGGGAGGCTAAAGCGCACCTGCGCACGCGGGTTGAAAAGACGGGGATGAACTACAAGGGGTTCAACATCGCCGTCCACGAACTGGGACACAACGTCGAGCAGACCTTTTCGCTGAACGCGATCGATTACTATTCCCTGAACGGGGTTCCCAACACGGCGTTCACCGAAGCGCTGGCTTTCGTATTCCAGGGACGGGACCTGGAGCTGCTCGGGCTGCAGTCTCCCGACCCGCGGTCCGAGGCGCTCAACGCCCTGAACGATTTCTGGGCCACGCGCGAGATCTGCGGCGTCAGTCTGGTGGACATGCGCGTATGGCACTGGATGTACGATCATCCGGACGCGACGCCGGAACAACTGCGCGACGCCGTTCTCGAGATCTCGAAGGATGTCTGGAATCAGTACTACGCTCCCATCTTCCGAAGGAAGGACGTGACGCTGCTCGCCGTCTATTCGCACATGATCGATTCGGTGCTCTATCTCCCGGATTACCCGATCGGGCATATGATCGCCTTCCAGCTCGAGGAGCACATGAAGAAGGCGGGCAGGATCGGGCCCGAGTTCGAGCGCGTCGCCCGTCAGGGGCGCCTGGCCCCTGATATGTGGATGAAAGGGGCCACGGGCTCTCCCGTCGGTCCGGAAGCGCTTCTGGCGGCTGCTCGACGGGCGCTGGATCTCGTTAAGGAATGACCGCGGATT
>CAYZTZ010000104.1:0-8809 GCA_964481255.1 uncultured Acidobacteriota bacterium | reverse complement strand
GCTTCTGGCGGCTGCTCGACGGGCGCTGGATCTCGTTAAGGAATGACCGCGGATTTCAACAACGGAGAATGCAGGTTCGGCGAAGAGGAACGGGGCGATTTGGGAACCGTGTGGGCTTTTCACATGAACCGAAAAGCCCTCAAGACCTCCAAGAAAAGGCGGTGCTTCGGGATCTTGAATTTCCTTGTGGCCGGGATCGGTGCCTCAAGAGACGGGTTGAAAACCCCCGGCGGACCGGCCTGTCAAGCAGGAAAGCCTCTGAATGCGGTTCTCAAAGCGCCTGAACGGGGAACCTATGGAACAGGCTTCAGAGGCGGTAGTCCAGGCTGAAGAAGGGGATCCTGCTGCGCCGACTCGGTTCCCGCTGACGGCGGGGATGGGTCTTGGATTCCGCGGCGATCCTTTCGGCCGCTGAACCGCCGGATGCGTGGAATCCGAGCCGGATTCGAGGAAAGGGGGCTGCAATGATCCGTTTGGGGCTCAGCCCGGCGGACTGGACCATCCTTATAATCTATTTCGCTTTCATCATCGGGCTGGGATTCTATCTCAAGCGCTTCACCCGCACCCAGGACGATTTTTTTCTGGCGGGCAGGAGGAACAGCGCCTGGGTCGCAGGCCTCGCTTTCCTTTCGGCGAACCTCGGCGCTCTGGAACTGCTCGGAATGGCGGGCAACACCTTTAAATACGGCATGTATGTCGCGCATTTCTACTGGATCGGGGCCGTCCCGGCCATGATCTTTCTCGGCCTCTACATGATGCCTTTCTATTACAGCAGCCGCATCCATTCGGTCCCGGGGTACCTCCGGCTGCGGTTTGACGAGAAGACCCGCGTGCTCAACGCCGTCGCCTTCGGCGCCATGACGCTCCTCGTCTCGGGAATCAATCTCTACGCGATGGCCCTGGTCCTGCACACCTTCCTGGGGTGGAACTGGGACGCCAGCATGTGGATCTCGGCGTCGGCCGTGGCGGTCTACATCACTCTGAGCGGCCTCCTCTCGGCCATTTTCACGGAGATCATCCAGTTTTTCCTGATATGGTTCGGCCTGTTTCTGGTCGCGGTCCTGGGTATCGTCGAGATCGGGGGCGTCGGGGAGATCTTTGCCCGCATCCCTTCCTCCTACGCGCATCTCTGGTCCAACTCGGGCGATGCCGCGCAAAACGGGATGATGGTCACGTGGTCCGGCATCGTGCTGGGGCTGGGATTCGTTCTTTCGTTCGGATACTGGACCACGGATTTCCTGGTCGTCCAGCGCGCCTTCTCCGCGCGGGATCTGCGTTCGGCCAGGATGACGCCCATCATCGCCTCCTTTTTCAAAATGGCCGTCCCCTTTCTTGTTATCATAACGGGCCTGGTGGCGCTGATCCTCGCCAACGATCCCCAAAGCGGCTTCTCCCTGCTGCGCGACGGAAACCAGGTCAACTACGATTCGGCCCTCCCGCTTCTGATCCGGCGGTATTACCCGGCCGGACTCTTCGGCCTGGGAGTCACGGCTCTGCTGGCGGCGTTTATGGCGGGGCAGGCGGGCAACGTCAGCGCCTTTAACACGGTCTGGACGTACGACATCTATCGCGCCCTTATCAATCCGAGAGCCTCCGACGAGCTGCTTCTCTGGATGGGGCGGGTCACGACGGTGGCGGGCATCTGTATCAGCGTCGGGACCGCCTACTGGGCCAAAAGCTTTCCCAGCATCATGGACTATATGCAGGCGATTTTTTCCTGGGTCAACGCCCCTTTGTTCGCCACGATGCTTCTCGGTATGTTCGTCGCGTGGATAACGCCCGCCGGCGCCTTCTGGGGACTTCTGGCGGGCATGGGTTCCTCTTTCTCTCTGTTTCTGGCGGTAAAATTCCAATGGATCGATCCGGCCTCGATCACCCTGTCTCCGGTCGCGAGCGACATGGCGGCCAACTTCTGGCGCGCGTGGTGGGCCTGGCTGATCTGCTTCGTCGTGACGGTCCTCGTAAGCCTTTTCACGCGCAAGAAGCCCAGAAGCGAGCTCAAGGGTCTTGTCCGGGGTCTTACGGCAGGCGGGCCTGAGGAGCGCCTGCCTTTCGTCCGGACGGTGGAATTCTACGGGCTGTTGTCCCTTGTCGTTTTCCTGGCGCTGAACATATATTTCTGGTAAAGGGACGGCATGAAATCCATCTGGTATTTCGTCGGATTGCTGCTGGCGGTTCTTGGCGCGGTCGTTACGGCATCGGCGATCCATGCGCTGATCCATCCGCCGGATCCGCCGAAGATTCTTTCGCATCTGCATCCGGATCTCTGGTGGGGGCTTTTCATGCTGGTTTTCGGGCTCGCGTTCGCGCTTTTCAACCGCCGCGACGTGAGCCGTTGAACTGAAGGGGCTGTCTCAAAACTCGCATGCCCGATCATTCGGCGGCCGTAAGTGACTGATTCTATTAAAGCGATCTTTTTAATTTCCCGGTTATGAGACAGCCTCTGAAGGGGCGCTGCCTGCCGCCCTCGGCCGTACAATTGCGGGAACCGGGCGCGCGGCGGCGCTTCCGGCGTCGGATCGGTTCTTTGAGGATGCTAACAAAAGGAGGCGGCGGATGATTGTCGGTATACCCAGGGAGAGCTGGAATGAGGAACGCCGGGTGGCGTTGACGCCCGCCGGCGTCTATTCGCTTTCGAAGGCCGGCCATACGGCGGTTGTCCAATCCGAGGCGGGGACCGGCTGCGGTTTCTCCACGGAAGCCTACCGGGAGGCCGGCGCCGCAATCGTGTTTTCCGCGGAGGAGGTTTTCGCCAGGGCGGACATCGTGGTCAAGGTCATGCCGCCGACCCTGCAGGAATGCGGCTGGATCGGCGAGGGCAAGGCGCTTCTCAGCGTCGTTCACCTGGGATCCGCCAACCCCGAGGTTCTCGGCGTTCTCCGGTCCCAGAACATCGTCGCCGTCGGCCTCGAACTCATCGAGGATGCCGAGCATCATCTTCCGGTAGTCAAGGCGATGAGCGAAATCGCCGGTACGTTGATACCGCAGATCGCCGGGCGCTTCCTGGAAACAACCCATGGAGGGCGGGGCATCATGCTGGGCGGCGTGCCGGGAATCCCCGCGGCCCACGTGGTCATCGTGGGCGCCGGGACCGCCGGTTCCACGGCGGCGCGCGTGTTCTGCGGCTACGGCGCGAGCGTGACCGTGATGGACGAGGACCTGAAACGCCTGCGCGCGGTCGACGCCTACCTGCCCAAGTCGGTGAACACCGCCCTGGCGGCCCCTTACAACATGGAGCGCTACGTCACGTCCGCCGATGTCGTTCTGGGGGCGGTCATGGTGCACGGGCGCAAGGCGCCGCACGTCATCACGGAGTCCATGGTCCGGAACATGAAACCCGGCAGCGTTCTCATCGACATGTCGATCGATCAGGGCGGCTGCGTGGAAACCAGCAGGCCCACCACGCTCTCGGATCCGGTGTTCGAGAAGCACGGCGTGATTCATTATTGCGTCCCCAACATCCCCTCCTCGGTGGCGCGCACCGCTTCGCACGCCCTCAACAACGTGATCCTGCCTTTTGTGGAAGATATCGCGGAGAACGGGGAAAAAGCCTTCCGCCTCAATACGGCCCTGCGGCAGGGAATCTATCTCTTTTCGGGACGCTGCACGCATGAGGGGCTTGCGGGTCTTCTCGGCTGGGATTATAGCCCCCTGGATCTGCTTTGGGGCCGCCAAGGAGACTGAACATGGACACCCTGGCGAAGGAGAGCGAAGGGAGGAGCGGGAACAGCCGTTCCATGACATGGTGGGACAAATATGTCGGCAAGCGCCGGACGGCGGAAGAGGCCGTCAAGGTGATCCGCAGCGGAGACTGCGTTTATATACACCCGGGATGCGCAATGCCCGAAAGCCTTGTCCGGGCGATGGTCGCCCGGGCCCACGAGCTGCGCAAAGTGAAGATAATCCACATATTGACGCGGGGCTTCGCGGATTACGTGCTTCCCGAAATGTCGGAAAGCTTCCGGCATATCGCCCTTTTTTCGGGGGCGAACGTGCGCGAGGCCATCAATGAAGGCCGGGCGGACATCGTCCCGATCTTTCTGAGCGAGATCGAATCGCTGTTCAGCAGCGGCGCCCTGCCGATCGACGTGGCCCTCATCCATGTCTCTCCCCCGGACGCTCACGGATTCTGCAGTTTCGGGGTGGGCGTCGACACCACCAAGACGGCGGCGGAATGCGCCCGGATCGTCATCGCGCAGATCAACCCCAAGATGCCCAGGGCGCTGGGGGATTCCTTCATCCATCTGAACAAGATTCACTACGTCGTGGAGGTCTCGGACGACATCCTGGAATTCCCGATGGGAGACGTGCCGGAGATCGCCATGCGGATCGGCCGCCACATCGCCGACCTGATCGAGGATGAATCCACGCTCCAGCTGGGGATCGGGGAAATACCCGATGCCGTCCTGAAATACCTCGCTGAAAAGAGACACCTCGGCATCCACTCGGAAATGGTCAGCGACGGGGTGATCGATCTGATCGAGGCGGGAGTCATTACCAACGAGAAAAAGACCCTGCACGCGGGAAAAATCGTGATCGGCTTCGTCCTGGGGACCCGGAGGCTGTTCGACTTTATCCATAACAACCCGATCTTCGAGTTCCACCCCTCCCACTACGTCAACGACCCCTTCATCATCAGCCGCAACGACAAGCAGGTGGCCATCAACTCCGCCATCGAGGTGGACTTGACCGGGCAGGTGTGCTCGGACTCGATCGGATATTACTTCTACAGCGGGATCGGCGGCCAGGTGGACTTCGTGAGGGGCTCTGCGCGCAGCAAGGGAGGAAAGCCGATCATCGCCCTTCGCTCCACAGCCGTCAACGACAGCGTCAGCCGCATCGTCTGCCACCTCAAGGAGGGGGCGGGCGTGGTGACGTCCCGGGGCGACGTGCATTATGTGGTCACGGAATACGGGACGGCGTATCTTCACGGGAAGACAGTCCGTGAGCGCGCCCGCTCCCTGATTGCCATCGCGCATCCGAAGTTCCGCGAGGAACTCGAACATGCCGCCCGCAAGCGGAACCTTTTGTAGCGGCAGGCATAAAAAAACAGCCGCGGATCGCAGGTATTCCCGTTGATAAACCTGCGAAATCCGCGGTTGTCGAAAAGCGATAAAGCCCCCGCGCGGATTACTTCAGATCCTGCTGGGCCCGTTCCAGAACCCTTTCCAGGCCGGCCAACGAGTTCCTGTGGCTGGACGCGTAAAGCTGATCGAGGTATTTCTTGGCCGAGGCCGATGTGGGTCCCTTGATGAGATAAGCTTTGGCGAAATTCAGCATGGCCGCGTCCAGCTTATTCTGCTGCCAGTAGGACATGCCCAGGTAGTAATAGGCCATCTCATATCTCTTGTAATACTTGACGGCGCTGTCGAGTTGCTTGATGGCTTCGCCGTATCGCTTGTTTTCGTAAGCGCTGGCGCCCAGGATGCCGTAAGCGATGGCGTACGCCTGATTCTGCATTTCCTTCCAGGCCTTATCGTCCAGGCCGGAGGGCTTTGGGGCCTTCGGCAGCGCCTGCAGGCATTGCTTGGCGTATCGCAGAGCCTGCGCCGTGTTCTGCCTCGCCATGTTGTTTTTCATCATGTCGATCAGAATCTCGACGTTGTCGGGATCCGACGCCAGAGCCTTTTCCGCCCATTGCAGATATTTGGCCTCGTTCCCCAGGCTCCGGTAGGCCTTTGCGATATAAAGGGCCAGCTCTCCGCTGGGCTTGGACGCGTAAGCCTTTTCGCCGAAAGCGGCAAAACCTTTGGTATTGTTGGTGGCTCCGTAAGCGGCGGCCATCGCTGCAACCGTGACGCCGTCGTTCGGGACAACGTCCAGGAACTTGTCTCCCAGAGCGATGATCTGGCTCCAGTTCTTCTGGTTTTGCAGAGTCACGATCACGCTTTGAAATTCCGCGACGACGTTGGGCTTCAGGGCCGTCTTGGGCTTTTCCCGGAGGAACTGGACGATCATATCCGTCTTTTTGGCGAAATCCTTTTCCGCCTGGATATTCTGGAAGGCCGTATACTCCTCTTCCGTGTACTCCTGCGCCCGCCCCACATTCGGCGTGAGAATCAAGATTGCGGCAAAAAGAACGGCAAGCAGCATTTTTGAAAAGTAGGAAACCGAAAGGCTGTTCATATCCTGTCTCCTTGTCTTACGAGGGAATGCCGCATAGGCGCTTCCTTCGCCAAATCGCGCTGGCGCCTTTATATCAAAAGCATTCCGCAAACACAACAAAGGAATGGGCGCCGCCCCGGACGGATCTTCCTGTTGTTATTGCGCCCGGCGCCCCGCTATCCTTTATCCCATGACCCTCAAACAACTGCCATTGGAAGTGATCGATTTCTCGGATGAAAGTTTCAGGATAAGCGAAACAATCGATTCCGACGTCATGCTGCAGTCCATCCGGGCCGTCGGGCAGCTGAATCCCGTCTGGCTGCTGGACGACGGTCCGAAAAAAAGAATCGTTTGCGGATTCCGGCGCCTGAGCGCCCTCAGGCGGCTGGGCGTTTCGGCGGTTCTCGCCCGGGTTCTGTCCAAGGAGACCTGCGACACCGCCAAGGCCTTTCAGATCGCCCTGTATGACAATCTTGCCCATCGGCAGCTGGATGTCCTTGAAAAGGCGCGTGCTCTCCTCAAACTGCAGGATCTTTGCGCGGTTCCCCGGGAGACGCTTGTGAAAATCTATCTCCCCCTGCTGGGACTGGCGGCGCACGAGAGCGTTTTGAGCACCTATCTCTCTCTCAATACTGTTCATCCGGACCTGCGGCGATGCCTGACGGAGGGGCGTCTCACGCAGGGCAGCGTGGAAAGCCTCGCCGCGCACCCTCTTCAGGCGCAGGCCGACTTTGCGGCCCTGATGGGCAGGGTCCGGTGGAGCGCAAGCCTGCAGAAGAAGATCCTGGTTCTTTTGGAGGAACTCACGGCGATAGAGGGGACTCCTCTGACCGAACCGCTCGGGCATCCGGAAATACAGGCCGTTCTTAATGATCCGGCGCTTCCCCCGTTTCAGAGAGGAGAAAGGGTTTTCGAAATCCTGTATCGGCTGCGGAATCCAAGACTGTCCGAGGCCACGCGGCGCTTTCTGGAAAATAAAAAGCTCCTGAGATTGCCCGGCTCCATACAAATCTCCGCGGACCCGTTTTTCGAGACGCCGGGCCTGAAGGTGGAATTCCATGCGCACGACGCGGCACGGTTCCGAGATCTGGCCGACGTGCTTCAAAAGGCGTCGCGGCACCCGATTCTGGAGGAGTTGTTTGATGTCCGCTGAATTGAGCAGAACCGCAGTGCAAGCAGAAAGACGGATGACGGAACAGGCGCGAGCGAGCGTCCCTATGCCGTCTCGGCCGGGCGGCTCCCGGCGGGATAAAGACAGCTCAGGTCCTGCCTGGTCTAAAACCCTATGACGGCCTATCTCCCCGAACGGGTTCTCGTTCAGGAACAATCCTGGCGCGACCCGGCCACTCATGAAATCCTGAGCAGACTGCCAGGCGTCCCGACATTCACTGTTCGGGACCTGGATCCCCGGTCCGCGGAGCGGGCGGTTGATCTGGAAGCGCTCCTGCGATCCAGAGACACTCTCGTGCTTGCGCGCCACGCGGGCCGGTTCGTGAAAAAATGCCAGGGGGCCGGGGCGGAAATCTGCTGCAACACCCTGATTGCGAGCTATGCATGGAACTGTCATCTGGGGTGCACCTATTGCGTCCTGCAGTCGTACCTGAATAACGAGGCGCTGGTCGTCTGCACGAATATCGACGACCTGCTGGCCGAACTGAGAGAGACACTCGGAAGCTCGCCGGACCGTGTTTTGCGGATCGGGACAGGCGAACTGGCGGACTCGCTCGCTCTCGACCCCATCACCCATTATTCCAAGCGGATCGTCCCGTTGTTCGCCTCCCATACCAACGGCATTCTCGAACTGAAAACCAAGTCGGATGAGATCGCCAATCTCGAGGGGCTGGATCATCGGGGCCGCACGGTTGTCTCCTGGTCCATGAATTCTTCGCGCGTCTGCCGCGCCGAAGAGCGGAATGCACCGACATTGGAAAAGCGCCTGGCCGCGGCGCTTCAATGCCGGCAGTGGGGCTATCGTCTGGGATTCCATTTCGATCCCATGATCTATTACGAAGGGTGGGAATCCGACTACCGGGAGGCTGTGAAGGCGATTTTCCGCGCCGTGGATCCCCGCGCGGTGGCCTGGGTCAGTCTCGGGGCGCTCCGTTTCACGCCGCATTTACGGGAGCTGATTCGGAGACGCTTCCCGCAATCCGGAATCCCCTATGGAGAGTTTGTCCCCGGCCATCACGGGAAACTGCGCTATTTCCGCCCCATCCGCGAGGAAATGTACCGGAAGATGAGATTCTGGATCCGCGAGGAGGCTCCGGAAGTATTCGTTTACCTGTGCATGGAAAGCGCCGTTGTATGGGAGCGCAGTTTCGGCGAGCGTCCCCGCGACAGCGAAGATTTGGAGCAGCGATTGGTTGCCAGCGGTCAGCGGTTAGCGGTTAGCGGTTAGCGGTTAGAAGTGACTTGGAAAGGCCGTTGATGAGACGGCCCACTTCCGCGGTCATCGCCATTATTTTTTGCGTCTGTTTGGGTTCACAGTAGCCAAGTGACTGGGCGATCAGGATTTGTGTCTCAATTTCCTTCAGCGATCCCAGCGCAATCGAGAGATGGCGGCGGAATTCGCCCTTGGATTGCCTCCCCTGGCCCTCTGCGATATTGGAAGGTACTGAGATACCAGCCCGTCTTAGCTGCGAGGTAATGCCGTATTTCTCACAAGCGGGGAAAGAGGATGTCTCTTTGTATATCGCAAGAGCCA
>CAYZTZ010000103.1:0-12172 GCA_964481255.1 uncultured Acidobacteriota bacterium | reverse complement strand
ATCGGCCTGATCGGAGAGGGCCAGGAAATACATGTCGGAGAGGAAGCCGGGCTGATTCAATGGCGCCATGCCGTGGAGAAATCAAACCTTGGTGGAAAATGGATGGTACATGGCCCCGCTTCCGTTCAGGATATTTTTGCCGGATGTGCAGTAGCGTTCAAATCAAGCCGGGCGCTTAACCTTGACACGGAGATTCGCTTTCACCTTGCAAAGAATCTCCATCTGTTCGTTGATTCCTTATTGAAGAATTGCTCCGCAACATATAATAGGGCGTTAGCCTCTCAGTTGGAAGCCGAGGGATATCATCTTCGAATTACTCGCGACCTTGAGGTTGCCAAATCCTACCTGCGGGAGAGATATGCCGAGAATCCTGAAGCCCGGTACGGCCTGGTTGCCTCCTCCAAAGACCGTGATCTTCCTCGTTTTGGCGTAATGAATGATTATCAGTCGACGAAGCGAATCAGGTTTGGCCCCTGGTACAGCGATGATGAACATGCTCCAGGGGGTTACTCATGCCGCTATCTGAGAGATGCAGTAACCGAATTTGGGGCTCAGGGGCTTGAATTGGATGCTGTATTGCTTGCATGGGGTACGGATCTGATTCAGAAAAGCGGTCGGTGGTCTAACGAGAGGGCTAGGGGCTATCAGAGGAGAGCGCATATACGGGATCCCCATCGGCTGCGGCTGAATGCCTATCGTGTTCTATTGACTCGGGGGCGTGACGCTACGGTCGCATTCGTTCCAAGACTTCGGGAGCTGGATGAGACATGGGAATACCTATCGGAGTGCGGATTCCGATCCTTGGACGGATCTATTTCTATGGGGGCGCTTCCATGATCAAAAATACTTTTTGCCATATCCATGGAGTCGGGATTCAAGGCGAGAGAAATCTATGGAGCTATGGTCTTCATTCCTGGGATCAAGTGCTTGAATGCCCCGAGGAAGATTTGAGAGGCATTACACGAAAGGATCTGCGTCGGCCCATTGAGCGATCTCTATGGGAGCTGGCCAGGGGCAATTCCCGGTATTTTTATGAAGGTCTTCCTGCCAACCAGCACTGGCGGCTCTATCCCCATTTCCAGGACTCCATTGCCTATGTGGATATTGAAACAACGGGGCTTCACTGTGGCTGCTCCATAACCACTATCGCGCTATATGACGGGCGGTCCATTTATACCTATGTGAAAGGGAAAAACCTCCAGGATTTCAAACAACGCATCGGGCAATACAATATTATCGTTACCTATAATGGAAAGTGTTTTGATGTGCCCTTTATCGAGAGGCATTTCCGTATTCGATGGGATCAGGCACACATCGATCTAAGATATTTGTTGAAGAGTCTTGGATATACAGGAGGATTGAAAGGTTGCGAGAAGAAGCTGGGGATCCATCGTGGTGATCTTGAAGGTGTGGATGGGTTGATTGCTGTTTACCTTTGGCACGAGTATGAACGACATCATAATGAAAGGGCTCTTGAGACGCTTCTAGCATACAACGTCGAGGATGTGATCACGCTGGAGCGGCTAATGACTATTGCCTATAACATGAAGCTTGAGAAAACGCCCTTCTATAAATTGAATAAACTGAAGACACCGAAATTGAGAGCAAATCCTTTTAAGCCGAATCCTCAAATCATTCGTTCTATTCGGGAAAGGCTCTATTATTTTCCGGGCTGGGGCGAATAGCAAATGTTGATACAGTTGGGCAGGTTCTGTTCTCGAACAAAGTCTCACATAAATATTCTTGTCCGTGAGCTGCAGTCCCAAAGAGGGCATATCGATAATGATGAGAAACTCGCCTGGGAAAAGTCGCTGCCTGCTTTCGCTGTCGCGCTGAAAGAACCCGAAATGGGCAATCCTTGCCTTCATGTCGAGGGGCCCGTGAACCTATCCCCGGAATACCGGTTGCCGGCGCCATCTTCTTCATGGACCGATGTCGTGGTATCGGGCAGGAATGAGCGGGGCCCCATGGAGGGAGTCATTATTCATCAGAGAACTCCCCGCCGGCATCCCGGCGACCGGTTTTGTTCTCTTTTGGAATATTGTTGGTGATTTTGTTTAAAGCGGATGTCATCGAGCCCCATCTGCCGGCGTTTTTCAACGCGGCTTCCAGCGCGCCCCTGCCTTTCATCGCCGCCTCGTGACATTCCGCGAGAATCGACCGGAACAGGAGATCCGCGTCAAAATCCAGATCGACTTGGGGCTTGCGGCTGAGGCGGAATATCTCGAAGCCGCCCGGCTGGAGGGCGCGCGCGTCCAGAAACACCCAGCGGGGGTCCGAGGACGGATAGTCCAGCACGGCGATGACCGGCGCGCGGCCGCTGTTCATCACGCCGTCGAGGTCGCGCCGGCTCAGACTCACCTTGCCGCCCGCCGCCGTCTTCACCTCGACGCCGTAGCCGGCTTCCCGGGACGGCCGGGCCGCCGTAAAATCCGGCACGCCCACCGCGTTCATCGTCACCTGGTACCCCGCGCGCTCGAAAGCCGCGGCCAGAATCCGCTGCATGACCTGGCCGAAAGCCTGCGGACCATACCGTCCGCTCAGGCCGTCGAGCAGCGCGAGAACGCGCAAACCGTCGGGCGCTTTCATCGTCATGCCCGCTCCGCCGCAGCCGAGACGACCGTGCCTTTCCCGGGCGACCAATGCAGGGAGTAGGCACGAGTGTCGGGCCCTTTCAGCTCCTCGATGAGCATCCGCTCCATGTCCTGATCTTCCGTCGCTACCAGAATCTGCGAGCCTTCCGCTATTTCGCCGAGACTTTTCACCAGGGCCTCCTTGTGGGACAGGTCAAGGCATTGGCCCGGGTCGTCCAGGATGATGAAACCCAGGTTGTGCGTCAGCACTTCCCTTAGGGCGAGGTGAAGGCTCAGGGCGACGCAGTTCATTTGCCCGACGGACAGGCGCGAGCTCGCGAGCGTGTCCCGGCCGTCGGCCGACGAAAACGCCCGGATGGTGTAGCTGTTCTTCTGAACCCCCTTGACGCTCCTGTCCTCGACGTCGATGCGTATGCCGTCAAAGTAAGGGTGGTCGCAGAGCCTGCTGTAATAGCGGCTGATCCCGTCGCGGCAGGCCTCTATGGCCGAAATCGCCCGCTCGCGCGACACTTTGTTTACGGCTTCAATAATTCTGTTGAGGGACTGCTCCAGCTCCAGGAGGCGCTCCAGGTCCTCCTCAAGCGCCGCGGCCGCTCCGGCGTCGCTCTCGCTTTGCGACGTCTCCCGGATAAGGGCGAACTGCTCGTCCGCCTTGAGAAACTTGTGCACCAGGCGGAGACGATCAACGTCGGCGTCAATGGCCTGAAGCATCCGCTCCGTCCTCTCCTGCGCCTTCTTGAGGTCTTCGAGGCTTTCGAGGACCCTCCTTTCATCATTCTCGAGCCGCATCGCGAGCTCCGCGGGCATTGACTCGCCGATGATGGGCTCGGCTTCCTCGGCGACCTTCAGCAGGTTTTGCTCCGCCTTTCGACGGTTCCTTTCAAGGCGCCGCGCCTCATTCTCCGCTTCCCCGACCGCCTCGAGATCCCGTTTCGCGGCCTGGATATCGCGGCCGATCCGCTCGCTCTTCACCCTCTGTTCGGAGGCCACCCGGGACTCCAGGCTGTCGAGCACCCTGTCCGGATCGATCCCCTGCTCGCAAACGGGACACGTGGATGACGGAACGGCCTTGAGATAGGCGATGGCGTCCGCAAACACACGGTCCTCGAGCCCCAAGAGGTCCCGCTCCCGCTCGAGGTTCTTTATCCGCTCCTGTATTTCAGCCCTGCGGCTTTCAAGGGTCTCCGGCTCGCCGAAACGCTCGCGGTGTTCGGCGGCGGCTTTTTCGGCGCCTTCCTGATCGCGCTGGGCGGCATCCAGCCGCTTCTTCAATTGCTGAATGGCTATGAGGCGGGTTGTGGCCCGGTCCACAGGGGAGTCCTTGGATCCGGCAAGGCGCTTGTTTTTGGTGATTTCCTTCACTTTTCGCGCGGTTTTTTCGAGATCCTCCGTTTCGTTCAACTCCGGAAGCGCCGGAAGCTCCGTCCCGTCCTGCGCGCATGCCTCTTCAAGCGACCGGCGGATGCCTTCGACGATCCGCCTGCCCGCGGCGAGAGTGAGGTCTTTCTCATCGAACCCCGCCTCCAGCGCCTCCCTGAGATGCATGGCGCGCGTCTGCTCGGCCTGAGCCGCTGCGCCGGAGAGCTTGTCCGTCGCGCGCTGCCTTTTCGTCTGTATCTCCGCGACGGCTTCCTTCACCACGCTCACGGGGATCGCCGCGAGGACGTCGCGGAGCTTTTCCAGCCCGAAGAGACGGTCGAGGGCTTCGTCCCGCACGCGCGGCTCGTCGATGAGAAGGCCGCGGACGCTCTCCTGATGCAGAAACACGGCGCGGTAGAAGTCCGCGAAGCTGAGGCCGAGGGCGCGGAATAGAAAAGCCTCGGCGGCCTCGTCCTCGAGCGTCTCGCCGGCCGGGGCGGTGACGAGCAGTTTGGTCGCGAGTTTTCGGATAACGCGGGAGCGCTCGACGACGAGGGGGCCGTCCGAGCCTTCAAGCTCGAGACGCACGAGGGCGCGGTCGCCGTGAATGTTCACCAGCTCGTCGAAGGTGCGGTTTTCCGCGCTCTGAAACTGCAGGGCGCCGAACAGACACCACTCGACCGCACCCAGCAGGCTGCTCTTGCCCTGGCCGTTGCGCGCGAAAAGAAGAGTGGCCCGGCGCCCGCACTCCACGTCGACCGGCTGACGGATTCCCCGGAAGCCTTCCGCGTGGACGCTTTTCAGCAGGAGCCCCGGCGGCATGTTTATCTCCTCCCCCTCACGCTCTTGGAGACCACGCCCGCCGCCTCGGAGATCTCCTTCGCCTCCCTGGCGGCGCTTTTCTTCATCGCCTTGACCTTTTCCGTGAGGAGATCCCTCACGCCGTCCGGCCCGGACTGTTCATACGCGGCCGCGATTTCGGACCAGAGGGAGAGAATCTCCCGACCGGCTCCCATGGCCTCAAGTTCCGCGGAGACGATTTCACGAACGTCCATATGCGCGCGCCCCTTTTCGCTATAAAGATGAAGTCGGCTGCCTCGGAGCGATCATTCTGATTTTGCCATAAAAACTTATATGGAGACGATTGATTTTGGCGTCATCGGGGGTTGGGGCGGCCGCGCGCCGCCCTGTGCGGTGAGCCGTAATCGCACTTGCGGGCGAGCCGGCTATCGTGTAATCTCCGCCGTTTGCTGAAGCGCGGCGCATGCCCCAAGCCTGCCTGCTGAAATCTGATTCCGCGGCGGGACCCTGAAGCGAAAGGCGCGCCGCGAACATCGCGATCCGTCCCGGAAATCAAGGAGATGGTTCGCGCTTTGAGTCGGAAATAAAAATGGAGAATAAGGAATGAGAACCCGCTTTCACGTCATTGTCGGTTTTCTAATGCTGTTTGTTTCATACGGCTGCCGCGGCAGCGCGGAAATAGAGATGAACGAGGCCCGCCGCGCCATGGAGGAGGCGGAGCGGGTGCGCACCGAAAGCCTCGCGCCGGCGGATTTCGAGAAGGCCCGGAAGGCATGGGAACGCGCGCAGGACGCGGATAAGGAAGGGAACACGGGCGCCGCCAAGGTCCTTTACACGAGCGCCAGGATCTATTTCGGGCAGGCCGCCGATATCGCCCGGTCCAGGCGGGACGCCTTGTCCAGGGAATTGAACGGCATGCAGCCTGTCATCGGCGAAACCCTCGACAAGGTCAAGCTGGATCTTTCCATGGAAAAGTCCACTCCCGAGCGGCGGGCCCGGGTCAAGGCCATTGTGGCCGAGGTCGAGACGATGAATAAATCGATGGCAGAACTCGTGAAAGAGCAGGACCTCGTGCAGGCCGTCGCCGCGGCGAAGGACGTGCAGACGAAGCTTTATCACGCCCAGTTGATACTGACCGGAAGAGAACCCAAATAGGGGAACCGCGCCGGTAAGCGTTATAAATGTAACTTCCTTCCATTTTGACAGGATTCACAACCTCGCCTATTTCTTAGCACGCTCCTCCAGAACCGTGCGATCTATATTGCTCTGCTTATCGGCGGCTATGGAGAGACTGCCCGTGCCTATGGGTAGGCGGGCCCGCCGGGATATGATATTATTCACTGCGAACGGCTTCTCAATCTTTCAATCAGAATTCCGGTCAAAGGGAGAAAACCATGATATTCGTGAACATCTTTTCGTATCCGCCTCAAAACCGCGATGCGCTCCAAGCCCGTTTTAAAGCGACCGGCGGCAAGCCGCCCGAGGGCATTAAAATGATCGGCCGGTGGCACGGGATCGGCGGTGGAAAGGGCGTGGTCGTGTGTGAAGCGGATGATCCGGTGGCCCTGGGCAAATGGGCCCAGGAATGGTCCGACCTGATGTCTATGGAAATCTATCCGGCGGTGGATGACCAGGGCGCGCTGAAGCGCATCGGGTAACACGAAGGCCCGGGGCCGAGGCGCCGCTATCCGCCGGGCGGCGCCGCAGCTCCGTTTCGCTGGGTGCTTTTCTTCACCAGGGGCGGCCGCATAAGTCCGCATAGGATGGAACCCTCCCATGGGCGTCTCATGCGCATGCGCCGCAAGCCTGCATCAATCCGCCGGATTACTTGCTGTGCTCCATTCCCCAGGCTTCGAACATCTTCTTGTAGATCTCCGGCTGTTCAAAGTCGGATTCCATCATCATCTGCTCGTTCGCGAACATCGATTCTTTGTAGAATTTCCTCAGCCCCGCCATGAAGCCGGCCAGTCTGGGCGCCGGAATTGAAAAAATCATCTCCCCGGCCTGCGTCAGAGCCCTTACATACTCGCCCGGGTCCGGGAGGTTGATCCAGTACTCGTTGTCCAGAATCGGGTTCGTGATCGCGAAGGCGCAGGAGATCGGGAAGAAATTGGACCGGACCCCGGGCCTGTCCTCCTCCCTCAACGACAGGAGCATATCCCTCAGCTGGTTGGTGTCCGAATAGATCAGCACGAGATCCGGCTCAAACGCCGCCGATTTCAGAGGGGCGGTCAGTATGCCGACATACTTGCCGTATTCGAAAGTCTTGTACTGCGTCTGTGGATTCTTGGCCTGCGTCTTCGGCCGCTCGACAAGCCCGTAGGCCAGAAGAGGGCCGAGACACCAGTTGTCGTCCTTGAGCATGGCGACCGTCAGACGGTCCCTGCGGGACAGGCTGAAAACCTGGCATTGCGCGTAGTGTTTGTTCTTGTCCTTCTTCGGCCGGAACGCCCCTTTCGGGATGTCCGCCTCCGATTTCAGCATCCTGACCGCGATGGGGGAAGTCCGCAGCACCAGCAGTCTCTCCAGCTCCTCTCCGTAATCGTTGAATTCCTTGTTCGAAGACATGGGGTTCGCCTCCCGATTGTCGGGTGCGGGAGCCGCCGCGGCGTCGAGACGCGCGCAAGCCCCCATCACCGCCGTTCCAATTCCCAATCCCAGGATTTGCCGTCTGGTAATGGATTCGCTCATGATTAAAACCTCGCAAATAGATTTGTCGGCGCCATTGTATTCCCGGCGGAATAAAGATAAAGCAAATTTGTTGGGAGGTTCCGCCGGAAGGGCGGCGAGAGGTCGATCCGGCGTGACGGGTGTTTCGCCCCTCGATGCGAGCGAGGCATCACAGCGTGCAACGCCGCATGGAATAGCCATGTTCCTCCGTCGCCGACGCGACCGACGCTTTTGCCTGCGCCTGCCGGACCTTAAAAGGCCCGGCTGCATTGACACGGCCGCTTTGCCGCCTCATTGCGGCAACGAACCGCGACTGATGGCGCTTCGGATTCACTGCCGCCGCTTTCCCTGCTTGTTCTGAGACGCAGTATCCTGGAGATATCGCCGCGTGAGGGCCGCTTTGAATGTAGCGTTGGCCTTGCTTGATTCGCTTGCTCTGACGTCTGTCTAACCGGAGGACGCGACAAGAAGAGCCTCGGCGAGTTCCAAAGCGTCGACGGGCCAGAAATCGGAGGGGCGGGGATGGCGCGCGCCTACTTCCGCCATCGGGCGGCAGGTAAGGACGCATCGGCGCCACCGCGCGGGAATGGCGTCGCGCCCATGGACGGCGCCAAGCAGGGCGCCGCAGATGGCGGCGTTGGTGTCCGTGTCGCCGCCGCTCGAGACCGTTTCCACCAGGGCCTCCTCAAAAGATCCCGCGTGCAGCAAGTGGTAAAAGGCGTACTGGAGCGCCGTAAGGACCCACCCGTCCCTCGGGCCGACGATGCCTTCCGGAGGCTTGTCCGCCGCGGCCTTCAGCGCCGAGATCACGTCCTCATCTCCGCCCATCTTCGCTTCCTCCAGCGCCGCGGAGTAGCAATCCCCGGCGTCTCCTCCCGACAAGGCTGCAGCGATCGCGCGGACATAGGCCGCGCACGATTCGCGGCAGACGCGGTTCGGGTGGGTCAGCCCGCTGTCCTGCCGCGCCCACTCCGCTGCATCATCGGGACTCGACCAGCCGAATATCGCCATCGGGCTGATTCGCATCAGGGAACCGTTGGCCTGGCTTTGCTCAAGCGCCGAGAACGCCGCCAGCCGAAGACGGTCTTCGCGGTCCCTTCCCCTGCGCGCGGCGCCGAGCGCGGCGGATGTGGTTGCGCCGATGTCGAAGGGTCCGCTGTCCCTCCAGTGGATGTAAGCCTCCAGGGCCGCCCCCGCGTCGTACTTCCTGTCGCGCGCCAGGCACCGGGCAAGCATCAGAGCCATCTCTGAGTCGTCCGTCGGCTGGCCGGCGAGCGTCTGGAACGTCCCGCCGTCCTGGAGTTCCCGCATGCCGTCCGGATAGCGCGAGCGGATCGACTCGGGGCTCTGAAACTCCACCTGGGAGCCCAGAGCGTCTCCGACCAGCTGTCCCAGAAGGCACCCCTGGGCCCGCGCGAGAAGGCGGGCGTCTCGGATCGCCCGGCCGGGGATCGGCTTGATAAGGCCGAACATCGATCCGTCATACGCAGCGGGGCGCATGAACACGCGCTCCCACGGCCGGTGCAGAAGCTCCTCCACCGCCTCGGGCCTCCCGCCGAAACAGTCGCGCGCGTGGCTCCGGCCGTCGCGCGTGTAAGCGATAGGCGCTCCCTTTTCGTCGATGAAGACGCCGCCGGCTGCGCGGATCAGGGCGTGCGCGGCGCCGTAATCCCAGCTGGAGGGGGAATGCAGGGAGACGGCGACGACCCCTTCGCCGACGGCGGCAAGAGCGAGTCGGTAGGCGATGCTGGGAATGGACAAAAAGCGCCCCGGCAGGACGCACCGGGCGTTCGCCGCCGGGTTTTTAGTCGAGTCCTGGGAAAGAAGCACGACCGCGTTTTTTTCGAGACGGCCGCTCTCAATATGGAAGGAGACAGGGCGGCCGTTGCGCGCGACCGGCCCGCAGCCTTCAGCCCAGGCGATCAGGTCTCCGTCGTCATCGGGATAACCGAAGGCGTAAACCACTCCCAGGACGGGCTCGCCGTCGCGCAGGGCTGCAATCGCCACGGAACTGCCGCGGCGCCCTTTCATATAGGAAGCCGTTCCGTCGTTCGGGTCCACCAGCCAAAGGTGGTCGGAATCGCTCGGGGCCGAGCCGGTTTCCTCTCCGAGATAACCCCACGGCTCCGCCGCGAGAAGGCGCTCGCGGATATGCTTTTCAGCCCGTTCGTCCGCCTCGGCGTGATCGGTGGTCCCGCGCGGGCCGCCGGGCCTGTGAAACTCGTTGCGCAGGATTTGACCCGCCTCTTTCGCCGTCTCAACGGCGACCGCCAGAGCTTTCCGATACCTGTCCATTGCAAATTTTTACCATGAAACGGGAGACCCGGGAAAGTCCACAGCCCCTTCCCGGTCCCCCGGTCCGGCCCTATAGATATGCCAAGGCGGCGGGCCATGAAGCCAATTATGTGCTGGAGGAAAGATTGGGACGTGTAACGGGGATCGAGGTAAAATTGTCGCACGCGGTTCAACCCCGGGATTTTGAGGGCCTGCGCTGCCCGGCCCAGGACGCGGGCGCGCGTTTCGCGTGGGGAGTCGTTTTATATACGGGCGAATCCGCGGTGCCGTTCGGACTGCGTCTATGGGCCGTGACCATTTCCGGATGGCGGTCCAATGAACCAAAACCGTTTCGCGGAAGGGAGGCTGCAGCCTTATGAACAGCGAAGAGCAAACCAGTCAGACGGGCGACCGGACGGGCTCGGCGCTCAAGAAAACGATTTTCATGCTGATCCTGATGGCGGCGGTCTTATGCGCGGGCTTGTCTTCCTGCTCGCGGAAGGGAGCCGAGGTCTCGTTGACGGTTCTGAATCCTCGCGGCGAGATCGAGCCGCCGAAGATCCTGGCGCCTCAGCCGCGGATCGCCGACTTGGCGGGGAAAAGGATCGGCCTTTATTGGAACGGCAAGGCCGGCGGGGACCATTTTTGGAATATCGTGGAGCGGCTCCTGAAGGAGAAACTGCCTGGAACCATCGTCCTGCGTTATGAGGGAGCCTACGACGTGGGAGACGCACTCGCATCCAGGATAGCCGGGGAAATCGACGCCTTCCTTTACGGCGTGGGCGACTGAGGGTCGTGCACGTATACCGGCGTGTCCGGTTACACGAGACTTGAAAAGCTCGGGAAACCCGGAGTGTTTGTCTGCACCGACAACTTCGGGATGGACGCGAAATCGGCGGCCGAGGATTTCGGCATGCCGATGGCGCGCATGGTCGCCCTGCCCGCGGCCGAATATTACCGCCTGCGCACCGGCGAAAAGGAAGTCGCGCCGGTGGCCGCCGCGGCCTTCGACAAGCTGATGGACGGCCTGACGCGCCCATTAAGTCCGGAAGAGTCCGCCGTCAAGGCCGTAAAGGAAGTCCTCGAACCGGTGACCGTCACCGCCGACAGCTACGCGCACGCGGTCGAAAAATTCAACGACGTGTTCCTTAAGAACCATTGGGGGGACGGCCTGCCGCTCGTGCCGCCGACCGGGGAGGCCGTGCGGGAGATGCTGGCGGGGACAAGCATGGATCCCTCGACCGTGATCGGAACCGTCGCGCCCAAGAACGGGATCGTGACCGTGGAAAAGATCGCGATCAACGCCGTGATGGCGGGGGCCAGGCCGGAGTACCTGCCCGTCATCATCGCGGCCATGGAAGGGATCACCGACCCGGCCTACGACGACCTGCACATCCTGACTTCGAGCGGCTCGTTCAACCTGGCGATCATGGTGAGCGGGCCGATCGCGAAGGAAATCGGCGTCAATTCCGGCATCGGCATGCTCGGCTACGGGTGGAGGGCCAACAGTACGATCGGGCACGCCGTGCGTCTGATGACGATCAACGCGGGACGGCTGTGGCCTGCGGAAACCGACATGGCTCTGGTAGGGCGGCCTTCCCCGCAGTTTTACGTCTTCGCCGAGAACCACGACCTGAGTCCGTGGGAGCCCTTCCACGTGAGCCAGGGCTTCCGGCCTGAGGACAGCTGCGTGACCATCTCCAGCGTGATGGCCTCCCCTGGGAATTATTTCGGCGGCGGCGCCGTCGAGCCCTGGACTCCGGAGAGGATCCTGGACAATATCACGAGGAGCCTGCTGAGCAGCCGTCCGGGAATGAGGGGATGGAAACGCGGAGGGCCCAATCCCGGCCCGATGAAGCACATCCTCGTCCTACAGCCGGAACTTGCGATCGAACTGAACCGGCAGGGGCACACGCGCGCAAGCCTGCAGAAGATGCTGTACGAGCGCGCCGCGATTCCTTACGAGCAGCTCACGCCGGAGGAGATCGCGTCGGTCCGCAGGAGAATCGACGCGGGAGAAATCCCGCCGGACCGCGCGCCGGTTTTCAGGGACGCTTTGAAGCCGGGAGGCAGATTGCCGATCCTGGACAGGCCGGAAGACATACGCATCGTCGTGGCGGGCGGAATCCCGGGGTATACGTTCAGCATGATGTATTTCAGGGAAGGGCTGTACGCGCCGACCTCGGATCAGACCCGCAGGGTCCGCAACGCGACGCTCACCCAGGCCGGCCGCTGAGCCGCGGATGAACGAAGCACGCTTCATTTGCAAGATTATTCCAGTGAGCACGGCTCCCGAACGATATGTTCAGACAGACGGACGGGTCTGGAGACCCGTCCGCACACGAGCTTTTATGTGAGCACGGCTCTCCAGAGCCGTGCGTCAGCCCGGACCGCGGACTTCCAGATAATTCAGGAGACCTGCCCTTAGATGAACTTTCGTGAGCACGGCTCTCCAGAGCCGTGCGTCAGCCCGG
>CAYZTZ010000102.1:0-12521 GCA_964481255.1 uncultured Acidobacteriota bacterium | reverse complement strand
AGCCGTGCGATCCGCGGGAAGGAGAGACTTCCGAATATGTTTTTATGCGTATTGGTGAAAGCCGCGGCGTTATTGAACCCGGGGGCCGGTAGACGCGCTTCAGCGGGATCGGTTCTTGTTGACGATGGCGGAAAGAGCGACGACGCCGACCTCGTTGGCTATCGTCCGGGTCACCCGGCATAGCGATTCACCCAGAGCCGGGAGACGGTCCCTGGTGAGGCGGAAGGACGGGCCGACGATGGCGATCGAGGCGACCGGCCGGCCGTCTTCGCCGAAGATGGGCGCGGCGACCGCGTTGATATCCTCTTCATACTCCTGCTCCGAGATGGCGTAGCCGCGATCGGCGGTGACGCGCAGGGCCGCGGCCATTTCCGAAACCGGCGCCGGCATTTCCCTGGAGGCTTCCGCGAAGTTGTCGCTGATGATCTTTTTCACCTGTTCTTCGGGCAGGTAGGCGAGCAGGGCTTTTCCCGACGCGGTGAAGAACGCGGGGAGGCGCTGGCCGACGGCGGCCGCCAGCTTGACGCGCTGCGGGCTTTCAATGACTTCGAGGTAGATGACGTGGGACCCGTCCAGTATGGACAGGTCGACCGTCTCTCCGTACTCGGCGGACAGACGCTGCAGGTAGGGCAGCGCCCAGCGCTCGAGCTCCACGTCGCGCAGAACGAGGGACGCCATCTCGATAAAGCGGAACCCGAGCCGGTAGAGCCCCGTGACCTTGTCCCTGGTTATGAAACGCTTGCTCTCAAGCGTCGCCAGGAGACGGTGCACCGTCGTCTTGGACATGTGGATCGACTCGGCGATTTGTGTCAGAGAGCGGGTGGGCTCTTCCCGTGTGAAGCAGAGCAGGATGTCTAGAGCCCTCTCGACGGCGCGCACGGACTGGGACAAATCGACCCCCCTGGTGTTCTATGTATGTCCTATTGTCGCCACCAATGCCGGGCGGCGGATACTTCAAATAGGATCATGGATCGCGGGGAATGCCCCCCGCAGGCCAAGGCCCTCTGCCTGGGAATCGTTTTTCCTTGCTCAGCCGGGCCTTCAGCCATTTCAAACCATCCAGCGCCTGGATCGGGGCCGCGCTCCCGAGAACGGGCGGCGGCCCCGCATGGGTTGACGGAATGCGGCGATTAGGGCGGATAGGCGATGGTGTAAATATGCTTCCCGCCCTTCAAGGGACCCTTGAGAAGCGCCTCGATTTCCTCAGGGTCGCGCATGGTCGTTTTCGATGCCGGGGGAAGCTGGCCGGCGGGAAAGCGGGTGAGGATATCGTCGATCAGCTTGCACATATAATCGAGCAGATCGTTGAGACCCTTCATCGCCTTATCCGCGCTGGCACGCGTCGGGCTTCCGATCACCCCCTCGGGATAAACGAGGACCTCCGTGCCGCTGAGGCCGACGTGCTCATGCCCCTTGATGGGGGCGTGGTATACCTCTCCTCCCCCGTCGACATGTCCCGGCGGCAAAAATCCCTCGGGCTTGTTGTCGACCGCCAGCTTCATGTCGCAAAACTCGGGGAAAAGCGCCAGAGAGTAGGAAGCCTCCGCCTCGTCCGCATGCTGGAACCGCGTATCAAACGGCCCACCGTGCGCCTTGTCCTTAAGATGATCGTGAATCACGGTCGGCCAGTGCAGGGAAATCAGGATGCAGGGCACCTGGTACTTCTTGGCCCACTGGTGAAGCGCGAGAGGTATGACTTCCTCCTGGCCGTGGCCGTTCAGGAAGATCTGCTTGCGAAAACCCATATTCCACAAGCCGGCGATAATGGCTCGCAGGTTGGCTAAGAACGTCTCTTCCGGGACCACGACTGTGCCCGGCATGCCGAGATGGTTGTATGGGTGAGAACCGTACCATACCGGCATGGCAACCGTGCAGCCCGTCTTCAGTGCGACCTGTTCGGCCATGCGCGTGACGAGGAAGGTGTCCTCGCCCAGTGGCTGAGCCGCCCCATGACATTCCGTGCTTCCGACCGGGACGATGATCAGGTCGTTTTTTTTGAGCCGCTCGTTGATCTGCGTCATGTTCATGGTCTGGAGATAGACGCCGGGGGTCTCCATGAGCCCGCCCTTCGGCGGCAATTCCCAATTACCCATGACTCCTCCTAATCTGCGGAACAACAGCCCGCGAAACGAAACAAGGATTTATGCGACAGGAATATGCATGTCTTTGGCTCGCTTGCCCGACTGCTTCAGATCCGGGGCGAACCTGTTGATCATCTCCACAACGATGGTGGCCTGATCCGCCATTCTCTTCCCTTCGGCGGGGCCGGTCATTTCGCCGTGTCCGCCGATGACGGAGTTGCCGGTCTTGCAATGAAGAGGAGCGGCGACGCGCACGATCTCGGGAGCCTCATACACGCGGATGAATCCGCCTGATCCCGGAGGATTGTCGGTGTGGACGTCCAGAGGGGTGTCGACCGCCTGGCGCAGGGCCGCGTGCATCGGAATCTGCAGGTCCCGGATCGGGTTGATGCTGTCGGCGCCGAGGTTGGCCAGGAGCCTGATGGAGGCCGGGTTGCAGTGGCCCAGGTGAGCGGAAACCTTGAAAATGATGTCCTTTGGAAGGTCGCCGTTCTTGCGCATCTCATTGGCCACCCACAGCATGCCCTCGTCGTAAATCAGGAATCCCCGGCAGCCTAGCTCGTAGCCGCGCTTGATGTCCTCGATGGCCCGAATGAGCTGTTCCATCCCGCGCAGTCGATAGCTGACTCTCACGCCCTGGGGGGATAGAACCGTAGCTCCCGTATCATAGGTGGCACGCGGGCCGACGGAGAGCAGAAGTTCGCAGCCGTACTCGTTGCAGAGCTTGCAGTACTGCTTGATCTCGGCGGCCGTGTGGCGGAACATGCCGAAAGTTTCCGTGATACGGTTGATGGTGGTCCCGGTCTTGGTCGCGGTGTCAAGAAGGGCCGCGCACGTGTCCGCTGAATTGACGGTCGGACATTCGATGCGGAAGGCCGCTCCGTCGGGGAATCTCTTTGTCGATGAGGGCAGGTCGAAGGCGTCGCCTTCCGGAAGCCCAAGCTTTTTCAATGCTTTGCGAGTTTCTTCAAAAATCATGGCGAAAATCTCCTCAGAAAAATTAGATCACTAGGTTCAACTGCGGTGAGACGGCAATGGCGGGCAGTAGCACCAGACAAGCTTCAGCGGCTCATCGCCGATGTTCTCGACTCTGTGTTTCTTTCCAAGCGGCGAGTAAAAAGCGGTCTCCGGACCGATTTCGTAGGAACCCTCCCCCTCGATCACGATCCGCGCGCGTCCGCTGATCAGGAACAGGACCTCTTCGGATTCGTCATGGACGTGATCCGGGATCATGCTCCCCACTTCCGTGATATTCATACCCATGGAGACATTGTGGACACCCCCGAACTTGGGAGCAAGCAGGAGTTTGGACACGCGGGGCGGCGTACGGTACTCGCCTTCCACATCCGCCGCTCTCACGTAAGGCACTTTGCTCATAAAATTCCTCCATTTTGTTCCATTATGCGGAATCGTGTTTCATATTATTTCAGGATATACTGATTGTCAATAAATTTCGCATGTTGGAAAAGCCAGGGGCTCCAGGGCTCTGTTTCCTGGGGTTTCCAGTAAGATCGTTTCAATCCGAGTTATTGACAAAACCATTCAGCAGATCTATTTTGCTCTGTGGAACGAAATTTCATGAAGCGAAAACGGAACTGGAGCTGGTAGTGTATAAGGTTCCGTACGGCAAGGGCACGATTCAATTCTCGTTGCCGCCCGGCATGCGAATTCATCAGGCGGTTTCAAGGCCCTTTCGTCCTGTCGAAAGCGAAAAGGCCGCCGTGGTGAAAGCGCTGGCGCACCCGATCGCTTCACGGCCCCTGCGCGAAATAGCGCGCCCCGGCGACAGAGTCTGCGTTGTTTTCACGGATATTACCCGCTCCTGTCCGGACCATCTGCTGGTCCCGCCTCTTCTGTCGGAGCTGAAAGCTGCGGGCGTGCGCGACGCAGACATCACCCTGTTGTGCGGCATCGGGATGCACCGCCCGTCCACGCATGAAGAAAAAGTCGAAAAACTGGGCACCGACATTGTGTCCCGCTATCGGGTGGTCGACAGCGAGCCGCAAAATCCGGAAGCCCTGGTGGATCTCGGGGTCACCGCGGGCGGCGTGCCTGTTTCCATGCACCGCGCCGTCGTGCAATCCGACCTTGTGATCGCCACGGGCATCGTAGAGCCTCACCAGTACGGCGGTTATTCCGGAGGCCGCAAAACGGTCGCTGTGGGGGCGGCGGGGGAGGCCTTGATCGCCTACACCCACGGGCCCTCGTTTGTGGACCATCCGGGAACACGATTAGGGAGGATCGACGGGAACCCCTTTCACGAAGCGGTTACCGAAGCCGCCCGGCGCGCGGGGCTGCGATTCATCCTCAACGTGGTCCTCGACGATGGCGGGCGGATCCTGCGCGTGGCCGCGGGAGACCCCGACGAGGCTTTCCGGGATCTGGTCGCGTTCGCCCGGACGGTTTACGAGGTGCCTGTTCCGCAGCGGTACGATGTCGTGATCGCGGGGGTCGGGTTCCCCAAGGACAGTAACCTTTACCAGGCGAGCCGGGCCCCGTCCTATCTTTTCCTCGCCCCCACCTGCGTCATTCGTCCCGGCGGCTTTTTCATCGTCCCGGCGCGCTGTGAGGAAGGGGCGGGAAGCGGCGTCGGCGAGCAGAGATTTTTTTCGGCGATGCGGGACGCTCCGGACATCGCTTTCATTCTGGATGACGCGCGCCGCAACGGATACCCTCCGGGCCGGCAGAGGGCTTTCGTGATGGCCAAGGTGCTGGAGATGTCGAACGTGATTGTCGTGGGCAGCGAATGCCCGGATATCGTTTCGGCGTGCAAGATGATTCCCGCCGCGACCATGGAGGAAGCCATTAAGATCGCGTCCGCCAGGCGCGGTTCATCCTGCGATGTCTTGATCGTTCCCCACGCGCTTTTAACTCTGCCCGTTGTGCAGGCAGGCTGAGCCGGGGCAAGGGTTCCCGCGTTTTGTTTCGAGGCGTTTGTCGAACCTTGCCGGAATGGCTGGAGCGGCACGGCCTACGGATGAAGTTTTTCAATTCCGAACTTCTCGGCGTAATCGCTCAGCATCTTCCACTCGCCTTCGTCGAGCAGAACCCCTTCCGCCATGGATTCCGCCCGCTTCTCCATCTCTTTCTCACCGTGGATATAGATTCTGTCGTGTCCTTCCGCTTTGCCGCTCTCGCGCACGCCTTTCAGGATCGATTCGATATGAGCCGCGATTTCCGCCGGATTGCCGAAGAGATCCGTGCGGACGGCTCCGAAAAACTGCGCGATCCTGGCTCCGCCGTTCTTGACAAACGTGTCGCGGCTCCAGGTCCCCATCGACATCCCGGCACAGAGGAGATCAACGAAAAGGCCGAGCCCGTATCCCTTGTGGCCGCCTAATTCTTCTCCCGCTCCTCCCAGGAAAAGGTGTCCGCCTGTCTTTTTCTCGCGGTAGATCTTCTGAAAGGCGTGAACGTCGGTGGTGTCCCGGCCGTTCTCGTCGACGACCCAGCCGATCGGCATGGGCTTGTTGAGGCGCTCGTACACTTCCACTTTTCCGTGCGCGACCGTCGTGGTCGCCATGTCGAGCACGAAGTGGGTCTTGCCGGATGAGGGAATGGCGAAGCAGAGAGGATTCGTGCCTAAAATGCGGTCGCGGCCGAAAGTGACGATCGAGCAGATACGCGTGTTGCAGAAAGCCATGCCGATGAAGCCCTGGTTAACGGCCATCTCGGCCCAGAGCGATGCCATGCCGAAATGGTTGGAATTGCGGACAGCCCCGAAGCCCGCGCCCGCGTTCCTGGCCTTTTCGATCACGCGGTTCATGGTGAACTGGGCGACATAGGATCCGACGCCGTGGCGTCCGTCGACCACCAGGGATAAAGGGGTCTCGTAAACGACTTCCGGTTCGGCGTCGGGAATGTTGAATCCATTCCTGATGTTGGATTCGTAGAATTCCAGTCGGCCCACCCCGTGAGAGTTGACGCCGCGCGCATCGGCCTCCGCGAGTATCCAGGCGGTCACCTCCGCCTGCTTTTCAGGATAACCCAGCCTTTCCAGCAGCTTCTTGGTGTAGGCTTTGAGCGCTTCATAATCGATTCGGCCTTCCTTCATGCTCCCCTCCTCGGTCCCTGCCCGGCGTTCTTCGAAATCAGTTCCACTATGTGAAAATAATTTTCATAATTGTCGATTGCCGGTCCCATTCTATTGCAAACAATTTAAAATATGCAAGCAGTTGATGACCATTTTAAGCATTGACAGAATTGACAAGTTCGGGAAACTCCATTATTCTACTGCGTGAAACATCGTTTCATATAATGGAACTCGGCTGTGCTGGAGTTGATGAATTCACCTCGCTCCTGTTGTCGCGGACAGGCCTGACCGGCTTTTATCCGCAAAATCTTTGATGGGATATCCTTGAAGGGCGTCCCGAGGGTTCATCATGGAATTGAGAAGGAAGCCTGAAGAATCCTCATATCATAACTGCATCCGTTGCGGATTGTGTCTCGCCGTCTGCCCGACCTACCGCGAATATCTCAGGGAAACAGCCTCCCCGCGCGGGCGTATCGCGCTTGCCCGCAAGGGACTCGATGGCGATCTCGAACTGAGCCCCAATCTTATCGAGCAGATGTACGGCTGCTTCGACTGCATGGCCTGCAACGAACTTTGTCCGGTCGGAATCCGGCCGGCCGACGTGGCGCTCTCGATGCGGCATGTCGGGGAGCAGGTCCGTCCGGCGAAGTGGAAGCAGTGGCTTTTCGGCAGCTTGGTCGCGCGTTCGGGGCGCCTGGAGGCGGCTACCTCTCCGTTGCGCCTGTATGAGAAGCTGGGTGTCCGGCGCCTTGTCTATATTCTTGGCTTTAACCGTCTCCTGCCCTCGCGGATCCGCGATCTGGAAGCCATGCTGCCCCGACTTCCACAAAGGCCTCTGCGACGCGTCCTGCCGGAGGTCACCGTGTCTTGCGGCGAGGCGCGCCATCGCGTCGGGTTTTTTCTGGGATGCGCTCAAAGCCTCCTGTTCGCGGACGAAAGCGCCGCCTCCCTCCGCGTTCTGGCCCGCAACGGGTGCACCGTGGTCACGCCGAAGGAGATCAAGTGCTGCGGCATGCCGGCGCGCGGGTACGGCCGGATGGATCTTGTCGAAAGCCAGGCCCGGTGCAATATCGCCGTCTTCGAGCGGCTCGATGTTGAATTCATTGTCACGGACTGCGCCACCTGCGGGTCGATGCTCAAGGAATACGGAACGCTGCTTTCGGCCGATCCCGGGTGGGCGGCGCGCGCCGAGGCTTTCAGCCGCAAGGTGCGCGACGTCAGTGAATTTCTCGCCCGGATTCCCCTGCGCAAGCCCGAGCGGCGCATTGAAGCCACGGTGACTTACCATGACCCGTGCCATCTGCGCCGCGGACAGCAGGTATGGAAAGAGCCGAGGAGGATCCTCTCCATCATCGACGGTCTGGAATTCGTCGAGCTTCCGGAGAGCGACTGGTGCTGCGGCTCTGCGGGGAGCCAGCTCATTACGCATTACGAAACGTCCTCGAGGGTCCTGGACCGAAAGATGGACAACGCGGCCAAGACCGGCGCGCGCATTCTGGCATCCGGTTGTCCCGGTTGCCGGATGCAGCTGAGCGCCGGATTGAAACGGCGGGGTCTCCCCGTGCGCGTTGCGCATCCGGTGACCTTGCTGGACGAAGCCTACGGGGGTTCGGATGGAAGGAAAGATCATTGACGGGCTGATTCGTATCGCCGGCAGGGACGCAGTGCTTCGCACTCCGGAGGATCTTGCCGTGTACAGCTACGACGGGACTTTCGCCGAAGGGACGCCCGAAGTCGTGGTTCTGCCTCTTACGACGGAGCAGACGGCGGACATCATGAAGCTGGCCGCCGCGGCGCGCGTCCCCGTGGTCGCCCGCGGAATGGGCTCGGGGCTCGCCGCGGGATCCATCCCTGTCCTGAAGGGGGGAATCGTGGTGAGTTTCACCCGTATGAACCGGATCCTGGAAATAGACAGGGACAACCGGACCGTGAGGGCTCAGGCCGGAGTCGTCACGGCCGACCTGCAGGCGGAAGTCGAAAAGCTGGGGCTGTTTTATCCTCCCGACCCCTCGAGCATCCGCCATTCCACCATCGGGGGAAATATCGCCTGCAACGCCGGGGGCCCGAGATGCCTGAAATACGGCGTTACGGGAAACTACGTGCTGGGCCTGACCGTCGTGCTGGCGGATGGACGGATCCTGAAGACCGGCGGCAAGTCCATCAAGGACGTGACCGGATACAACCTGAACGGCCTGTTCACGTCGTCGGAAGGGACCCTGGGTCTGATCACCGAAGCGCTCCTGCGGCTTGTCGCGAAACCGCGTTTCGTGAAGACGGCCCTGGTGGAGTTTCCCTCACTGGCCGGCGCGTCGCTCTCGGTCAGCGCCGTTCTGGCGCAAGGCATCGTCCCCGCGTCCCTGGAGCTGATGGACAGGACGGCGATCGCCTGCGTCGAGGAGGCGATGCGGCTCGGGCTGGCGACGGACGTGGAAGCGTCGCTTATCATCGAGACGGACGGTCCCGACGAGGCGACCGTGGCACGCGAGATCGAGGCGGCGGGACGCATTTGCATGGAGAACGGCGCAAGGTCCGTAAAGGTCGCGCGCACGGAGGAGGAGAGAGACGGGCTGTGGAAGGCGCGCCGGTCCATGTCCCCCTCGCTCGCACGCAAGGCGCCGAACAAGCTGGGGGAGGACATTACGGTGCCCCGGAGCGCAATTCCGGAAATCGTACGGCGCCTGAGGGCGATCAGTTCCAGGTACGGCCTGCCGATCGTCATCTTCGGGCACGCGGGCGACGGCAATCTGCATCCCAACATCCTGTTCGATAAGCGCAAGCCCGAGGAATGGGCGAAAGTTGAACCGATGGTGCGCGAGATCTTCGGAGCTGCTCTGGATTTGGGAGGGACCCTTTCCGGAGAGCACGGAGTCGGCGCCCTCAAGCGCCCTTATTTCGAACAGGCCCTCGGCCCGGTGTCGGTCGATGTCCAGCGGCGGATCAAGAGGGCCCTGGACCCTCTGAACATCCTGAATCCGGGGAAAATATTCGAGGATTAGAGGACGCCGGTCTTTACGGCAAGCGGTCGCACGGCCTCGCACACTTGCGGATACGCTGGTTCGGATGGCGCTTCCAACTCGTTTCATGAGATTTCACCTGAAACCGCGGAAACCGGCAATATCTCTTCCCTGGAGGTCTTTGGAGCCATTCCGGTCAGGATTGTAAGCCCGCATGGTTCGTTGATCGCCTCACCTCCATGACAATTCCCTCGCCGGCATTTTGTCTTGGATGCATCCGCGCGGCGCCATGTATAATCCTGTTTTTAACAGTGCCGGACCGAGGCGCGCCGGATAGGCCATGACGAAACTGAGCACCCTTAGCGAAGCCGTATCCTCGATCCCTGCGGGATCTCACGTGGCGCTTTCGGGATTCGCGATCGCCCGATGCGCCATGGCGTTCGCGCGGGAAATGATTCGGCAGGGGATCGATGGTCTGACTGTCTCCCAGTGCGTGGGCGCGATGGACGCGGAGCTGCTGGCTGCCGCGGGCGCCGTGAGGCGTCTGATATACGGGGGCGGCTCGCTGGACCGGTTCGGCAGGCTTGTCCGCATCAATGCCGGGATTGAGAACGGATCCATCAACGCCGAGGAGTACAGCAGCCTGTCGATCGCGTTTCGCTATCTTGCCGCTTCGCTCGGACTCCCATTCATTCCCATCCGTTCGCTGGCCGGTTCGGATCTGCTGGCCAGGCTTCAGGAAAAAAGCGTTTCCGACATCGCCTTCGTCGACGATCCGTTTACCGGCGAACGGTGGCTGACGCTGAAGCCCCTGGCGCCCGACGTCGCGGTCATTCAGGCGCAGGCGGCGGACGAGCAGGGCAACTGCTGGATCATGGGCCCCCGATGGGACAACAGCGAGCAGGCCAGGGCGGCCAAACGGACGATCGTCATCGCCGAGCGCGTAGTTCCGGGCGAAATTATCCGCAGGGATCCGGAACGCTGCGTGATTCCGGGCCTGCTCGTTTCCCATGTTGTGGCCCTTCCCTTCTCGGCTCATCCGACATCCGTTTACCGGGAGTACGACTACGATGCCGGGGAGATAAGGCGGTATGTGGAGGCCGCGAAGGCCCCGCGCGCCCTCAGGCGTTATCTCGACAAGTATGTCTACGGCGTGAAGGACCACTGGGAGTATCTGGACCTGGTCGGAGGCCTCGGCCGGCTCGATGCCTTGAGGGCGGATCCGGTTTTAGGATATTGATTTTCCGGGATAATGAATGAAGGATCACGAGTTAAAGATCACGGGCTCAAGCGCTGTTTCGGGCAAGCCGCGGGAGCTTGGCCGGTGAAAAGCGTTCCAGGGGTTTGCGGCGGTATGAATTTCACGTCATCGGAGCTGATGGCGGTCGCAGGGGCGAGGGAACTGGAAGACGGACAGGTCGTCGCCGTGGGGATCGGTCTTCCGATGGTGGCGGCATTGCTGGCCAAACGGACCCACGCGCCCGATATGACCGTTCTGTTCGAGCTTGGGGTGATCGATCCGGAGCCGGTGCATACCGGCGTGGGATTGGCGGACCCCCGGGTCTGGCATCGGGCTAAGATTCTGAGCGGATTTGTCGACATCCTGGGCGCGGTTCTGCATCACGGGCGCGTGGACGTCGGGTTTCTCGGCGGCCTGGAGATCGATCCTTACGGCAATCTCAACACCACCATGCTCGGGGATCCAAGGGGCGATTTCCGCCATATGGTGGGAAGCGGCGGCGCGAATGATATCGCCTCGTCGGCAAAGAAGACGATCTGCATTATGCGGCAGGAGAAGCGAAAATTCCGCGAGTCGATCTCCTTCGTGACCAGCCCCGGCTACGTGACCGGGGGAGACAGCCGGCAGAAGGCGGGGCTGAGAGGCGGTCCGAGCCGTGTGATCACCGACAGGGCTGTCTTCGGATTTCATCCGGAAACCAAGAGAATGATGTTGCTCTCGGTTCATCCCGGGAACAGGGTGGAGGATGTCCTTTGCACGATGGGCTTCCGTCCGGTCGTCCCGCGAAGGGTCCCCTTCACGAAACCCCCGACGGCCGGGCAGCTCCGCCTGATCCGGGAAGTGATCGACCCGGAGCGCATGTATCTGGCATAGATCCTGGAGCGCGCTGCGCCGGACGTCCGGACAGGATCCGCGCCGGTGCGGGAGGCGAAGCGGCGGCTCACGCGCGCGGAATGGAAAATGCCGTTCGCGGAATTCATGGAACCCGCGGTTATTGGAAGGAGGAGAGATTACATGGCCAGGGCATTGGAAGGCGTCAAGGTATTGGATTTCACGCAGTATTTGTCGGGCCCTCATTGCACGGCGGTGCTTAGCGAGCTGGGGGCCGAGATCATCAAGATCGAGATGCCGGGCAAGGGCGAGCCGGAGCGGCTCGCCATGCCGATGACGCCCAAGCGGGAGTCTTATCAGTTCCTGTCGTACAACCGCGGGAAGAAAAGCATCACACTGAACCTCAAGAGCCCGAAAGGTCTGGATATAGCGAAGAGGCTGGCCGCCGGGGTGGATGTCCTCGTGGAGAATTTCGCCGCCGACGTCATGGAGCGGCTGGGCCTGGGCTATGATGTCTTGAGCGGGATCAACCCGCGCCTCATCTACGCTTCCATCTCCGGCTTCGGGCATACAGGTCCACGCCGCAACGACGTCTCCTATGATGTGGTCGGCCAGGCGATGGGCGGACTGATGGCCGTGACCGGCTATCCTGACGGCGAGCCTCTGAAGGCGGGCGTTTCGCTGGCCGACTATATGGGAGGATATAATGCCGTCATCGCCATCCTGGCCGCCCTTTATTATCGGACGATGACGGGCGAGGGGCAGGCCATCGACATTTCCATGCAGGACGGGATCTGGGCCATGGTCTTCCCGGACCGCGCCGACTACTTCGACACGCACATCGTCCCCAAGAGAATAGGCAACAGGCTCAGCAGCTCCGCCCCGTTCGGCGCCTATAACGCCAGGGACGGCTACGTCGTGATCTGCACGATCACGGATCCTCAATGGCAGAAGGTGCTTCAGGCGATGGGCCGCGAGGACTTGAGCGGCGAACAGCGCTTCGCCACGCGTGAAAACCGCACCAAGAACATGGCCGAAGTCGACGCGCTGGTGCAGGGATGGTGCAAGGACAAGACGGTCGAGGAGGTCCTCGCGACGCTCAAGAAGCACCAGGTGCCCTGCTCGCCCCTGCCGACTTTCGACCAGGTCGCCCACGACCCCCAGCTGATCAGCCGGGAGATGATCGTCGAAGTGGAGCAGCCTGTTTCCGGCAAGGTGAAACTCATCGGCTCGGTGTACAAGATGTCCAGGACGCCCGGGGACCGCAGGAAGATCATTCCCGCCGTGGGCGAGCACAACGAGGAGATTTACGGGGGCCTCCTTGGCATCGGCGCAGAGGAAATGCGGACGCTCAAGGAGGAGGGCGTCATCTGATCGCCGAC
>CAYZTZ010000101.1:0-12769 GCA_964481255.1 uncultured Acidobacteriota bacterium | reverse complement strand
CGCCGCATGTGACTATTCCAGTGCTCATGTTGAATGGAAAGTACGATCACCTTTACCCTTTGGAGTCATCGCAGCGCCCGTTCTTCCATTTTCTGGGCACGCCGGAAATAGACAAAAAACACGTAGTCTACGAGGGCGGGCACGGCGCCTTTCCCCACCCGGATGCAGTCCGCGAGTGCCTCGACTGGCTTAACCGGTATCTGGGGCCCGTCCGGCGCTAGGGAGTCTGGGGCGGACCGGGGCAAAGCTTTCGCAAGCAACGGTTACAGCCAAAATACAGCTGATGAATGACCTTAGACGCGCCTTTCGCTGCCCAAGACTGCGTTTAACCCGCATTATTCACGAAGCTTTATCGAATAAGAAGCTTCATGAATAATACGGGTTAAGAAAGTCAAATATCTCTCGAACACTTCCGGCCTTTGGCCCGGAAATTGTCTTAAATGCGGGAAACGATGCCCAAAAGCGGCTCCAAGCGGCTTTGGGAGCCGGTTTCTCGGGCAACCGATTCATCTGATTGGTTTTGCATCGGTCCGAACCCGTTTTCCCGCAGATCTACGGCAAGTCGGGAGGAATGGGTATGAGAGGCTCCGGAGAGGTTGTCCACATGAGGTCTCCCCGACTGGCGTTAAGAACCACGTTGTTCTGCATGAAGAATGTCCCCTTCGAGTCCACATGGGTTATCCCGAAAACATCTTCGAAACACGTGCCCGGGTCGGCATCAATGGCTATCCGGGTTTGATTGCCGGGTCCGGGCAACAGAGCGAGAAATTGCACGCGTGTTTTACTGACGTTGCTGGGATTTCCCATGTCGGGATCGAGGCGAACGCCGAGATCGTCGCCCATCTCCCCAAGGCCGCCGACGTGCCACTGCCAGGCATTTCCTCCAAGCTTAATAGGCGACGGAAACGGCGTCGGTGCAGTCGCGGCAAAAGTAATCTTGCTTCCGTTGAGGAATGATATTTCGCCCACTTGTGTTGTTATGTTGTCGACCAGGGTGATGCTGCCGACAAGGATGGCGGGTCTCCCGGCGCGCCGGTATAGGCGATGAGCAACCGGATGCGTGACCAGGTCCGCCACATCATAATAGTATGCAGTTGGATTCGTTTTTTGAGCACCTGGGACCGGAATGGTTTCCACGGGACCTTGAAGCACAAACCAGAAATGAGCGACGGACTCGGGCGCAATATTTTCGCCATTCTTCATGGGGGGATTGTTCGGAGTGCTGTACACGGAATGAATGGGGCTCTGCATCACAGCCAAAAGGCCGGTGGCCTTTCCTACGACGTCAAGCATCAGTTCAAACGGCGGCGGGACCCATTGGCGGGCGATATTGAGATCGACCTGGAAGAATGCCACCATCTGGCTGCACTGAAACCGTTTTTCGAACAGCGAGGGATTCCGGGGGTCGCCGCCGTTGTCAGCTGGCGCCCAAGCCACCAGGGCCAATAAGAGAGTGGCTGCCAACAATGTCCATACGATGTTGCGTTTCATGAATGTTCTCCTTTTTCCAATTGCGCTGGTTACGCCTGTTCCTGAGATCGCAGTCATCGGCGACTGGCATTGCCGTGCATGACGGCGATCCCAGGAAATCGTTGATCGTTTAAGCTACCTATCTATATATCCGCGAACCGGCGAAGAAATGGTTAACGGGAGAGGGGCCCAATTGCGATAGAATTGGCGGGAGATGACAGCCTGGGGCCGGAACGACATCACCGCAATGCTCGCTGCCTGGAAGGGCGGCGACGCGGACGCGCTGGACCGCCTGACGGATCTGGTGTACCCGGAGCTGCGGCGGATCGCGCGCCGGAATCTTGAGCGCCGGCGCGCCGGCAATAGCCTGGATTCCGCAGCACTGGCCAATGAAGCCTATCTGAAACTGGTCGGCGCCGGGGGGATTCGCTGCGAAAACCGCGCGCACTTCCTGGCGCTGTGCTCCCAGATTATGCGGCGCATCCTGGTGGACCACGCGCGCCACCAGGGATTTGCCAAGCGTGGAGGGAATGCGCTGCGGGTGCCCCTCGATGAAGTGCTGCTCGTGGCCGAGGCGCGCGGCGTGGAGGTGCTCGCCCTGGATGAAGCCCTCGATGCGCTCGCCCGAATCGACAACCGGAAGAGCCGCGTGGTCGAGTTGCGTTACTTCGGCGGCTTGAGCATCGAGGAAACGGCGGAAGTCCTGGAGGTCTCAGCGGACACCGTAAAGCGCGACTTCAGGATGGCCCGGGCGTGGCTTCTTGCCGAACTTACCGGCAAATAATTCCAGGCCGGATCGCAGGCAACCAATCGCATGAAGCAGAGTTTTCAGAGTTCCAGTCCGGTTCCAGCGGGAGGCGAAAAGGTTTCATTCCCGCCACCAGTCCCTATAGTGAAGAAAAACCCCGCAGCGCAGATTCTGTAACTCAGTGAAAATAAAAATGGCGGAGGTGCATGGGAATCGAACCCACCGAACCTACCTCCCGGTAAATTCCAACTGGATTTGAAGTCCAGGCCGGCCACCAGGCCGGATTCACCTCCGTCCAGCGTTGATTGTAACAGAAACCCGCGCCTCTCCAACCGTAAACTGACGGCTTATATCCCCCGAAACCGCATTGGAACCATAATAGCCGGTTTCGGCGGTCTCGCACGCCCTTACTCATTTACTCATTTCGCCAGTGGACAGGAAAGACGGTTTGGGCAAAAATGTGAGTTTTGCTGTTATTTCGCAGGGGATGCATTGGAGACAATCATGAATGATTTTTCACAGAACCTCAAAGGGCACCGAGACACGATAGCCGTTCACTACGGCGAGAACCGATGGCTCGGCAGCATCACCACCCCGATCGACCTGGCGAGCACGTTTGTTTTCAAGGATGTGGACGAGATGATCTCCTTCGCCGACGGCCGGATCGAGCACTACGAATACGGCCGCTACGGCAATCCGACGCGCGAGGCCGCCGAGCGCAAGCTGGCCGCCCTGGAGGGAGCGGAACGCTGCGTACTGTTCGATTGCGGGATGAGCGCCGTGACCGCCACCATCCTGTCCACCTGCAGCCAGGGCCGGCACATCATCATCACCGACGACGTATACAAGCAGACCCTTGTCCTGGTCACGCAGGTCATGCCCCGCTTCGGGATCAGTTCCACCGTCGTCCCCATGGGCGACTACAAGGCATTGGCAGAAGCCGTCACGCCCGAGACCGTCATGATCATCTCCGAATCCCCCACCAACCCGTACCTCAACATCGCGGATGTGGAGAAAGTGGTGAGAATCGCGCGGGATCACAAGGTTCTCAGCGTCATCGACAGCACTTTCGCCACGCCCTACAACTCCCGTCCGCTGGATATGGGCGTCGATCTGGTCATCCAAAGCACCACCAAATACCTCGCCGGCCACAATGACATTCTCGGCGGCGCCGTCCTCGGCTCGCAACAAGCCACCGAACCGATGTACCAATGGCGCCGCATCACCGGGGGCGTGATCGACCCGATGAGCTGCTACCTGCTGATCCGCGGCCTCAAGACTTTCGGCGTGCGCATGGAACGTCTGAACCAAACGGCCCAGCAGGTGGCCGAGTTCCTCGAACGCCAGCCCGGGGTCCGCCGCGTTTACTACCCCGGCCTGGCCAGTCACGGGTATCATGAGCTCGCCCGGAGACAAATGAAGGGCTTCGGAGCCGTGGTCACTTTCGAGATTAACGGCGATCTCGAAAAGACCCTGAAGTTTTTGCGCGGATTGAAGCTCTGCATGCTCGGCCCGAGCCTTGGCGGTCCGGAAACGCTCGTCACCCATCCCGCTCTCAACAGCTACTACAACGTCAGCCGGGAGGAGCGCTACCGCCTGGGCATCATCGACGAACTCATCCGCCTCTCCGTGGGGCTCGAGGATCCACGGGACATCATCAGCGATCTTGAGCGCGGATTCGCGAACATGGATTAGCCGGCGGACAAGGCCGCAAAAAACCAGCCGCGAATTTCACCGATGAGCGATGCGCGGCCCGCAAGCGCGTGCCGACTGTGCTCGGATTCCAGCTGAGAATGGCTCCGGACCCGTGTTACAGTGGAACCCGAAAACCAATCAAGGGGCTTCGCCCCTTGAAATCCCCGCGCGCCGGATCGGGCGATGGAATTCCGGACATTATCCTGCGCGCGGGGATTTGAGAAGCCGGAAGCCAGGAGCCGGAAGGGATCCAGCCTTCTTGCTTCCAAAACGGGAACAAAATTCTCGTTACGGCTCAAATTTGCGGTCCAAAACAGGGGGTGCATTGCTCTCATGGCCGGCGCATCGGACAACCGATCCCTGAAGCCTCCGGATGAAGAACTGGAGATCCTGCGGTCCGCGCTGCACAACCTTTCCCAAGGCGTCATCCTCGCGGATGCGGACGGCCGATTCCTGATCTGCAACGATGCCGCCCGGTCGATTCTGGCCCCCGCCGCCAGGGAGAATCCGCCCCGTTCCTGGTCCGAAATCAAGGGATGTTACAGGGCCGACGGGGCGACTCCCTGCCCCCCCGACGAGCTGCCTCACGCGCTGGCCCTCGCCGGCAAGACAGTCCATGAGACGGAGATATACATCCGCAACGAACAATGCCCCCGCGGAGTGTGGGTCGCGATGCAGGCAAGACCGTTGCGGAAAGGGAACGGCGATCCGTACGGCAGCGTCGTGGCTTTCCACGACGTCACCAAAAAGAAAGAAACCGACATGCTGGTGCGGACGCTGAGCAACGCCGTGGAACAGACCGCCGACAGCATCCTAATCGCCAACCGCAGCGGCGTCATTGAGTATGTCAATCCGGCTTTCGAAACGACGACCGGATACCGGCGGGAGGAGGTCGAAGGACTGACGCCCCGGATTCTCAAGTCCGGCGTGCACGACGACGCCTTTTACACCAGACTGTGGGACACCATTCTGTCCGGCAACGTCTTCCGCGATACTCTCGCCAACCGGAAAAAAAGCGGGGAGATTTTCTTCGCGGAGCAGACGATTACGCCCATGCGCGGGGCCACCGGGGACATCACCCATTTCGTCACCGTCATCAAGGACGTCACGGAACAGAAACAAATGGAGGCGCAGCGCTTCCAGATGAGCCTGGCCCGCGCCGTGCAGCAACAGTTCTACAGCATGCCTCCGCCGAAGGTGGAGGGATTCGACATCGCCGGGGCCGCCTTCCCCGCCGACGAAACCGGCGGGGACTATTTCGACTTCGTGCCGCTGCCGGAGGACAAGCTCGGCATCGTCATCGGCGACGCCTGCGGTCACGGCATCGGAGCCGCCTTGCTTATGGTGGAGCTGCGGGCCTATTTCAGGGCCTTTGTCCAACAGACCTCGGACGTCGGCAAGATCTTTTCGTTGATCAATAACGCTCTCGTGACCGACCTGGAACTGAACCGCTACGCCACCCTGATATTCTGCCGCCTGGACCCCGCCGCCGGGTCGGTCGTCTACGCCAACGCGGGGCATACGCCGGGATATGTCCTTGACGCCGCGGGCGCAATCAAGAGCACGCTGAGCAGCACGGACATTCCGCTGGGCTTCCTGCCGGAACATGCCTTCACCTGCAGCGAGCCCTTCACTCTCGAACCGGGCGAAATGCTGGCTCTCCTGACGGACGGCATCACGGACGCGGAACGGCCCGATCACAGCTTCTTCGGCGTCGAGGGCGCGCTCGATTTTCTGAAGGAAAACCGTCTGAAAAGCGCGCGCGAAATCGTCGACGGCCTGTATCACGCGGTCCGAAGCTTCGCCGGCGGGATGCCGCAGGCGGACGACATCACCGTGGTCATCTGCAAAGCCTTCGGCAGAGGCCCGGCGCGCGCCCAGACCGGCCCATGACAAGACCGGGATGATGGGTTTATACTGGGCCGGCACGGCCAGACTGAAAAGGAGATCGGAATGCTGAGCGGAAGAATCGTGGGAATCATCGGCGCGGGAAACATGGGGGAAGTCCTGATCCGAGGATTGATCCAATCCGGCAAAGTGAAACCGGCGGACATCCTGGCGAGCGACGCGAGTCCCGAACGTCTGGAGTATATCTCGAAGACCTACGGGATCCGGACCACGGACTCCAACCCGGACCTCGTCAAAAAAGCTTCCATCGTCATCATCGCCGTGAAGCCGCAGAATATCGACGACCTGCTGGAGGAACTCGCCTCCTCGAGCCATGAGGGACACCTGTTCATTTCCATCGCCGCGGGCGTGACGACGGAAAAACTCGCGGCGAAAATGCACCACCGCTCCGGGATCATCCGGGTCATGCCCAACGCCCCGGCCTCGGTGCTGGCCGGCATTGCCGCCATCTGCCCCGGGCGCAACGTCTCCCCGGCCGATCTCCAGCGCGCCGTTTCCATTTTCGAATGCGTCGGCAGGGCCGTGGTGATCAAGAATGAGGCTTTGATGGACGTTGTGACCGGCCTCTCGGGAAGCGGGCCCGCGTTTGTCTTTCTGGTCATCGAATCCTTAAGCGACGCGGGGGTTCAACTGGGCATTTCGCGGAAGGAATCCTCGCTCCTGGCGGCGCAGACGGTTTACGGAGCCGCAAAAATGCTTCTGGAAACAGGGAAACATCCCAGCGAGCTGAAGGATATTGTGGCCACGCCGGGCGGCACCACGTTCGCCGGGCTCAAGATGCTGGAGAAGGGAAATTTTCGTTCCACGATCATGGAAGCCGTGGAAGCGGCGACCATCCGCTCGCGCGAACTGGGGGCCCTGATCAATAGCCGCAAAAAAGAGCAGAAATAACGCGCCGCAACCGGTCCCCGCACAGCACCCATCCTTGCGGCCTTTCGAACTGCAGAATGACGAATGATGAATTTCGAAGCCGGACGGCGGTTCCTGCGGTTCGATATTCAACATTCGACATTCCGCATCCGGCAATCCTCAGAATCCTGATCCCCATGAACATCCGCATGAGATGGAATACTCCGGGATCTCTCATATTCTTGCGGCCCCACCGCCGGAGCCGGCGGGTCTTGCTGCAGATTGGATTCTACTTATAGAGGCCGGCCCTGAGGTTGCGCCGGACGCGCCATACCTCGGCCATCACTTCCAGGTAGGACGACATCGCGACTTTGCTGCCCGCGGCGTTGACCCATGTGATGGGAACCTCGGCGATGCTGCAGCCTTGGGACTTCGCGATCGCCAGCAGCTCAATGTCAAAACCCCACCGGTCGATGGTCTGCCGCGGGAAAATTATGCCCGCCGCTTCGGCCGTGAACAGCTTGAACCCGGCCTGCGTGTCCCGGATCCCCGGCACGGCGAAAGCGCGTATGAACCAGTTGCCGATGCGTCCCGCGATTTCCTTGTATCTGGCCTGGCGCACGCCTATGACGGAGCCTTCGACCGCCCGCGAACCGATGACCACGTCGTATCCCCTCTCGAACAGGGGCCAGAAACGCTCAATCTGGTCAATCGTCGTCGAATTGTCGGCGTCCATGAACAGGCGATAGGCGCCCCGCGCCTTCATCATCCCGAGGCGGACCGATGCGCCCTTGCCGTGATTGGCTCCGTCCGGATGACGGAGGACCAGGATGGGGACGGTGGAGTACCCGCATTCCAGGGCCGCCCGCTCCGTTTTGTCCGTCGAGCCGTCGTTCACCACGATGATCTCCGCGGCGTAATCCCGCGACTTCAGGTATGCCGCCGCGTGGCGGAGGGTTGCCGGCAGACGCAGCTCCTCGTTATAGGCGGGGATAATGACCGAGAGCCGCAAGTCCGAGGGGTTTGGCATGGTTTATCAGAGGACTCCGCGCGAAAACGCCTTTGACGCGGGCAACGGACGAAAGGGGATCCGCCATGCCGCCGCCGTCATCCGCGACGGCGAGTTCTCCGGGGCATCGCATTCACAGACCCGCAATGGACCCGCGGCGGTTCGCCTGCGCCGCAGGCGGCGGCCGCCCATGGCGCCGGTTGCGGTCTAGGCGACGGTCACGTCCTTGCAGAGATAGACGTCCTGAATGGCGTTCAGGAGCGCGACCCCGTCCTTCATCGGCCTCTGGAAGGCTTTGCGGCCGGATATCAGGCCCATGCCTCCGGCACGCTTGTTGATCACGGCGGTTTTCACGGCTTCCGCCAGATCGCTCTCGCCGGCGCTCGCCCCTCCGGAATTGATCAGTCCCGCCCGTCCCATATAGCAGCTGATCACCTGGTAGCGCGTGCGATCGATCGGGTGTTCGGACGTCAGGTCCGAATAGACCTTCTTGTGCGTCTTTCCGAACTTGAGCGCCTCATAGCCTCCGTTGGATTCGGGAAGCTTCTGCTTGATGATGTCCGCCTCGATGGTGACGCCGAGATGGTTGGCCTGGCCGGTCAGGTCCGCCGCGAGATGGTAATCGGGCCCGCCTTCTTTCGTCTTGTTGAAGGCGGAGTTCCGGAGATAGCACCACAGGATGGTCGCCATACCCAGCTGATGGGCCTCGTGGAACGCCGCGGAGATCTCCTGGATCTGCCGCTTGGACTCCTCCGAACCGAAATAGACGGTCGCGCCCACGGCCGCAGCCCCGAGATCGAACGCCTGCTGGACGTTGGAAAACAGGATCTGGTCGTACGAATTCGGATAGGACAGAAATTCGTTGTGGTTGATCTTCAGAATGAAGGGGATCTTATGAGCGTATTTCCGGCAAACGGAACCGAGCACTCCCAGGGTCGAAGCCACGGCGTTGCATCCCCCTTCGATGGCGAGCTTGACGATATTCTCCCCGTCGAAATAAACGGGGTTGGGGGCGAAAGATGCTCCGGCGGAATGCTCGATCCCCTGGTCGACCGGCAGGATCGAGAGATACCCCGTGCCCCGCAATCTTCCGTGATCGAACAGGGCCTGCAGGCTGCGCAGAACGGGCGCCGGCCTGTCGCTCCCCAGCCAGACCCTGTCGATAAAATCGGGGCCCGGCAGGTGGAGCTGATCCCTGCTCACCGTCCTGCATTGGTGATTAAGAAAATAATCCGCCTGATCCCCCAGCAATTCCTGTATTCTGGCCAGGGTGTCGGCGGATGCATTTGCATTCGGCATAATTGACTCCCGGATTTGAATGAAGCCCTGCCCCGGCGGGGCCGTCGCCCTTTCCGCCGCGCGGCGGAATTCGACGCACGCGGGGCGCGTAAAGATTATATGAAAAACACGTCCGGCTTGCGAAGGAGATTTGCGATGCATTCCTACCAGGAAGTGGAAACAGCGCTCGGGAAGTTCCGGCTCGCCTGCGGGCCCAAGGGCGTCACGATGGTTCATCCGGCCGACACGGCGCCGGCCGAGTTCGAAGCCGCGTACGAGCGGTGCATGGGCGTAAAACCCAAGCGGGGGAAAATACCGGCGTCTTATGTCCGCGCGCTCCGGGACGCGGCTGCCGGCCGCCCTTTCGAGGCGGTACCGATCGATCTCGGCGGCCTCCCCGGGTTTCAGCGAAAGGTATTGAGCGTCCTGCGCGATGTGCCGCGCGGCGAGGTGCGGACTTACGGCTGGCTGGCGCGCAGGGCCGGACATCCCGGGGCCGCGCGAGCTGCGGGCGGCGCCATGGCGCGCAACCCCGTCCCCATTCTCATTCCCTGTCACCGCGTGGTGCCGGCCTCCGGGGGCATCGGCAATTTCGGCCTGGGTGCCGCGATGAAGCGCGCGCTGCTCCGGAGCGAGGGCGCGCCGGTGGAAGATCTTTGACCACGGATGTCAAGGAAACGTCCGGCCGCTTCGACAGGAAATGGAAGCAACCTGAGACTGCCGCTTATTTAAGAAAAGGCAGGAAGGAGCACACCCAGGCCCAGAGCTCCTGAAAATGCCGCACGGCCTCGGGGTCCGCATATCCCGGCAACCAGAGATGGCGGCCGAATCCCACTTGAGCCAGCACATACCGGCCGAGGGCGAGCTGACCGATGGCCGTGGTTCCCGTTGTAAGCTGTCCGGCGCCGAAATAAGCGCCGAGCGCCAGCTGTCCCAAAGCAATGAATCCGGCGCCCGCCTGCGCAAGGCAGAAGAGAAGGCCCAGGCTCGCCTGGCCCAGTGCGACAAGTCCGGCCGAGACCTGCCCGATCGCGATAACGCCTACGGCCTTTCGGCCCACCGCGATAAACCCCCTGGCAACGAGGCGCTTCCCGGTCTCGGGGCATTTGCCGCTGGTATAGTGCAGCAGCGGGAGGCCGAAAACGATGGTCCCGCTGCGGTACTCGGAAAAGGCCTCCCCGTTCGAATAAACGAACCGCCGCCACGTCCCGTGTTCCGTCTCTTCCGTTTTGTACTCGATGTTCTCCAGCAGCATATTTTTCATAGTAAATTTTTCGGCGGCTGCAGGCCGCCCCTTTATCTTCAATTGATAGAAAACGGCGCCGAGCTATTACCAGGTATGCGTCCCATAGGCGATGTGGTTCGGCCGGACAAGAAAAATGAGTTGACACCGCGAATCGAAGGAAGGGAGCATAACGCATGAATTTGCGTCGGACCCGGGCGGTGGCCCGAAAGGAATTCCTGCATATCGTGCGCGACCCCAGAAGCCTGGTCATGGCCCTGGCCTTGCCGATCCTGATGATTCTCCTTTTCGGCTACGCCCTGACGCTCGACGTGGACCGGATTCCGACCATGGTCTACGACTCGGACCGAACTCCTCCGAGCCGCGAGCTGATCTCACGCTTTGAAGCGTCCCGCTATTTCCGGATCATGGGCGCCGCCCCAAGTTACCAGGTCATCGAGCGCATGATCGACAGCGATGCATGCACGTTGGGCCTCGTCGTGCCGCAGCATTTCTCCCGGGACGTGCTCTCGGGCCGCGATCCGCAGATCCAGCTGCTGTTTGACGGCAGCGACTCCAATACGGCCTCCATCGCTCTCGGGTATGCCGACGGCGTGGTCCGGTCGTACGCCGCAGAGCTCCGGGCGCAGGCGGTGAACCGCATGGGAGGCGGAGCCTTCCGCTCCCCCGTGGAGGCGCGCCTCAGAATCTGGTACAACAGCAGTCTGAAATCCAAAAACTACATCGTGCCGGGGCTGATCGCCCTGATCATGATGATCATCAGCGCGTTTCTGACTTCCCTCACGCTGGCGCGCGAGCGGGAAATGGGAACGATGGAACAGCTGTTGTCCACACCCCTGCGCCCCGCCGAAATAGCCCTGGGCAAGATGAGCGCCTATTTCACACTGGGACTGATCGACATGCTGCTCACCATTGTGGTCGGCGTATTCATTTTCCAGGTCCCTCAACGCGGCAGCTACATTTTCCTGGTTTCGACCGGATGCCTGTTTCTGATCGGAGCGCTTTTCTGGGGCATTCTGATTTCAGCCCTGGCTCGAAGCCAGATGCTGGCTTACATGATGGCGATGCTGACGTCTTTTCTCCCCGCCTTCCTGCTGTCCGGTTTTGTGTTCGCGATCGAGAACATGCCGGTCCCGATCCAGGCCGTCAGCTACCTCTTCCCGACCCGTTATTTCGTCGCCATTCTTAAGGGGATCTTTTTGCGCGGCGTCGGATTGGAAGTGCTTTATGTGGAAGTCGGATTTCTGGCGGCCTATACGGCGCTTGTGTTCCTGGCAGCCACCCGAAGGCTCCAGCAAAAGGCGGCGTGACGGATATGTGGAATCGCGTGATTGAGATCGTCCGGAAGGAGTTGCATCAGACGCTGCGCGGGCGGATCACGCGCGCCCTCCTCCTCGGGCCGCCGGTCCTGCAGCTGATCATCTTCGGTTACGCGGTCAACCTGGACGTCGAGAACGCGAGCATGGCCTGGATGGATATGGACCGCACGCCGGCGAGCCGGGAGCTGCTCGAAGCCTTCCGCAGTTCCCGCTATTTCAGGGTTGCCGCCGTCCCCCGCGACGACGCTGAAGTTCAGGACCTTATGGACCGCGGCAAGACGCAGGCCGTCATCCGCGTCCTGCCGGGATTCGCGCGCGACATTCAGCGCGGCGACGCCGCCTCGGTTCAAATCCTCGTGGACGGGACCAACTCGAACACCGCCGCCATTATCTCCGCCTACGCGAACCAGATCATCCAGTCTTACGCAGTTGGCGTTGCCGCCCGGCGGCAGCGCGCGGATCCCGTTCCGCCGAGCGCGGCCGCCGGAGGACCGGCGCCGCAGGTTGTGCCCGTCCTGGCGGCGCAACCGCGCGTCTGGTTCAATCCGGATCTGCGAAGCCGCGTTTACTTCGTTCCGGGCGTCGTCGTGAATATCATCGCCCTGGTTACGATCATGCTGACGGCCATGAGCATCGTGCGGGAGAAGGAAATCGGCACCATGGAGCAGCTGATGGTCACGCCGATCCGTCCCCTCGAACTGATGCTGGGCAAGCTGCTCCCCTTCGCGCTCGTGGGTGTTTTCGAGGCGGCGCTCATCGTCGCGGCGGCCGTCGCCGTGTTCCGCATCCCCATCCGCGGCAACCTCCTTCTGCTTTTCGGATGCGTCCTGCTTTTTCTTCTCACGACCCTGGGCGTCGGCCTTTTCATTTCGACCATATCGCGGACCCAGCAGCAGGCGATGATGTCCACGTTTTTCTTCTTCATGCCCGCCATGCTCCTGAGCGGCTTCGCCTTCCCCATCCGCAACATGCCTTCCGCCGTGCAATACCTGACCTACCTGAACCCCTTGCGCTATTTCATGCAGATCGTCCGCAACCTTTTCCTGAAGGGCGTCGGCGCCGAATCCCTCTGGCCTCAGATCGCCGCAATGGCCGTTTTCGGCGCGATCATCTTCAGCCTGAGCGCTCTCCGCTTCCATAAAACCCTGGATTAGCAGTCGCGCTTTCATAAAGCTTGTGTGCGGACGGGTCTCCAGACCCGTCCGTCTGTCTGAACAATAGGCTGACGCACGGCTCTGGAGAGCCGTGCT
>CAYZTZ010000100.1:0-12842 GCA_964481255.1 uncultured Acidobacteriota bacterium | reverse complement strand
GCCAGGCTCGAGGCCATGGAGAAACGCCTTCAGCGGGTTGAAGACGTCCAGGCGATCAACAGGCTCCAGTACGCGTACAACTATTACGTGGAGCACATGATGAAGCAGGAGATCATCGACTGCTTCTCCGACAGTCCGGATGTGCTTCTGGATTGGCTCGAGGGCAAATGGAAAGGCAAGGAAGGGGTGAGACGGTATTTCGACGTGAATCAGGTGCCCCCGGTGGGATTCCGCCACCAGCTCATGCCCACGGCCGGCCTTATTACAGTCGCCGAGGACGGCAAGACGGCCAAGGGACGCTGGTACGCTTTCGGCGGCATCATGATGCCGAATCCGCCGGGACAGGGCAACAGGCCGGTCAGCCGCTCCTTTATCAACGGCATTTACGAGATCGGCTATGTAAAAGAGGAAGGCGTTTGGAAGATTCTTTCCATCAACTGGATCATCCCCTACGGCGTGAGGATTTCGGAGGGATGGATCATGCCGGAAGACATCGCCGGACCCATGTTGAAACGTCAACCCGGGGCCCCGGCGCCCATGATGGCCCCCGATATTCCCATGGACAAGAACGACTTGCGCTATGTCACCGGCTACATCTTCCCGTTCCATTTCACGCACCCGGTGACGGGCAAGCCTACGAGCGAAGCCAAGCTCAACGCGCGATTGAAGCCTATCAAGGCCTAGTTTTTTCCCGGGTTATGACGCCGTAAGGCCGTCCCGGGCTCTCTCAGCCTCCCGGCCTCCAGGGCGGCATTCATGGCCGCCCTGGAGGCTGCGACTTTTAACCCGGGGAGTTTATTTCGAGGCGGCCGGGGCATCTTTTCTATTATGCCGGCATGAATTCCGCCCGTAACCGCAACATCCGGGAGTCCCACTCAAATGCCGGAAGCCGCCAGAAAGGAAAAAGAACCGGTGCCGCCCAAGGACATGGAAACGATATTCGACACGGTCATGGCCTGCAAAAGCTGAACGCTGACCACGGCTGTCAGGGCCACGACTGTTTCGTGAGCCGCCTTTACGCCAGAAGCTCCTGCGCTCGCATCAGGCGGTTGCGGACATCGACCCCGTTCGGGCACCGGATGGCGCAGGAAGAACAGTCCCCGCAGCGCACGTCCCGGATCTTTTTCGGGAGCAACCCGAAATGTCCGCGCGCCATCCGCAGGTCGCCGCCGAAATCGTTGTAAGCCAAAAAGCGCAGCTCGTCGGCGACAGGCACTCCGTTCGGGCATTTCCCCTTGCACGCGTAACACATGCGGCAGTACTGCGAACGGATCTCCTCGCTGCGCACGTACAGCATCTTCTCGTCCTGGAGGGTGTACGGCTCCGTCATCGCCCGGAAATTCATTTCGAGCTCCGCGATATTTTTCGCGTAGGGGACCGTGGTGGATATCGCGGGATTCATCAGCACCCACTTGACGGCGGCCAGAGGCCCTTCGCCTTTGAGGCGGAACTCCTTGGGAGGGATGAAGCCGGCCACCGCGATTACCACCTTCATGGCGACCACGCCGATGCCCGCGTCATACAGTTTCTTTATGGACGCGTTGCGCAGGTGCGAACCGATGGCGTAGCTGTAAGTGGTCTGCACGACGTCGAATCTGCCGATTTTCAGGATCGTGTCCACGACGGCGTTGATGTCATGCGCGCTGACCCCGATAAAACGCGTCTTCCCCTGCTTCTTCAGCAGCTCGCAGGCTTCGACCGCCTCGTCCGTGATGGCGTCCGGCGTATCCCGGGAGTGCAGGTGCCAGATGTCGACATGGTCGGTCTGCAGAGCCTTGAGGCTGGCGTCCATGTCGGCGAGAACTTCCGCCTTGGTCCGCCCGTCGGTCTTGCTCGCCAGCACAATCCTGTGTCTCTTTCCCTTGAAAGCCGCTCCCGCGATCTCTTCGCTCTTGCCCTTCTCATACATCCGGGCGGTGTCGAAATAATTGACGCCGAGATCCACCGCGCGCGCCAGGACCGCGGGATCGGGAATTAGGCCTATTCCGCAACCCACTGCCGACACCTTCAAACCCGTCCTGCCCAGCGTCCTGTAGACTACACCTGGGAGATTCTGGCTGAAGGCGCCGCGGCCGCTTGACGCCATCCATCCGGCGGCCGGCAGCATCAGCCCGGCCTGCAGGAACTTCCTCCGCGAAGAATCAAATTCCATAAAACCTTCCTTCGCGCCCCCCGCCGGATCCCGGGGAAAGGCCCTCCGGTTTGCCCCCTTCTTGTCGCTTTTCATGGAACTCATCCGGTCCTCCTCCTGAGGTTATGCTTTGGGGTCGCCGCCGTATGCCGCTATGGGACTTCGGGAATCAAGATCTCTATAGGGAAGTACAATTTGCACGGCGGATTATGGCTATCAAGATCGCGGCGTTGTCAAGCGAAATACGGCCGTGGTTTGAATGGTCGCACGGTTCCGGAGCGCCGCGGCATTACACAATGTGAGAACGGCTCGCCAGAGGCGTTGGAAATGGGCCAAAAAACGGATCGCAGGCTGAAACGGCAGCTCAAGATTCCATGGACACGCTTCCGATAAGCTCTGCGGACTTCATCGCTCACTGTGATTCGAAAACCGAGGCGATGGCGCCGTACATCCGGCGGTAGGCGGGATAGTTCTCACGCATCCGCGCCGCGGATGCGGGCTCAGGCGCGATGCTCCGCGCGACTCTCACCACCTCGCCGCACGCGGCGTCCACGGAATTCCACCTCCCGGCGCCGACGCCGGCGAGGATGGCCGCTCCATAAGCAGCCCCCTCCTCCGCTTCGACGATTTCCACCTCATGGTCGTACACATCCGCCTGAATCTGGCGCCATAGGGCGGACCGCGCACCGCCTCCTCCCAACCGAATCCTGTTCACGGGAAGGCCCATTTCCGCAAAGAGCGTCAAGGAATCCTTCAGGCTGAACGCCACGCCTTCAAGGATGGCGCGGATCACGTGGGCGCGCTTGTGGGATGCCGTCAGGCCCATCAGAGCGCCCCGCGCCTTCGGGTCAAGGTGCGGCGTGCGCTCGCCCATGAGATACGGGGCCCACAAAAGCCCGTCGGAGCCTGCCGGGGCTTCGGCGGCTTCTGCGGTCAGGCGCTCATAGGGGTCGCGGCCGTCGTCGGCGCCCGCGCCGAAGCAGTCGCGGAACCATCGCAGAGAAAGGCCGGCGGCCTGGGTGACGCCCATGACGTGCCATCGGCCCGGCACGGCGTGGCAGAAAGTGTGCAGGCGGCCCTTCGGGTCCAGGGCCGGACGGTCCGTCGCCGCAAAAACGACTCCCGAGGTGCCGATCGTCGCGCTCACCGCTCCGGGGGCCACGATGCCCATGCCGGTGGCTCCGGCCGCCTGGTCCCCCGCGCCCGCGACGACGGGCGTCCCGGCCTCGAGTCCCGTGGCCGACGCCCCGGCGCGGCTCACCCGCCCGCAAACTTCCGGCGACTCATGCAATCTCGGGAGCAGAGACCCGTCGATCTCAGCCGCCTCCAGGACTTCCGAAGACCAGCGGCGATGCGCCACATCCAGCATCAGGGTCCCCGAGGCGTCCGCCGCGTCGACGGCCTTCTCGCCGGTCAGCCTGAAGCGGACGTAATCCTTGGGAAGCAGGACCGACCGCACCATCCGCCACAGCTCGGGTTCATTCTCTCGCACCCATAGGAGCTTGGTCAGTGTGAAATTGGGAAGCGCCGGATTGCATGTGAGGCCTACCAGGCGTTCGGCGCCCACCCTCCGGGTGAGGTCCGCGCACTGCTTTTCGGTGCGCACATCGCACCAGATCAAGGCCGGACGCACCACCTCATCGCGCCCATCCATAAGGACGGCGCCGTGCATCTGACCGGAGAAGCCCACGCACCGGATCCGGTCCCCGTTGATGCTCGCGGCGGCCAGAGCTTTGCGGACGGCGGCGACGCACGCCCGCCACCAGTCCTCGGGCCTCTGCTCCGCCCAGCCGATCCGGGGCGAGGCGAAAGGCTCGTGTCCCTCCGTAGCCGAAGAGATCACAAGCCCCCGATCGTCGATGACCAGGGCCCGCGTTCCCCCCGTGCCTACATCGATGCCCATGAAATACATGATCCGACCCATCCATTACCCGGCTCTGGAGAGCCTATCGCCCGGCTCTGGAGAGCCGGGCTCACGTTTCTTTCTGTTATTCCGCTCGATTGGCCGGTGCTATATTATCACGCATTCGATGGAAGCCTATCCGGGAATCGGGAATGTCCGCGCAGGAGGAATTATGAATTCGCCAAGGACTCTTTTGTTTTTCCTTTTTGGTTTCTGGACGACCGCATCCGCCTTTTCGCAAGAACTTCTTCCCTACCGGGATCCCAAACTGCCGGTCGAGCGCAGGGTCGCGGATCTTGTTTCCCGTATGACGCTGGAGGAAAAAGTCGCCCAGATAACCAGCGCCATGGAGAGGCTTGCCGTCGCCTCCGACCCCAAGTCCTCGTTCGTAGACCCGAAGGGAAGTTTTCTTCCGGAGCGGGCCGCCGCGCTGATGAAGAACGGTCTGGGAGAGATTTCGCACGCGAGCGGAATGCGGGGACCACGCGAAACAGCCGAATTCACCAACGCCGTACAGAAATGGTTCAGGGAGAACACCCGCCTCGGAATACCCGTGATATTCCATGAGGAGTGCCTGCACGGGCACGTAGGGCCGGGGAGCACGTCCTTCCCTCAGGCGCTCGCTCTGGCGTCCACATGGGATCCGGACCTGGTTCAGAAAGTGTTCTCCGCAGCGGCCCTGGAAACGCGCGTACGGGGCGCGCAGCAGTGCCTGACTCCCGTCCTGGACCTGGCACGCGACCCGCGATGGGGACGCACGGAAGAAACTTACGGGGAGGATCCCTATCTCGCCTCACGCATCGGGGTCGCCGCCATAAAGGGCTTTCAGGGCGCCGGCCCGTTTATCGACAGGTCGCACGTGATCGCGACGGCCAAGCATTTCGCCGTTCACGGCCAGCCGGAAGGCGGCGCCAACACGGCGCCCGGCAACTATTCGGATCGCGTCATCCGCGAGTACTTCCTGAAGCCTTTCGAGGCGGCCGTCAAGGAAGGAGGCATTCAAAGCGTCATGGCTTCCTACAACGAGATCGACGGCATCCCATCGCACAGCAACAGGTTCCTTCTGGACAACATCCTGCGGCAGGAGTGGGGGTTCGACGGCCTGGTCGTCAGCGATTATTTCGGCATCCGCCAGCTGCAAAGCAAGCACCACGTCGTGGAAACAAATGAAGAGGCTGCGAAAGCGGCTCTGGAAGCCGGCGTGGACATCGAGTTGCCTTATGCCGAGGTCTATCCGCTTCTGGCAGACCTCGTCAGGCAGGGCAGAGTGTCGGAGTCTTACGTCGACCGGGCGGCCTCGCGCGTCCTGCGCGCGAAGTTCCTCACGGGCCTCTTCGACGATCCCTACGTGGATCCCGATGACGCGGAAAAAATCACCAACAGCCCCGAGCACCGAAAACTCGCGCTGGAAGCGGCCCGCAAGGCCGTCATCCTTCTTAAAAACCAGGGCGGTCTGCTTCCGCTCAAGAAGGCCGACTACAGGCGGATCGCCGTCATAGGCCCAAACGCTTCGAACGTGCTCCTCGGAGGATACAGCGGCAGGCCGGGACGCGGCGTGAGCATTCTTGAGGGAATCAAGGAGAAGGCGGGAGCGCATATTGAGGTCCTGTACGCCGAGGGCTGCAGAATCACCGAACCCCCTTCGCCGGGGGATGCCCCAAAAACCAGGCTCGGCGATCCGGCCCTGAACGCGAAACGCATCCGGGAAGCCGTAAAGGTCGCCGAAAAAGCCGATCTCATCATTCTCGCGCTCGGCGGCAATGAACAGACGGCGCGGGAAGCCTGGGGTCCCGACCACCTGGGCGACCGCGACAATCTCGATCTGCCCGCGAACCAGGACGAACTGGCACGGGCAATGTTTTCCCTCGGCAAGCCCGTCGTCGCCGTGCTTCTGCACGGCCGCCCGAATTCGATCAACCTCCTCGCCGAAAATGTACCCGCAATCCTGGAAGGCTGGTATCTGGGCCAGGAGGGCGGGACGGCGGTCGCCGACGTGCTTTTCGGCGACTACAATCCAGGGGGCAAACTTCCCATCTCCGTGCCCCGCGGCGCGGGCCAGCTCCCTGTTTACTACTACCACAAGCCTTCGGCCAGACTTGAGTACCTGGGATCGACCTCCAGCCCCCTTTATCCGTTCGGCTGGGGATTGAGCTATACGCCGTTTAAATACGGCAATCTTTCCCTATCCCCGCAATCGATCGGCACGGAAGGGAAAACAAAGGTTTCCGTGGATGTGACCAACGCGGGCTCCGTTCGGGGGGAAGAGGTCGTCCAGCTCTACATCCGCGACGAGGTCAGCTCGGTGACACGGCCGGTCAAGGAGCTGAGAGGGTTCCGCCGCATCGCGCTGGAGCCGGGCGAGACACGCACGGTGGAATTCTCCCTGGGGCCGGACGAGCTATCTTTTCTGGACCGCGACATGCGGCGCGTTGTGGAGCCGGGAACGTTTAAAATAATGGTCGGCGGCAATTCCGTGGACCTTGTCGAGACGACCCTGACGGTGACAGCGAAATGAAGAGGGGCTCCTGGAAGTCGAACGCCCTGCGGGACGCCTCGCGCACCCGGCCCTGATGGCGAGAGTGAAAGTCGTCCGGGAAAAGAGCGGCGACCGGATCCTGCCGGCGGTTTACAGCGACAATTACATCGCCCTCATGCCGGGCGAGAGCCGTCGCATCGTGTCGCAGGTCCGGGAGGAAGACACGCGCGGCGAGAGGCCGAGAATCGCGATCGAGGGTTTCAACGTTGAAGGCGGCCGATAGAAATACAGGAAAAGGAGGCGGCAGGAACGCCTCCGCGTCTCAGGCTTCACCGCTTGCGGAGTGTTGAAGTTGCAATGCGCCAGGGGAATGGGCGACGGCGGATTTTCCGCCCGCGGCTCAAGATTGCAGACTTTCTCGGCGATATGGGGGTTTTGACCATCATGGAATCTGAATTGAGATTGAACGAGGACCGTCTCTTCCCGTCCGATCCGTCCCAGCGCTCCATCGCCAGGCGGCTTTACGCGGAAGTCCGCTCGCTGCCCATCGTCAGCCCGCACGGCCACACGGATCCGCGATGGTTCGCGGACAACGAGCCGTTCCCCGCTCCAGCCGATCTCCTGATCGTCCCGGACCACTATGTTTATCGAATGCTTTACAGCCAGGGCATAGGGCTTGAGTCGCTGGGCGTCCCGCGGAAAGACGGGCGTCCGGTGGAGCGCGATTCGCGCAGCATCTGGCGGCTCCTCGCGCGCAACTGGCACCTCTTCCGGGGCACTCCCACCCAGCTGTGGTTCCACCATGTGCTGCACGAAGTTTTCGGCGTACGGGAGCGCCTGACCGCGGAGTCCGCCGACCGGATACATGATCAGATCGCCGACTGCCTCGCGCGGCCGGACTATCTTCCCCGCGCTCTTTTTGAGCGCTTCAACATCGAGGTCCTCGCCACGACGGAATCGCCGCTGGACCCGCTGGCGCATCACCGGAAACTGCGCGCTTCGGAATGGAAAGGCCGCGTGATACCGACCTATCGCCCCGACCCCGTGACGGACCCGGAATTCCCCGGTTTCGCGGACAACGTGAGGCGGCTCGGCGAGATCACCGGGGAGGACACGGAATCGTGGGACGGATACCTTCGCGCGCTGTTCAGTCGCCGCCGGTTCTTCGTCTCGCTCGGGGCCACAGCGACCGACCACGGCCACCCCACCGCCGCGACCTGCGACCTGCCCGCCTCCCTTTGCGAGGCGCTGCTTGGGAAGGCGCTGTCGGGCCGGATCACGCCCGATGAGGCGGAGCAGTTCCGCGGACAGATGCTGACGGAAATGGCGCGGATGAGCATCGAGGACGGGATGGTGATGCAGCTCCACCCCGGATCCTTCCGGGATCACAACATCCTGATTTTCCGCGATTTCGGCAGGGACAAAGGAGCGGACATACCCATGCGGACGGATTATGTGCGCGCCCTGAAACCCCTCTTGGACCGCTTCGGGAACGACCGCCGCCTCACGTTGATCCTTTTCACCCTGGACGAGTCAACCTATTCGCGGGAACTGGCGCCGCTTGCGGGCCACTATCCCGCCCTCAGACTGGGCCCGGCCTGGTGGTTTTACGACAGCCCCGAGGGCATGCGCTATTTTCGCGAGCGCACAACGGAGACCGCGGGATTCTATAATACCGTCGGTTTCAACGACGACACGAGAGCCTTCCCCAGCATTCCCGCGAGGCACGACGCGGCGCGGCGTATCGACTGCGCTTTCCTTTCGCGTCTCGTGGCCGAGCACCGGCTTGAAGAGGACGAAGCGCGGGAGGTGGCCGTCGATCTCGCGTACCGGCTGGCCAAAAGGGCCTATAGACTCCAGCCGGAGATCAGCCGGATGCCCCCGCCGCGCCCGGCGGATTGACTTGAACTCCAGCCGCTTTCGTGCGTTTAAGGCACCCGGGCCACTGAAATCCATGGAGATTCAGAGGGCGGATTGTTCTAGAATCATGATTCGCGTCTTTCGCCTGGGCCGATGCTTTTATTGAGGTTCGCGGTGGACCCGGGCGGCGACGGAAGGGTTGCGGATGTTCTCTCGACGCCGTCCAGCGGCGACAACCTGGAACGGAAGCCGCGGCCGGGGCGGCCATATTGGAAGGAGGGAAATATGTGGACGATGCTTGGAATCAGGGCGTTTACGCTGATTGCCGGTCTTTGGCTTTTCATGGCCGGGATCTGCATGGCGCAGCAGCCGCTGTCCATTCAAAACATCAGGGGAAACCTTTATTTCGCCAAGGGCGGGAACGGCGCCCACACGGGGTTCTACATCGGTGAAAACGAAGTCATCGTCATCGATGCCAAGATGACAGCCGACGCCCAGAAACAGGTGATCCAGGAGATTCAGAAGATGACGTCCAAGCCGATCACGCGAGTCATTCTGACTCACGGCGACGGGGATCACGTCAACGGCCTGAACGCCTTCCCCAAGGGAATAAGGATCTATGGGCACGCGCAAACCAAAAAAGACATGGAAGAAGCGTCGAAAGCCGCGGGTATGGAGTATCTGCGCGACTATGTCCCTAACGAAATCTTCGCTCCCTCCGGGGCGTCCAATCACAGCGCCATGGACATTCCGGCGGGAGGCACGAAAATCCAGCTGTACTTCTTCGGCCCCGCCCACACCAGCGGCGACCTCGTAGTGTATTTCCCGGCCGAAAAGGTCGCTTTTGTGGGCGACCTCGTCTTCACCGGCCGCGATCCCCTGATCCATCGTTTTAAGGGAGGCACATCCATCGGTCTCGCGGAAACGCTGAAGGGCCTCCTGGGGCTCGATGCCGATGTCTTCCTCTCAGGTCATTCCGACCCCCTTTCCAAGAAGGACATTGAAGCCGTTCTTGCTTCCATCATTGAGAAACAGGACAAAGTACGGTCCATGATCGCGGAGGGGAAATCACTGGAAGAGGTCAAAAAGGCCTTCAACATCGCGGACGCCCCGGCAAAGCCTGGAGGTCTGCGTTTTATGAGCCTCGTCGAAGTGATCTACCTCGACCTGACGGAAAAGAAATGAGTGCTGGAAGTACCGCCGCCGGTGGACTTGCATCCGCAAATCAACTATTGTGCGAACGGAGCGCCGCGCCGTAATCGCGGGGCGCCGCGAGGCTATGACGGCATTCTGTTGAACATCATGAGGAAGTGCCCCTTGAAGGAGAGAGGAAATGCTGGAAAAACCCGAGAATTGGAATTCGCTGACGCCTGAAGAAAAAAGGAAGCTGAGACTGGACGCCTGGGTTCGCGGAGACGGAATCCGGTTCGCAAGCCCCAAGGCCCGAGCCGATTACACGGCGCGGGCGACGCGGTTCCGGGACGCCCTGGAATTGGGAAAAACTCCGGACCGGGTGCCCATCGCCGGCCTGGGGGGAGCGTTCGTGTACCGGCGGGCCGGCATCCCGCAGAAGGCCACCATGTACGACCGCTGGGCCGAGGCCGCGAAGGCCGTCATCAAGTTCCACAGGGACTTCAAGCCCGACAGCACCGCCGCCACATTCATGATGTCCGGGGCCTCCATGGAGCTTCTGGGGCAGACCAACATGAAATGGGCCGGCTACGGGCTTCCCGACGACGTGCAGTACCAGTATCTGGAACAGGAATACATGAAGGCGGACGAGTATGACCACTTTCTGCTGGATCCCTCCGACTTCGTTCTCCGGCGCTTCCTGCCGCGCATGTACAGTTCCCTGGCAGGATTGCGCAGACTCGCAAGTTTCGGCAGCGAAGGGATCCAGATCGGTGCCCGGTTTTTGCCTCCCTTCATGGATCCTGAGGTGCAAAAAACATTCAAAATCATGAAGCGGGCGGCCGAGTTGTCCCTCAAGCCGGCGAAGATCTCAATGAAAACGGCGAACAGGATACTCGGGATGGGCTTTCCCAGGCTGTTCATGGGATTCGGCGCGGCGCCCTTCGATGTCGTCGGAGATACTTTGAGAGGCACCCGCGGCATCATGACGGATCTCTACCGCTGCCCGGCCAAGGTGCTCCAGGCATGCGAAAAGGTTCTCGCGCTTACACCCGTGCCCGATATCCCCCTGGGGGAACCTCCGCTCATCATGATGCCCCTGCATAAGGGAGACGACACGCATATCTCGCGCGCCCAGTTCGAGAAGTTTTACTGGCCGACCTTCAAGCAGCTGATGCTGAACATGATCGAGGAAGGCCTCATACCGGCGCCCTTCGCGGAAGGCACCTATAACCAGCGTCTGGATTATCTCACGGAGCTGCCGAAAGCTTCGACTTTATGGTTCTTCGACCGCACGGATATGCACAGGGCCAAGGACATCCTTGGCGGCCACAGCTGCATTATGGGCAATGTACCCATCACCCTGATCGCCACCGGGACGCCCGACCAGGTCAAGGCCTGCTGTAAGGATCTTATCGACTACTGCGGCAAAGGCGGCGGGTATATCCTTTGCTCGGGGACTCAGCTCGATGACGCCAAGGAGGAGAACGTCCGGGCGATGATTGATTTCACCAAGGAATACGGTGTGTATGGCTAGCGGCGATTCCATCGCGCGATTCAGGAACCGCCTCCATCGCATTCTATGGGATTGCCGCAAAAACCCCGAAGACCATCAAGACCGCAAAGCGTCTCCTTTTCCTGATAGTCTTCGGGGCTTTTGCGGTTTGCTCTGAAGCCCGCAGGTCCGAAACTCATCGATCGGCTTCGCAAAGATCGGTGAGGCTACAATTATCGTCCGACAACCGGCAAGCCCGGGTCGGGAACAGCCTATTCCGGCAAAAAATCTTCGTCCCGCAGGACAGCTTACTGTTTGGCGGGTTTCTTTACCGGCGTTTTGCCGGGGCTGTAACGCTCCCCTGTATCTCTTCGAATCAGGAAAAATCCATAGGTCCTGTCCACTTTCTTGGTATAGACCGGAGCGTGGGTGAACATCTCCGGGCAAACGATGACCTGTGGAACGGTGACTCTATGGATTTCCTGCTCCTTGCCGAGGTGCTGTTCAATGACCGCGCCTAACTCGTAAGGATTCTTGGCATCCAAACTGACAAAAACCAGGAACTCGTCGCCTTCGTGCACGTGCGGGTCAAATCCCGGGATATCATGCCAGCCGCCGAGTCCGCTGTAGAACCCCCATGTGAAGTTGACTATGAATCCTTCCAGGTCTTTGCTTTTGGGCCATGAAAGCCAGTCGGCGTTGCCCGGCCCGATTTTGTTGGCGCCCGGCTGCCCGGTCGCCGACATTTTCTTGATCAAATGCGCGTATTTATTTCCCGAAGAAGCCGCGGAAGGCTTGCCTGGGAGTTTCTTGACTTCGTAATCCCCGTCCAAGCCGATGGAGTAATGCGCGAAAGGTTTCTCGACCTTCCGGGTGGCGATGGGACCGTACGGGAGGTTTCGGGGGATGCAGACGATCGAGGGGACGTCGATGACGTGCTTTTCAAATTCCTCTCCCAGGCATATCTCGATTTCCGCGCCGAGGTAATTCGGGTCCTTGGGCTCAAGGCCTGCGAAGACCAGGCACGTATCGTAGGGATGCACCCGGGCGTCGGAATCCTTGTCCCACGCACCTACCTTGCTATAGTATCCGAAGGTAAAATTCGTATTTGTCCCGTTCAGATTGTTACGGTCCATACTGACAAAATAATCCGCGTCTCCCGGACCGTTCAGTCCTACACTATAATAAAATGGGTGACAGTAATGACCATACTTTGATTCGCTTATAGCAGCCAGGCCGCGCAGGGAACCCAGCACCGCGAATCCTGCAGTTCCAACAGCTACACCCTTCACAAATTCTCTTCGCGTCGCGCTCATTTCTGTCTCTCCTTTTTGAGGCGGAGCCGGTCCCTGAAATTTGCAAACCGGCCCACATGATCCGTAGTTCTGTGCTTGAGTTAAAATGCTTTTTATTTCGCCTTGTTCTTCGGTCCTCCTGTTCGTCGGACTCTATGCCGGGTTGATCTCGGACGGGTTCCCTTTATCCAGACGCACCATGTACATCGCGTAGGGTTTCTCGACGCTTCGAGTAACCACGGGCCCGTGCTGCATCCCCGCGGGGATGATGACACACGAGGGTCTATTCACGATATGTTTCTCATCTTCCAGAGCGATTTCTATTTCAGCGCCGAGGTAATCCGGTTTCTGGTTGTCCAGGCCCACGAACACCAGGAACTGGTCTCCCGCATGCGTGTGCGGTCGGGCTCCCCAGTCGCCGACTCCGCTGTAAAACCCCCAGGCGAAATTGACATTGAAATTTTCCACATCCTTGCCCCGGAGCCATGACAGCGCGTCGGCGTTTCCCGGACCGACCACTTTAAACATTTCCTTCATGTTGTAGACGATCT
>CAYZTZ010000099.1:4264-12853 GCA_964481255.1 uncultured Acidobacteriota bacterium | reverse complement strand
ATCGTCCCGATGTTCACGTGCGGCTTGCTTCGATCAAATTTCTCCTTGGCCATATATCCCTCCGAACCTGATTAACCCGACGACTTGCCACGGATCTTGGAGATCACTTCTTCGCTGATTGCCTTCGGCGCCTCCTCGTAATGCGAGAAGTGCATGGAATACGTCGCGCGACCCTGCGTCATGGAGCGAAGGTCCGTCGAATATCCGAACATCTCCGACAGGGGGACCTTGCACTGAATAATGGTCGACCCCAGGCGGTTTTCCGTCGCCTCGACACGCCCCCGACGCGCGTGGAGGTCCCCCGTGACGTTTCCCATAAATTCTTCGGGGACCACAATTTCAACCCTCACGATCGGTTCCAGAAGCACGGGCCTGGCTCTTCTGGCGGCCTCCTTGAGCGCCATGGAACCGGCGATCTTGAAGGCGAGTTCCGACGAGTCCACCTCGTGATAGGAGCCGTCCATCAGGGTCACGCGGACATCCACGATTTCGTAGCCCGCCAGAACTCCCGTGTCGAGGGCCTGCCGGACCCCTTCCTCCACGGGGCCGATATATTCCTTCGGGACCGCGCCGCCCACGATCTCATTGACAAACTCAAACCCGCTTCCCGCAGGCCTCGGATCAAGGGCGATCTTGACATGTCCGTACTGACCGCGGCCGCCCGTCTGGCGGACGAACTTCCCTTCCGCTTCGGCGTGCTGGCGGACGGTTTCACGATAGGCCACCTGGGGCTTCCCGATATTGGCCTCCACGCCGAACTCCCGGACCATGCGATCCACAAGAATCTCCAGATGCAGCTCCCCCATCCCCGAAAGGATTGTCTGCCCGGTATCCGGATCCGTATGGACGCGGAACGTCGGGTCTTCGCGGATCAGCTTGTCCAGAGAGATCCCGAGTTTCTCCTGGTCCGTCTTGGTCTTGGGCTCGACGGCCACGGAAATGACAGGGGCCGGGAACTCAATCGCCTCAAGCACGATCGGATGCTGTTTGTCGCAGATTGTATCCCCGGTGCTGACGTTCTTCAACCCCACCGCGGCGGCGATATCGCCCGCATAGACTTCCTGGATCTCCTCCCGCTTGTTGGCATGCATTTTCAGCAGCCTGCCGATCCGTTCCATCGTGCTCCGCGTCGAGTTAAAGACGCTGGTCCCGCTTTTGAGCTGACCCGAATAGACCCGGAAAAAGGCCAGGTGGCCGACGAACGGATCGGTCATTATCTTGAAGACCAGGGCCGAAAAAGGTTCGTCGTCGGAAGCGCGCCGGACCGGCGGCTTGCCCCCGTTGCGCGCAATCCCGGTCACCGGCGGAACATCCACCGGAGACGGCAGATAGGCCACGATGGCGTCGAGGAGCTGCTGGATCCCCTTGTTTTTAAAAGCAGCGCCGCAAAGGACCGGAACGATCTTATGTTGCAGGGTTCCCTGGCGCAGGGCCGAACGGATGTCGTCTGCGGTGATTTCGGCCGATTTCAGATACTTCTCCAGAATGCGGTCATCGATCTCCGAAACGGCTTCAATCATGCTTTCGCGATAGCGCTCCGTCTCTTCACGGTACGGCTCCGGGATCTCTTCGACCTCGAAATCGGCGCCGAGAGTCTCGTCCCGGAATGCGATGGCCTTCCGGGAGATGAGGTCGATGACTCCCCGGAACTCATCTTCCGAGCCCAGAGGCAGCTGAACGGCCACCGGGATGGAATTCAGGCGCGTGCGAATCATCTCGAGCACCCTCGGAAAGTCGGCGCCCGGACGATCCATTTTGTTTACGAACCCGATGCGCGGGACCCGGTATTTATCAGCCTGGCGCCAGACGGTCTCCGACTGCGGCTCCACGCCTTCGACCGCGCCGAAAAGCGCCACTGCGCCGTCCAGGACGCGCAGGCTCCGTTCGACCTCGGCGGTGAAGTCGACATGGCCGGGCGTGTCGATGATATTGATCCGGTGCCCCTCCCAGAAACAGGTGGTGGCGGCCGATGTGATCGTAATGCCGCGCTCCTGCTCCTGTTCCATCCAGTCCATGGTCGCCGTGCCCTCGTGCACTTCCCCCAGCTTGTGGGTGATGCCGGTATAATAAAGGATGCGCTCCGTCGTGGTGGTCTTCCCGGCATCAATGTGGGCCATGATGCCGATATTGCGTATCCTCTCCAATGGAACCAGACGACCCACGGGGAACCTCTCTACCACCGGTAATGGGCGAACGCCTTGTTGGCTTCCGCCATGCGATGCGTGTCTTCCTTTTTCTTAATGGCCCCGCCGCGATTGTTGGAAGCATCCAGAATCTCGGCGGCCAGTTTCTCCTGCATGGTCTTTTCGCCGCGCGCCCGCGCGTTGGCTATGATCCAACGAATCGCCAGCGATGTCCTCCGGTCCTGCGGGACCTCGACCGGAACCTGGTAGGTCGCGCCGCCTACCCGACGCGATTTGACTTCCAGGATCGGCTTCACGTTCTCCAGGGCCTTTTTGAATACTTTGACGGGGTCTTCCTTGGCTCGATCCTTGACCAGCTCAAGACTGCCGTAAAAGGCCGATTCCGCAACGCTCTTTTTGCCCTGAATCATCATGCAGTTGATGAATTTCGTGACGAGCGTGCTGCCGAACACCGCATCCGGCATCGTCTCCCGTTTCGGTACTTCCCTTCGCCTCGGCATACAAAAGATCTCCCCAAGCCCTGCTGGTACTCGTTAACCCTGCCAGGGCGAGGACGCGCACCCGACGGCGAGCTCTTTCGCTCCCCGGCAAGCGCCTTCCCGGATCGGCAGGTGCGAATCGCCCACCCCTGAACGGTCTATATGAAAGAGTGATTAGCTTTTGGGCCGCTTGGCACCATATTTGGAGCGGGAATTCTTGCGATCCTGAACTCCGACCGAATCAAGCGTTCCCCTCACCACATGGTACCGAACCCCGGGGAGATCCTTGACACGTCCACCGCGTATCAGAACGATGGAGTGCTCCTGCAGATTGTGCCCGATCCCGGGGATGTAGGTCGTAACCTCTATCCCGTTGGTTAGCCGGACACGCGCAACCTTGCGTAAGGCGGAATTAGGCTTCTTGGGTGTCGATGTGTACACCCGCGTGCATACGCCTCTGCGCTGCGGACTCCCCTGTAAAGCCGGACTCTTCGTCTTATAACGAATCTTCTTTCGGCCAGATCGTACCAGCTGATTGAAGGTCGGCAAACCTTGCTCTCCTTATAATATCTACGCCCTGCATGCACGGGGATCTTTCCTCCAACGGCAGATTCCCCCGGAACACGCGAATTACAGCGAAAAACCGGACGAATATAACAAACCTGCGGAATCCTGTCAAGCAAATGAAATACTTGAAGGTAATGCCCTGTGAAAGGGGGAAAAGGAGGGGGTCGCGGGCGTGTGGCGCGCCGAGCGCGGATTTCCGAGGTCCAATAGGTGCCGGTAGTCCTTCCCGCTCGGGCCGGCGGCCCGTTATGTCGTTTGCCTGGGCCGAGCTTCCTTCGACGGCGCCGGAATAACTGTTTTCCGCGGCGGCGATCCGCTAAAAAGACTCCGCATCCTCTTCAGCCTGAACCTGAAACGGAGTTTCGCCCACCTTGGCATCCAGGAAGGTCACCCGGGCTGCGACCACGTCCGTGAAATACCGTTTGTCGGCCGGCGACTTTTCCCAGCACCGGGTCTGCAGAGACCCTTCGACGCAAACCAGGCGGCCTTTGCGCAAATACTGGTTGCATAGCTCGGCGGCCTTGCCGAACGCGACGACGCGATGCCATTCGGTGGTCCGTTCGCCGTTGTTGCCGTGATAGGTGTCCGTGGCGAGCCGGAAGCTGGAAACCTGCGTTCCCCCGGCCGTCCTCCGTTCCTCCGGATCGCCGCCCAATCGCCCGATCAGAATGACTTTGTTAACGGTCCCCATGCCTGACTCTCCTTGCCTCTTACTAATGGCATAGCGTCCCATTGGGCCAAAAAAAAACAGCCGCCGGCGCAGGCCGGAGACCGGGTCGAGACGCCGGCCTCGGAGAGACGCGTCCATGATCTGTGCTATAATTCTCCTTGCATCATGGCGTTATCAAATGACATGTCCCCGCGGATCCGGAAAAGGAGACTGCCTCTCGGGCTCTGGCTCTTTTTCGGCTTTCTGCTCGCGCTTTTTGCGGCCGCCGGTTTTCTGCTGGGAACGCTGCTGGGATACCAGTACAATCTTCCGAAGATACAAAGCCTGGAGGACTACCGGCCCGATGTCATCACCGATGTTTACTCCGACGATAACAGGGTGATCGGCGAATTCGCCATCGAGAGACGCATCGTCGTCTCCCACGATGAGATTCCGCCCTACCTTCAGCTGGCCCTCATCGCCGCCGAAGACGACCAGTTCTATAACCATTCGGGGATCAATTACTATTCCAACATCCGGGCCCTCTACAAAGACATCATCCGGATGAGCAAGTCGGAGGGAGCCAGCACCATCACGCAGCAGCTGGCCCGCATGCTGCTGGGAAGCTACGAGAAGACCTTCGACCGCAAGATCAAGGAACTGCTGATAGCGTGGAAGATCGAAAGGCAATACTCCAAACAGCAGATTCTCACCCTTTACGCGAACCTGCATAACATGGGGCCGGGCATTTACGGCGTGGCGGCGGCGGCGGACTACTATTTCGGGAAGCGCCTGAAGGACCTCACCCTGGAGGAATGCGCCACGATCGCGGGGTTGCCGCGCAACCCGGGCAGGTATTCTCCCCGCCTGCATCCCGAGGCCGCCTTCGCACGCCGCAATTATGTCCTGGATCGGATGGCCGCCGAGCATATCATCTCGGCGAAGCTGGCCGCCGAGACAAAGAAAAAGCCGTTGATTCTGAAAACGCCGCAGCACGAGGACTCGGAAATCGCGCCGCACTTTCTGGAATGGGTGCGGGAATCACTCGCCGCCAGGTACTCGACCGACGAAATCTGGAGAAGGGGGATGCAGGTCTATACGACCCTCAACATCGAGATGCAGAAGGCGGCCCTGCGCGCTCTGCGCGAAGGCTTGAGACGCTACGACAAGAAGCACGGCTGGCGCGGCCCCATCGGCAACGTCCTGCAGAACGGCTACGGCCGCCTCGACACGTATGCCCATCCCGGTTGGCGCCGTATCTTCCGCCCGGGGGACATCGTCGTAGGGCTTGTGGAGGAGGTCGGGAAAACGCGCGCCGTCGTCAGGGTCGGCCGTTATCGGGGGGACATCGGCGCGAAGGAGATCGCGTGGACCAAAGCGCCGTCGCCCGCTCAGGTTTTTAAAACCGGGGACCTGGCGCACTTCAAGATAGAGTCTCTGGACGAGGATCACCGTACTGTCGCGCTGGCGCTGGAACAGCATCCCATCGTGCAGGGAGCCGTGATCATCCTTGAAAACCGCACGGGAGAAATCAAGGCGATGGTCGGGGGCTACGATTTCGAAACCAGCGAATTCAATCGGGCCACCCAGGCCATGCGCCAGGTCGGCTCGACCTTCAAACCGCTGGTCTACACGACGGCTCTGGAACGGGGCATGAAGCCTGAAAGCATCCTGCTGGATTCTCCCGTCAGCTTCACCGACGCGCTCGGGCGCGCATGGCGGCCCGGCAATTACGACGGGAAATTCAAGGGACCGATTCCCCTGCGCCTGGCTCTGGCCGAATCGCGCAACGTGCCGACCGTCCGGCTCGCTTCGCAGATAGGAATCCATAACGTCGTGGTCACGGCCCGGCGCTTCGGGATCGAGGGGCGCCTGGATCCCTATCTCCCTCTCGCTCTCGGGGCCTGCGAGGCCACACCTCTTGAGATGGCGTCCGCGTTCACCGTGTTCCCGAATCTGGGCCTTCAAGCCAAGCCCTATTTCATCCGCAGGGTGGAGGATTACGATCGCGTGCCCAAGGAAGAAAATGCGCCGCAGACCCGCGAAGTGCTCAAACCGGAAATCGCGGCGCAGATGCTCGAACTGCTGCAGGATGTCGTGCGCTACGGCACGGCGAAATCCGCCGGCACCCTGCGTTGGCCTCTGGGAGGCAAGACCGGGACGACCAATGATTTCACGGACGCCTGGTTCATCGGCTTCACGCCCTCCATCACGGCCGCCGTCTGGGTCGGCTTTGATGAGAAGAAAAGCCTCGGCGAAAGAGAATCAGGAGCCGTCGCGGCCCTCCCGATCTGGATCGACTGCATGCGGGAAATATTAAAAGACAGGCCCATGGAGCGCTTTCCGATCGCGGAGCCCGCCGGACAAACGGTTCCCGAGTTCCCGGAAACGCTGCCGCAGGGAAGCAAACCGCTCTTCATCGAAGACCTCCCCGTCGAGGATCCCAAGGGCAAACCGGAAGCGGCGAATGACGCAAGCGGACAGCGTTGATTCGCGCCGTTGGTGCATGAGGGTTCTCAGCCCCATGCAATACCCGGAGTTGCGGCCGGGCGCGGTTTTTCGGGCCCGCGATATTTTTCCTTTGGATCGCGAATCAGGACAGGGATAAGGGAGAGATGTTATTTCCGGGGCGGCCGTTACAGCAGCGCGGCTTCGCGCCACTTCCGAACGGAGTTGATGAGGTATATCTTGCGGCATGTCCCCAGTTCGGCGACCCGCACCACCCGCTCCCGAATCCGCCCTTCCTCGAGCAGGCCGGCGCGGAAGGTTCCCGGCAAGAGGCCTGAAGAAACAGGCGGCGTGCAGAGATTCCCGTCCATCTCGACAACGAGATTCGCGATGGTGGATTCCGTCAGTTCGCCGCGCTCGTTCCACAGCAGGACATCGTCGCAATCGGGGCGGAACTGAAGGGCGGACTCATAGACACGCCGGCGCGTGGTCTTATGATAGAGGAAGACATCCGACGAGTTCACCGGCGCCGCCGCGAGTCCTACGCGCACGGGACCCCCCCGCTCTTCCACCGCGAAACGTTCCGCGCAAACCTCCAGCCTCCCTTTGGAGTCCGCGAGCAAACGCACCCTATGCGGGCAGCGGGCGAACCCCAGAACCGCCTCCTGCAACGTCTTTCGGACTTTCGCCATGTCGAAGCCGAAACCGAAATAGCCGGCCGAAGCGGCAAGCCTCGCCAGATGGCGATCCAGCAGGAAGAAATCCTCTTCCGGAGTCCAGAGCATTGTCTCGAAGAGGCAAAACGGCTCGAATTTTTCCTGGAGGATTCGCGCTTTGAGCAGCGCCTCGTCATACTCGTCGCTCCCGGAGGAATCCCAGACAACGCCGCCTCCCGCCCCGTACTCGACCCGTCCGCTGCGCCGGTCCGCCACGGCGGTCCGGATGGCGACATTGAACTGAGCCGAGCGGCCGGGCGCCACATAACCGATCGAGCCGCAATAGATCCCGCGGGGGTCCGGCTCCAGTTCCGCGATAATCTGCGAGGTCCGGATCTTGGGAGCGCCCGTGATCGACGCGCAAGGGAAAAGCGCCGCGAAAATATCCGCCAGGGGCTTCCGGCAGGTCGCCTCCACGGTAGACGTCATCTGCCAGAGCGTGGGATGCCTCTCGATCTCGAACAGCGCGGGCACGCGCACCGTTCCGATATCGGCCACGCGGCCGAGGTCGTTCCGGATCATGTCCAGGATCATAAGGTTCTCGGCCCTGTTTTTCTCCGAGTTGCGCAGCCATTCGGCCAGGGACGCATCCTCATCGCAGGTCCGCCCGCGGTGGACGGTTCCCTTCATGGGCTTGCATGTCAGACGGTTTCCCTGGAGAAGAAAAAAGAGCTCCGGCGAAGCCGAACATATCGCGTGGGTTCCGATGTCGACCCAGGCCGAGTAGCCGGGAGACTGGGCCTTCACCATAGCCAGAAACAAATGCCATGGATCTCCGGAAAGGAGGGCGCGCAGCCGTATCGTGTAGTTGACCTGGTAGGTATCGCCTGCACGGATATGGTCCCTGATCCGCTCGATCGAGCGGTTGTATTCGGGCCGGGAGACGGAAGGGGTGATGTCGCCCAGGGAATAGGCCTGATAGTCAGGCAGCGGGAGCTCGAATGTTTCCGGCTCGGAATAGAGGCCGAACCAAATCAAAGGAAAACCGGGAGACGCGGCGCGGGTGCGCAGGGCCGGATCGAATGCTCCGGCCGCCTCATAGCAGAGAAAACCTGCCGCGTACCAGCCGTTGTCCGCGACGAGCGCCTCCACGCGGTCGAGCGCCGCGCGGATTTCGCCGGGGCGGCACGAAGCGACAATGGCGTGAGGATTTTCGAAACAAAGCCATTTCGCGGCGGCCTTGTCATGGATAACGATCCTGTAGGGCTTTGATGCAACCGTCATAGACGAACCCGTAAAGTGAGAAATGCGCACCGTCGGAATCGAAGGCCCCAGGACTGCAAGCGAATGATTTTCAGACAAGCGCGCTTCCTGTCAAGTCTCTTTTGGGCCGATGCCGCTTGAAAAGCCGATTCCTGCGGAGTTTTTCAGGTGTACAATGCATCCGCAGGAATGGAAGGGCGTTTAGGCGCGGCGCCCCGCGATCCCAGGACGGCCGGGAGCGGGCGTTGAGGCGCACAGTCCCCTGCCCCAAAGCCGGGCAGGGCCGGCTTCCGAGGGCATGCGCGTCAAACGAGAACCTGTTTCGCCGTCGAAGCGGCAGAAAAACCCTATCCAAGGGGCTTCGCCCCTTGAAATCCCCGTGC
>CAYZTZ010000099.1:0-4164 GCA_964481255.1 uncultured Acidobacteriota bacterium | reverse complement strand
TCTATGCAAAGGTATCACGCTTTCCTGGCAATCTCGATATTCACGGCCATCATGATCCTGGGGGTCCCGTGGGATCATGGACGCATCCGGGGACAACAACCCCGGCCGACCGCCGAGGAAAAGGCACGGACGGATGCTGCGGCGGATGAGGAAAAAAGCGCCTACGTTGCCGCGAAGCAGGAGCCGGACATCTACAGACGCGCGCTATTGCTGTCCGAGTTCGCGCAGAAATATCCCGGATCCTCCCTCCTTCAGCCGGAGGACCGTGAAATCCTGAAAAGACTTGAGAAGGAATACGACGCCTACTATCCGATCACACGGGAAACGGATGCGGACAATCGCGCCGCCATGCTGATCGATTTTCTCCAGTCGCACCCGAAATCCATTCTCTGGAGAGAGATCGAGCCGGAATACAGGAAGGCTCTCGAGGAGACCGCCAAGTCCAAGAACTATGAGCTCCTCGAAGCGCTCGCGGAGAACTGGCTGGCCGCCTATCCTGATAGGGACAGGAAGGAAATCTACAGATATCTGGCCGAGGCGACCTGCGGCCTTGACAGACATCCAAGATGCGCCCGGGCTCTGGAAGAAATCTATGCTCTGGAACCGTTACCCGCTACGGTCAAGGATATTTACGCCTCCTATCAAAAGACGGACAACCTGGCCAAACAGATCGAATGGGCGCAGAAGCTTTACCAGATAGAACCGCTCCCGGCCCTGGCCAGAGCAATATACGGCTACTATCGTAAGACGGCGGATTCGGCTAAAGAGATGGAGTGGGCCGAGAAGCTCGTCCGGATGCCCGAATTCGACGAGGACTACGCTCTGCGCTACAGCATTGTCCTGAAATACCATAAGGACAAGGACCTGACGAAGGCCGCGGAATACGCGAAGCTCACGCTGCAATCCCTCGATCGGGCCGGACGCCTCGACGACGGCACGCAGGAGGAATCGAGGCAAATCCGCCGGGCATGCTACCACGTGATCGCAAGCGAACGGCTGGAGAAAGGGGATTGCGCCGAAGCTGTCGGGGCCTTCAGAAAAGCCATCCGGGTGGAAAAATACGCCGAGGCGTATTACCAGATCGCCTTGTGCCTGGACAAGCAGAAAAAGATTGATGAGGCCTGCATTTATTACGCCGCCGCGGAACTTATGGGGGGCGATTTTGCGCCCAAGGCTAAAGCCCGATTGGAGACCCTATACAAGGCCCTCCACAACAACACTCTGATCGGCATTAACAAGGTTTACACCAAGGCCAAGGAGCTGCTGGCGGAGTAGCCGGGCGATGCGGTGCCGGCGTCGTCCGCATGACGGCAGGCGGAGGTGTGCCCGGACCGCGCACTCCGGCGCTGGTTTGCTGCATATGCCGATGCGCATATCGTGGACGACCTCAGCGGTCCCTTTGGACGATATAGTCGGGGATGGACATCAAAGCGTCCCTGGCCTCTGAGGGCGGAAAATCGACAAGGCATGATTTTGCTTTCTGCGCGTAATCGTGAGCCTTCTCCAGCGCGCGGTCGGCGGTGCGGTATTCGCGAACCAGGCGGAGTATTTCGTCCCTGTCCGCCGCCTCCGGTTCGCTGTCCCGAAGGGCTTTGCGGACCAGTTCGCGATGCCGCGATTCGCCGTCGCGCATCAGATAAATCAGCGGCAGAGTCAGCTTCCCTTCCCTCAGGTCGCTTCCGACCGGTTTCCCGAGCGCGCTTTCGCTGGACGTGAAATCCAACACATCATCCACCAGCTGAAAGGCGAGTCCCACGTTCAGACCGTAACGGCGCAGACGCTCCTCCTTGCGGCCGTCCACCGAGCCCAGAATCCCGCCCAACCGGGAGCAGGCGGAAAAAAGGTATGCGGTCTTGCGGGTGGAGATGTCCAGGTGTTGCTCTTCGGTAATGTCGAGATTGCCGTTCATGGCGAGCTGAATGAGCTCGCCTTCAACCATCTTGCGGGTCGCCTCGATGAGTATGTCGAGCACTTTCAGGCGTCGCTCGCCGAGGGCCAGTCTGAATGAGGTCATGTAAAGCCAGTCGCCCGCCAGAACGGTTATCTGATTGCCCCACCGGGCGTTGACGGAGGCGCGGCCCCGTCGGACGTTCGCCTTGTCGATGATGTCGTCATGGACCAGGGTGGCGGAATGGATCAATTCGACGACTGCGCCCAGCCTCGGGCCGATGGGCCCTTCGTACCCGCACATCTTGGACCCGAGCAGTAGAATCGCGGGCCGGATCCTTTTGCCTCCGCTGCCGCGGATGTACCGGCCGATATCGTCGATAAGCCGGATATCGGAACTGGACTGCCGCGCCAGTTCCTCCTCGACTTGAGTGAGCTCCTTTTCGATCAGCTTATAGATCTCGCGCGGATTCAATTCGACACTCTCGGCGACCGATCCATGGGGCTGACTGGGCGCCACGGCGCCGCCGGCATGGATCTTACCACAGCGGACGCGTGGATGAGCATCAATTCCATCTACTTGAGGATGGCGCCGTTGGGCGCCTCCTCGGTGAAAGTGGCCAGGACCGGCTTCCCGTCGACGGAGGCGGCCACGATCATGCCGTCCGATTCCACGCCCATGAGTCTCACAGGTTTCAGGTTCGCCACCACGATCACCTTTTTGTTCAGAAGGCCGGCGGGTTCATACGCCTCCGCGATCCCCGCCACCACCTGTCTCACTTCCGTCCCGATATCCACGCGCAGTTTCAGCAGTTTACGCGAGCCTTCAATCCTCTCCGCCTCCAGGATCTGGCCCACGCGCATCTCGACCCTGGCGAAATCTTCAATGGTGATCTTGGAAACCGTTTCCTCGGGCATCGCTCGTCCGACCTCCAGAAATGAGGGAATTCAGTGTTTCTCCTGCAAATAGGCATGAAGGGCTGCTGCCTGGATTTCCTTCAGGGGCGCGCCTTTCTCCTCGGCAAGGCGGCGGCAGTCCTCAAATTCGGGAATATAGTTGACCGGCCGGCCGTCGAGCAGGGAAATCTTCATGGTCACCGCGCCGTAGGCGGTCTGGACCCTGTGGAACTCGCGCTGAAGCGTCTTGCGCCGCGCGACGGTGCATCGGACTCCGATGGTCGTGGTCTCGCGAAATATCAATTCGGCCAGACGATCCGCGTCTTGAGGCGCGCAGACGCAGGTGATCTGCTGCCCCGGGCGGTTCTTCTTCATCTGAATGGGCGTCGCGTACACGTCCAGGGCGCCCTCAGCCAGAGCCTTTTCCTGAAAATACCCGTAGATCTGAGGGCTCATGTCGTCAATGGCGGCTTCGATCACGGCGACCTGTTCCCCTGCGGGCGCCGTCGCGTCCGGCCAGGTTTCCCCAAGGCTGACCCGGAGAACGTTGGCGTTGCCGGGCGTCTCCCTGCTGCCGGCTCCGTATCCCGACGCCGAAATCTTCATGGCCGGCATTCCCTGAAAGCCTTCCGCCAGCGTCGCCAAAAGAACCGCGCCTGTCGGCGTGGTCAGTTCCCCGGATACGGTATTGGAAAACACCGGAACTCCTTTCAGGAGTTCCTGAGTCGCCGGGGCCGGCACGGGATAAATCCCGTGACGGCATTCCAGCGTGCCCCGCCCGACATTTACCGGAGCGGACAGAACGAGCGCCGGCATGTATCGCTCCACGGCGATCATGGACCCCACGATGTCGATGATGGAATCGACGGCTCCCACTTCGTGAAAATGCACCTTTTCGGGCGGCTCTCCATGAACTTTCCCCTCGACTTGCGCCAGCCTGCGGAAGGCTTCGATCGATTTCTGCTTCACCCACTCCGACAGACGGCTCGACTCGATCATCCGGCGTATATCCTCAAAACCCCGGTGGTCGTGCGAGTGCCCGGCCTGGACGTCGAATTTCGTCGCCTGAATGCCGGAACGGACGCACTTTGTCGAGGAAAGCCGGTAATCTTTCAGGGATAGGAGGCTCAGTTTTTCCCGAAGCTCCTCGAAATCCAGTCCGAGATCGAGAAACGCCCCGATCAGCATATCGCCGCTGATCCCGGAGAACGGCTCGAAGAACAAGACCTTTGTAAGCACCGTCGCTCCCTTCAATGACTCCTTGAGTCTATGGGCCGTACCCCGGGAAGTCAAGCTGGCGGTTAGCGGTTAGCGGTCAGCGGCTAGCGGTCAGTCGCGGATTGACGGCTTGGGAGAATAGGCCTGTCGATCCTTTAAGCG
>CAYZTZ010000098.1:7725-13017 GCA_964481255.1 uncultured Acidobacteriota bacterium | reverse complement strand
GGCTCCTCGCCGACAAACTGCGCTCCCCGGGACCGCAGGCGCGCCATCTCTTCGTCCAGGTCGCCGACCTGGATGGAGACGTGGTGCAGTCCCCCGCCGCGCTTCTCGATGAAACTCCGGATCGGCCCCTGCGGCGCGGTGGGTTCGATCAGCTCCAGCTTCACGTCCGCCTTGGACATCAGCGTCGATCTGAACCCACCCTCCGCGTCGTCGCGTGTCTCCAGGATTTCAAAGCCGAAAAGCTCTGCGAACCGCGACGCCGCCTTTTCCGCGTCCTGAACCACCATGGCGACATGATCCAATCTTTCAATCATAACCCCGGACTCCATTCCTGTTTCCGCGGTGGTGAATGTCTCACGGCTGGCACAGCTCGATCAGAACACCCGCGGTCGTTTCAGGGTAAAAGAAGGCGATGCGGCCGTGAGCTCCCGGACGCGGGCACCCCTCGATCAGTTTCGCCCCATTGCGCTCGAAGTCCCTGATGGAGGCCTCCAGGTCGTCGACTTCGAAACAGAGATGATTGATCGCGCCCTTCTGCCCCCGGACGATGCTCGACATGATGTCATCCCCCCGGTCCGGCTTCGTATGGTGCAGAAGCTCGATCGCAGTGTCGCCGACCGACAGGAAACCGACCCGAAGATCGATCTTCCTGTCCTCCTTGACCTCGGAACAGGAAAGCCCGAAGCCCTTGAACTGTTCCAGGGCCGCCTCGAAATCATCCACCATAATCGCGATGTGCCGGATTTTCCTGATCATGGTCCCTAGCCTTTCTCGTTGCCGACGATGCAGACACTGCCGATTCCCGTGCCGGCATTTCCCCCCAGATTGTGGGTCAGTCCCAGGCGCGGGTTCCTGACCTGCCGGGGACCCGCCTGTCCCAGAAGCTGTTTATAGACTTCGTACATCATCCTCAGGCCGCTGGCTCCCAGGGGGTGGCCGAAACACTTGAGCCCGCCGTCGGTATTGACCGGCAGATCGCCTTTCAAGGTGAAAGTGCCGGCGTTGATGTCGTCCCGGGCCCTTCCCCTCGGGCTGAATCCCAGATCCTCATAGGTGATCATCTCGTGGATGGTGAAACAGTCGTGCGTTTCGGCGACGCTGATTTCCTTCCTCGGGTCCCTGATCCCGGCTTCCTGATAGGCCCTGCGCGAGGCCCGGACGTTCTCCTCGATGTGCACGAAATCATAGTCCTGCCGGATCGCGCCCTGGCGCGCCCCGACACAGATGCTCAGGGCCTTGATATAGATGGGATTCGCCTTGAGCTCCCTGGCCTTGTCCGCGCGCATCAGGATGGCCGCTGCGGCGCCGTCGCTGACGCCGCAGCAATCATACAGCCCCAGGGGCCAGGCGACGATGGGCGCCTTCAGCACCTGCTCGACCGTCAGCTCGTTATGGAAATGCGCCTTGGGATTCAGGCTGCCGTTGTGGTGATTCTTCACCGCGATCTCGGCCAGGAGCCTCTTCCCTTCCTCCGGGCTCAGCTTGTAGTCGTGAAAATATCTCGTGGCCATATAGGCGAAGGACGCCGGGGCGCTGTAGCCGGGGCCGACGCCGGCGCTTCCGTCCGGGTTGTCGCCCACGATGGCGGGGCCCTTCACGCCCGTCGTCCCCGCGTCCTTGAGCTTCTCCACGCCGATGGCCAGAGCCACGTCGCAGGCGCCCGCCATGATAGCGTAGGTCGCAGCCCGCAGCGCCTCTGTTCCGGTCGCGCACATGTTTTCCACCCTCGTCATGGGGATATACTGCAGATTCAGGGGAGAGAGGGTGATGGAGCTCAACCCTGAAAACACCGTTCCTATCCAGGCCGCCTGGATGTCTCTGGGGCCGATGCCAGCGTCCTCGAAGGCCTCGTAGGCGGCTTCGACAAGAAGATCCTCGACGCCCATGTCCCACCGTTCCCCGAATCTGGTGCAGCCCATGCCCACAATGGCCACTTTGTCCTTGAGATTTTCCATCGCGCTTCCTCCTCAGGGCCGTCAGCCCCTAATCCATCGCCGGTCTGGCTTTCCAGAAATAATTCAGGATCCCTTCCCCCTGGAGCATTCTGCGGAACGTCATCTCCACGGGCATTCCGACCGCAACCCGGTCAAGATCGTAATCCGTCAACTCACAGATGAGCCTGCCTCCTCCGTCGAAATCAACGACGCCGTTCAAACCGGGAGGATTCTTGGTCGGCTGCAGCTGGTCTACGGCGTAGCTGAATAGTTTCCCTTTCTTGTCGGAAAATTTGTAGGGCTCAAAATCGTCCTTGGCCTGGCATGCCGCACAGACCCGTATGTTCTGCCCGATCGGATGCAGTTGGGGGGTCCCGCAGCTTCTGCAGCGCACTCCGTACAGGGCCGCGATGCTTCTCCGGTCGCGCCATCGGGTGATGATCGAAGGCTCCGAACGCTGGGGAAGGTTTGCCGTTTCCACGGGGGCCAGGTCCTTCCAATGGAGATATTTCCCGTAATCCACCGGCACCTTTTTCGACAGCCGTTCCTTCAGGCCGATCTTCTGCCGAATCTCCCCGATGGACTCCGTGACGCGGAAGGCGAAAACATCGCATCCGTCCCCGTAGGCGGCGAAAAGGATCCGGTCTCCCGGCCGGGCCTCCTCGAGGGCGGACGCCAGCATGAGGAGCGACGCCGCGGCGCCCGTGTTGCCGATCTGAGAGAATAGAGGATCCTGAACCCTGGATTTCTCGAAGCCGAGCCTCTTGGCGAGATCGGCGTGCTGCCTGTTGTCCGCGGCGTAGTAGACGATTCTGGAAAAGTCCCCCGGCGCGGCGGAGAGCTTTTTCATCAGGGCCGACACGGCTTCCTGCATGGTCGGGAGGTAGCCTTCCGCGTCAATAAAGCGTCCCTCGGCCGACTGGACAAAGTCATCCTTGCCCGTTCTCCAGAAATCGGTGAAGTCGCTGAAAATCGTATAGCGGCCTTCCAGTTCGGCGATCGCACGTTCGGAGCCTACCAGGACGGCCGCGGCGCCGTCTCCCAGCAGCGGTTCCAATCTTCCCTGAGGCGCGCCCATGCGGCAATCCGAGGCGGCGACCAGCATGCCGGCTGCGGCGCCGCTCGCGACCGCATCCAGCGCCGACCCCATCGCAATGGATCCGGCCCTTAGAGAGCCGGTAAAGTCGGCGGTGCGGCTTTCCTTCTTCAAATCGACCGCGCTTGCGATGAGGGCGGCGCCCTGCTTTTCCCTGTAAGGACATGTCGTCGTGGCGAAGTACAACCCGTCCGCCCCCGACGCGCTCCGCCGCAGGCAATCCTGCGCGGCCGCCACGGCCATCGTCAGACTGTCCTCGTCATAGCCGGCCACCGCCTTTTCGCCTCCGGCAGCCCGGATTCGCCAGAACCCGGCGATCTCCTCGGCGCTCAGCCTGTACCTGGGGATATAAGCTCCTATTGCCGTGATTCCTGCCATTTCCCTGTCATCTCCTTTCCAGCGCTCCGGCACCCTCGGCCCCGCTGGGAACAAATCTCCTAAAACGTTGCCTGGAGGCATTTAAGAGCTTCGCCGTTCGCATTGATGCCCGTGGAGCTGTCAAATCGCCTCCATTTCTAAAGCTCCATTTCCTTCAAATCCGGCGCCGGGATCAGCTTCGGCTCCGTGAGGGCCTGCACTTCCTCCACCGTCCAGGACGGCGCGAGCTCCTTCAGGACAAGGCCTTCCGGCGCCACCTCAATGACGGCAATATCCGTGAATATGAGATCCACGCATCGCGCCGCCGTGAGAGGATAGCTGCACTCCCTTAGAATCTTGAACTGCCCCCTGGGGGTCGTGTGCTCCATTGCGACAAGGACCCTCCCGCATCCCGCCGCGAGGTCCATGGCGCCTCCGATATTGCCGATCCCCCTCTCCGGGAAAGTCCAGTTCGCCAGATCGCCCTTCTCCGACACCTGGAGGGCGCCCAGAACCGTGATATCGATATGCCCGCCGCGTATCATGGCGAAAGAATCGGCGTGGTGAAAAAAGCACGTGCCGGGCAGAATCCTGAAAGGCAGGCCGTTGGCCCCCAGGTAATAGGGCCTCTCGTCTTCGGGACTGTCCGGGACGCCGCCGAATCCCAAAGCCCCGTTCTCGGCGTGAAAAATCACGGTCCTGCCCTCGGGTACGAAGTTCGCGGCCAGCGTGGGAATTCCTCCCCCGAGATTCACGACCGCCCCGTCGTGGAATTCCTTGGCCACCCTGAGGGCGATGGTCTGCCGGTCCAGACGCTCTTTCATTTCTTATCTCCCTGCGGTATCGGAACAATCCGATCGACGAAAATCCCCGGCGTGACGACGGCCTCCGGGTCGATCTCCCCCGCGTCCACAAGATGATCGACTTCGGCGATGACGACGTCCGCCGCCGTCGCCATGACGGCATTGAAGGACCTCATGATGCCGCGGTAAACGAGGTTTCCCGCCGTGTCCGCCTTATAGGCGCGGATCAGCGCGAAGTCCGCTTTCAGCGCGAACTCGAGAAGCATTTCCTTGCCGTCGATGCGCCTCTTTTCTTTGCCCTTTTCGACCAGGGTTCCCACGCCCGTCGGCGTATAGAATGCGCCCATGCCCGCCCCGCCCGCTCTTATCCTTTCCGCCAGGGTTCCCTGCGGGACATACTCCAGTTCCACCTCTCCGGCCAGGTATTGCCGCTCGAAGGCGTTCGGCTTGGACATGACGAGGGAAGCCGGAACACTGCAGATCGCCTTTTTGATCTGCCTGTTTTCCTGGAGAATCTCTTCATCGATGAAGGGCTTCCCGCCGAGGGATCCGATGCCGAGCCTGCCCGGCCCTCCTGCGCCGTTCAATATGACGGTGAGGTTCTTCGCCCCGTGGTCTCTCAAGGCAACGATCAGGTTTTGCGGCTTATCCGCGGCGTGTCCGAAACCGCCGATCATAATGGTGGCGCCGTCCGGTATGTCGGCCACGGCTTCCCGGAAGGTGGCGAATACTCTGCTTTTCATAGGTCCGTCCCTGAAGGATGCGATTCACTGCCCGCGCCTCACAGCAAACGCGGATTCCATATTACAACCGATTTCAAGGATATCCTACTTTCCTGCAAACCGCACAACCGCAGGAGAGCCGTGCTCACGAAAAAGAAATGTGTGCGGACGGGTCTCCAGACCCGTCCGTCTGTCTGAACAATAGGTTGACGCACGAAACAGGAGGACGCACGGCTCTGGAGAGCCGTGCTCACGAAAAGCTGGTGTGAGGGCGGGTCTCCCTGAAAATTCGTGCGGACGGGTCTCCAGACCCGTCCGTCTGTCCGAACAATAGGTTGACGCACGAAACAGGAGGACGCACGGCTCTGGAGAGCCGTGCT
>CAYZTZ010000098.1:2061-7625 GCA_964481255.1 uncultured Acidobacteriota bacterium | reverse complement strand
AATAGGTTGACGCACGAAACAGGAGGACGCACGGCTCTGGAGAGCCGTGCTCACGCGGCAAAATTACGAGGTTGAGACGGAGGGCGGCGGAATTTAAAATGGGTGGGCCGTTCAGGCAGGGGGGCGACGACATGTCGAAGAATAAGATATTTTCCAGTTGCGACGCCGCGGTCGCGGATGTTTTCGACGGCGCAACCATCATGATCGGCGGATTCGGGTCCTACGGCGGTCTTCCGATCCATTTAATCACGGCTCTGGCAGGACAGGGAGCCAAGGGCCTGACCATCATCGCGAATCAGGGAGGCGTCGGCTTCGAATTAAGCAAGAGGATCAAGCCGGAGGGTTATGAAGATATCGGCGCTCTTTACGCCAAAGGCCAGGTGAAAAAGTTCATCGGTTCCGTGCCTGCCCTCGGCGGAATGCCGCCGACCTCCCCTCTTGAAACACAGCACCGCGAAGGCAAGGTCGAGATAGAGATCGTTCCCCAGGGGACTCTCGCCGAGAGAATCCGCGCGGGCGCGGGAGGACTCGGCGGCTTTTATACCGCGACCGGCGTGGGGACTCCGATCGCGGAGGGAAAAGAGAAAAAGGTCATCAACGGCAAAGAATACCTTCTGGAACTGCCCTTGACCGCGGATTTCGCCCTCATCAAGGCCCACAAGGCCGACACGCTGGGGAACCTGGTTTACAGGGGGACCGCCCGCTGTTTCAATCCCGTGATGGCGATGGCTGCGAAGACCACCATCGTCGAGGTGGACGAGATTGTTCAGCCGGGAGAAATCGATCCGGAAGCCGTGGTCACGCCCCATCTGTTTGTGAGCCGGATTGTGGAGGTGCCGAGATGAAAACGCGTCTCGATGAACAAACGATCGCCCTCAGGGCGGCCAAGGAGTTCGAGGACGGGATGGTGATCAACCTGGGATACGGGATGCCGGGCTTGTGCGCCAATCTGATTCCCGAGGGACGAACCATCTATTTTCACAGCGAAAACGGCGTTCTCGGGTACGGGGCCCTTTGCTCGGACGAGGAGAAGGATTACGAGCTGATCAACGCTTCCGATCAGCCCGTCACACCCCTGCCCGGCATGAGCTTTTTCGACAGCGCCATGTCCTTCGACATGATCCGCGGGGGGCACATCGATCTGGTGGTTCTGGGAGCCTATCAGGTTTCACGGGAGGGAGACCTGGCCAACTGGGGCCGTCCCGGCCGGCCCGCAACAGGCATGGGAGGCGCCATGGACCTGGCTGCCGGTTGCAAGCGCGTGATTGTCATGATGCTCCACACGACGCGGGAGGGTGCGCCCCGCATCGTCGAGAAGTGCACTTTTCCTCTCACGGCGCGAAGATGCGTCGACAGGGTTTTCACCGACCTGGCGGTGATTGAAGTCGCGAAGGAAGGCCTCGTCCTGAAGGAGATCGCGCCGGGGTGGACCGCGGAGGAGGTTCAGGCGCTCACCGAAGCGCCTCTCATCCTTGCCGCTGATTTGAAGGAAATCGAACTATAGGTTTCCCGGGGTTGGGTCGGGATTCAATCCCTATGCGGCCGGATCATGGATCCTGATGTAATGTTTGATGTAAATCACGATAATCAGGGATAAGGCCGCCACCAAGGCCAGAAAATACCATCCCGCCGTAAAGCCTCCGGTCCAGTCCCGCAGCCACCCCAGCATCTGAGGACCGATATACCCGAATATTCCGGGCCCCAGAGACACGACACCCATGACGTTGCCCATCTCCCGGCCGGTCACAAGTTCCGCGGCCAGCGAAAAGCACTGCTGCGCGGCGGACAGGCCGACGGCCAGCACAACGGCCGTGGCGGCCCAGAAGACCGGGAGGACGCGCGAATCCATGCACAGGGACGCCGGAATGAGAACGATCATCATCAGGGCCATGACGTTCCATTTGTTGAAGCGGTCCATAAGATAACCGAAAAATATGTTGGCGCAGGCCGCGACGATGAATCCCGTGCTCAGGATGTAGGCGGCGTCCATGGCCTTCATGCCGAAGGCCTTTTCGGCGGCCAGAGGAACGAAGAAGTTGGAGCTGAAGTAACCCACGCCGACCATCCCTTCGAGCGCGGCGATGGCCCACACGACGGGATTCAGGAATATGCTTCCGGGGTTCCGTTCCGGAGATTGCGGTTTGGACCGGAGTTTCTCAGCTTCAGGTTCGACGCGCGGAATTTCGTGTCTGGAACGGCTCCTGTAAAAGGTATAGAAGACCAGGACGCCGAGAAGCGCCATGCCGGCGAAAGCGAGAATCCCGTTGCGCCAGCCGAAGTCCCTGCCTATAGCGCTCCCGAAAGGCGCTCCGATGACGGCGGCGAACGCGGATATCGCCCCGACGACGCCCATGGAACGGCTTCTCAGCGACAGAGGCGCGGTGACGGCGATCGCCGTCATCACGCACACGAAGGCCGGCCTGTAGCCCACGAGCCAGAGGCCGCGTCCGGCGAAAGCCGCCCCGGCGTTCCAGGAGCGGCCGAGCAATATCAAACCCAGCATGACGACGAGAAGGCCGGCGGACAGGACTTTCTTTTCGCCGAAACGTCTGGCGAGCATCCCCCCGGGGACGCTGAGAAGAAGCGCCGACAGGCCGTACATGCCCGTGAAAAGACCGACCTGGGAATACGACATGCCGAATTCCTTCTGGATTTCCGGCAACAGGGGCGAGAAACCCAGGCTCGACATCTGTAGCGCCATCATGACGAAAATCGTGGCCAGAAACGGCACCACCCATCCCTTCTCAGCCTCATTCACCGCAGAGTCCCGCATGGCCGTCTCCCCTCCACTTTCTTTATGCGCCCTTCGGCATTCGTAATTCCTATATCGTTCCCAGGGCTCTCAGGACCTTGTCGGGCGTAATCGGAAAATCGAGGATCCATTTCCCGACGGCATTGTATACGGCGCCCGCCATGATCGCCGACAGGGCGGCGCCGACGTTTTCGCCGATCCCGCACGAGCCGTAGGCGGAATACCCCAGATGGCTTTCGTTAAGGATGCACAGGACGGCGGGATAGTCGTTCATTGTCGCCAACCGGTAGCCGATGTGGTCGTAATTCAGGCCCACGCCGGTCCGCGGGCAGCAGATCTTCTCCTCGCTCAGATTCCTTCCCAGAGCCATCAGGGCGCCGCCGTACTGCTGTCCCTCGGCTCCGCGGGCGTTGAAGACGCAGCCGACGTCATTCACGCAGACGAGATGGAGCACCGTCACGGCTCCGGTCTCCGTGTCCACGGCTATTTCCGCGAAATGCGCCTGCCGGCTCATGAAATACAGTCGCGGGTCCGGCTTCCCATCGGAAGTCAGGCCGGTCAGGGGGGACACGACGGGATGCGCGATGGCGGGATCGGAATTCCAGAAGGCGTTCGCCACTTCCGCCACCGCCCGCCTGTTGGCGGGATTCGCCCTTTCAAAGACCATGCTGTCCGCAATGTCCAGGTCCCCGGGGGTTCTGCCGGGGAAAAAGGCCTCGCCCCTGGGCCGCGGTCTGACGGCATATTCCAGAATTTTGCGTTTGAGCTGCCGGGCGGCAAGGATCAGTTGCGGCACGGTGCTGATGGTACCGTAGGATCCTCCCGGTTCCGCGAAATGGTAGACATTGTTGTCCGAGCGCCTCTCCCGGATCACGGTGTCCTCGACCTTCATGCCCATCTCGGCGGCCACGCAATGGCGGAAGCCCGATTCCGTGTCGATGCCGGGATCACAGCGCATTCCGATGATGGCGACCTTCCCGTCGCGAAGCATCAGGCAGGCGTAACCGTCTGCAAGTATTCCCTTCAGCCCGTTGCCCCATTCGTTGATCGACATAAAGCCCATGCCGTGCATTCTGCCGTCCGGCAGCCTCTTGGATGCCGGCGGATGCCATTTTTCATCCCAGGCGATCTCCTTCTTCCCCAGTTCGATGACCTCCCGGAGACTGTGCCTCTGGGGAAAGCTGTTTTCGCTCTGGTACCGCGTGACCCAATCCCAGGGATGGCCCGCGCACCCGTCGTTCTTGAGCGCGACCTCGGTGGGATCCAGCCCGAATTCGGCGGCCACGCGGTCGAACATGATGTTGTGCGGGACGCAGGAAGGCGCCCCGTGCCGGATGCTTTCCAGATAGCCCCTGTTGGTGAAAGCCCATCGCTGCGTGCCGCGCGCGTTGCGTATGGAGGTGCATTCCGGCGTCTTGTCCGTAGCGGGATTTCTCACGCCGACCATCGTCCAATGATAGGCGGTGATGATCCCGTCTCTTTTAGCGCCCACTCTGCAGTCGTAGGTGCCGGCCTCGTCGCCGCCGCAGTAGAAATGGCTCTCGTCGTAGAGAAGCTTCACCGGCCTGCTGCCCGCTCTTTTGGCCAGTTTGACGGCAAGCCGGATAAAGCTGTAGGAATAGGCGAGCCAGGAGAGCCCCCCGAACACGGAGCCCTGATAAGGATAGGTCAGCGTTATTTTGCTCCAATGCGTGAACGGCGGCTGGGGATCATGACGGCCGGCGGGTTTGAAGCCGGGACCGATTTGGGGTCTGGCAGCTTCATCCCGCCCTACAAGGTCCCAGGCCTGCGACGGCATGCTCTCGGTGCTCAGGATCTCCGTCATGTCGTGCTGATGATGCAGCCAGAGGTCGAGGAAATCTCCGCGCCATTGGGCGATGCAGACCATGGCCTCGACGCCCGCGGATGTGTTGACCGCCCGCCGGATCCTGTATTCAATGATCTTATCCGCCTCGGCGAAACCCTTCTCGACGTCGCCGATTTCGGCATCGTCGGTCTGAACGGTGTTAGGTTCCGCGGCGGTGGGGTCCAGACGTAAAACCTCGTTCATGATTCTGGGGGCGTCCGCCTTGAGAGCCTCCTCCATATCCAGGATAAACGGCTTCTCCTCCCAGCGGATCTTCACCAGCCTCAGAGCCCGGTCGCATATCTCCTCGCTGTCGGCGACAACGGCGACCCCCATGGGGTGCTGGTAGAAATCGCTTGTGCCTGGAAGCGTAAGGATGTTGTAGCGGCTCGCGCTGGAGCATCCCGTCACGTTGTCGAATGCGATGTCGGGATCGTCGAAGCGCAGGACATCCCGGACTCCCGGTAGAGCCGCCGCCTCGTTTGTGTCCATATGCGCGATGACGGCGTGGGCGTAGGGCGAGGTGAGAATCTTGGCATAAAGCATTCCGGGGAGTTTCAGGTCCCTTGTGTAAACAGCCTCCCCGCTCACTCTCTCCGGAGCGTCCTGCCGGACCGAACGGCGCCGTGTTTCCGCGAAGTCGTCCGGAACTTTCCAGGTCCACGGCCGGAATGTTTCGGAATCATCCATGTTGTTCAGCCTCCGTCAGGGCGGGGAATCTGTTCTTGTGTCGGCCATGACCCTCTTACGGAAACGTCCTGAAATTGTCAAGAAAAATGCCCGGGCGACAGCCACCAGTGTCCCCCAGGAACACGGAATTGGACTTCAGCGCTCTGTCGCCCGGGGGACACTGGTGACTGTCCCACTTTATTGTTTACAGAAGCATGTCCGATATGGCAATGTAGAGACGGTGAAGATATGAGCATTATGCCGATCACCATCGCCATTATTATCATTACCGGGATT
>CAYZTZ010000098.1:0-2051 GCA_964481255.1 uncultured Acidobacteriota bacterium | reverse complement strand
TTGTCAAGGGAAATACCCGGGGGACAGTCACCAGTGTCCTCCAAGAACACGGAATTGTACTTCCGCGCTCTATCGCCTGGGGGACACTGGTGACTGTCCCCGTTTAGTCCCCGTTTATTGTTTACAGAAGTATGTCCGATATGGCAATGTAGAGACGGTGAAGATATGAATATTATGCCGATCACCATCACCATTATTATCATTACCGGAATTCCGCCCGGCGGATAGAGGCATGTAAAGGTGCGCGCACCAAGCCCTCATCCGCCAGGCGGGTGAGGGCTTTTTTATTGATTGGAGCAAGGAGAGACTGCCGTGAAAATACAAATCTACGACACAACGTTGCGGGACGGGACGCAGGGCGAGAGCGTCGCCTTTTCCGTCCAGGACAAGCTTCGGGTTGCCCGCAAGCTGGACGAGTTCGGCGTCGATTACATCGAGGGGGGATGGCCGGCATCGAACGAGAAGGATTACGAGTTCTTCCGCCGGGCCGCTTCCCAGAGCTGGAGCACCGCAAAAATCGCCGCTTTCGGCAGCACGGCGCATTCCGCCAACGCGCCGGAAGCAGACCCGAATCTCCGCTCCCTGCTGAACGCAGACACTCCCGCCGTCACGATATTCGGCAAATCATGGGATTTCCACGTGACGACAGCCCTCAGGATTTCTCTCCACCGAAACTGCGAACTGATTCAATCGTCGGTCGCCTTTCTCAAATCCAAAGGGAAAGAGGTGATTTACGACGCGGAACACTTCTTCGACGGATTCGCCGCCAACCCGGAATACGCCCTCGAGACACTCCGGGCGGCCGAAAAAGGCGGGGCCGACGTTCTTGTACTCTGCGACACCAACGGCGGGAGTCTTCCCTCCCGCATTCAGGACGCCGTCCGCTGCGTCAAGGCCGCAGTCGGGCTCCCTCTGGGCATTCACTGCCATAACGATTCCGAACTCGCCGTGGCCAACAGCCTGGCCGCCGTGGAATGCGGCGTCGTCCACGTGCAGGGGACCATGAATGGGTACGGCGAACGCTGCGGCAACGCGAACCTGTGCTCGATTATCCCCAACCTGGAATTGAAGATGGGGCATTCCACCGTCGGCCCCGAAAAGCTCAAGCTGCTGGCCGGCACGTCCAGATTCATCAGCCAGATCGCCAACCTGCCGCACCGCAAGGATCTTCCCTTTGTCGGCGAAAGCGCCTTCGCGCATAAGGGAGGGGTCCACGTCAGCGCCGTCATCAAGGACGCCGCCACCTACGAACACGTGATACCGGAAACGGTCGGCAACGCGCGGCGCGTTCTTGTTTCGGAGCTGTCGGGGAAAAGCAACCTTTTGTTCAAAGCCCGGGAGATGAATCTCGATATCGCCGAGCACGAGGAGAAGCTGCGGCCGGCTTTGTACCGCATTAAAAAGCTGGAGAACCAGGGCTATGAATTCGAGGCAGCGGAAGCTTCGGTTCGCGTGCTGATGGAAACAGCCATCAGCGGAGAGAGCGAGTTTTTCGCCATCGACAATTTCCGCGTCGTCACCGATATGCGCCGCACGGGGGAAGTGACATCCGAAGCCACCGTCAAAATACGCGTGGGCGACCGCTCCATCCACACGGTCGCTGAAGGCGACGGACCGGTGCATGCCCTGGACCGGGCGCTGCACGCCGCCCTGAGCCAGTATTATGAATCGTTGCGCTGCCTCAAGCTCACCGATTACAAGGTGCGCGTGCTGGAAGGGAGCCAGGGCACCGGATCCAAGGTGCGCGTGCATATTCAGCAGACGGACGGGGAGGAGACGTGGACCACCGTCGGAGTCTCGGAAAACATCCTCGAGGCGAGCTATCACGCCCTCGCCGACAGCATCCGCTATAAGCTGCTGAGGGAGAGGGATAAGAGCAGGCAATAGGAAGAAGGGACGCACGGCTCTGGAGAGGCGTGCTCACGAAAAGAATCGTGTGCGGACGGGTCTCCAGACCCGTCCGTCTGTCTTAACATATCCTCCGCGGGCCGGGCTAACGCACGGCTCTGGAGAGCCGTGCTCACGAAAAGCTTATGTGTAGGCGGGTCTAT
>CAYZTZ010000097.1:3091-13042 GCA_964481255.1 uncultured Acidobacteriota bacterium | reverse complement strand
AAGTTCCGCCGGCTTGTCCGGCGGACAGACAGGGGGAGCGGCCGTCAGAGACGCAGGAGTTCAAGACCCGATCGCCTATTCCTACTATCGGCTCGTCGAGAAGTTTGACGATTTCAAGGAAGTCAAATTCAAGGATGCCAAGGGCAGCGAAACCAGGAGCCTGATCCTGCCGCACCGTTATGTTCTTGAATATTCCGTGGAAGGACACGGAAGTTCGTTTTTGGGCCACTGGAACATGATCGCCGACCAGTGGATGCAGAACGGGAAACTGGACCCCTCGGTCTTCAAGGCGCACTGAAGCACCGGACTCCCTCCGGCGACGCCCGCCGGAGAGAATGCGCAGACGCTTATAAACGTTTTGGTCGAGGCAGCCATGCAGCCGGCCTGAACTTTTGAGGCTGCATGAGTTACGCTACACCGAAACCGGCAATCCAACCGCTGCCGTGCATGGGCGGGTATTTCAACAAGACCGACCTCGAAATCGTTATATAGCCTTGATATGGAAGCGCGACTTTCATGCGGCCGAGCGCGCCCCAACGGCGCAGGGAAACCGTCCCCACCGCATGAGATGCCCGCCCGCGGCCGGATTGAATATTACAGATTCCAATAGACTCTATTGGGGATTTTCCTTTCAACATCGCACCGGGCCTCCTATAATCAGCCCCAAGTATTGCGAGTCCTTATGGAATACCGTCAAGCGCGGGAACGACCTGTGTCCATGATCTCTGCGATAAGCATTCCGTCGCGTCGGAACAATGAGCGCCCGCCATGGATAACAGGCCGGCTGACGGTGATGATCCTTAACGCCGATTGAAGATCCGGAGGTTCAAGAAACATGACCCAAGCGACAACCGACAACAAAGCAGCCCGGGAATACGCCGAGAGAGACAACAGAGTCAACGAAGCCATCGCCATGAAGGTGCCCGACCGCGTGCCGTTCCAGCTATTCGTCGGCTACTTCGCGGCCAGGTACTGCGGCATACCCTGTTCCGCGCTCTATTACGAGCCGGAAAAATGGAGAGAGGCCAATATCCGGACCATCACGGAGCTGGAGCCCGATGTCTACTGGGTGCAGACGGCCTCCGTTTCCGGGAAGGCGATGGAGATTCTAGGCCCGCGCCAGATGAGGTGGCCCGGCTTCGGCGTGTCCCCCGATCACAGCCACCAGATGATCGAGCTGGAGCCGATGAAACCGGAGGAATATGACGCCTTTCTGCGCGACCCTTCGGACTTTATCCTGCGCACCTTTCTCCCCCGGGTCGTGGAATCCGCGGCGCCTTTGGCCAAACTGCCCCCCATGCGGTCGCTCTTCTTCTCCATGGGACTGGCTCCCTACCTGGCGCAGTTCACCCGCCCGGACATGGCCGCGATGCTTGAAAAATTCCGCCAGGCGGCGGAACTGCAGGCGCAGTGGCAGGGCCGGGACGGCCGCTTCGACGAGGAGATGGCGGCGCGCGGGTTCCCTCCCTACAACACTCCCATGATGATGGCCGGGGCTCCCTTCGACATGATTTCCGACTTTCTCCGAGGCATGCGCGGCGCGATGCTGGACATGTACCGCTTCCCCGACAAGCTCCTGGAAGCCTGCGACATGTTCTGCAGGCAGACCCTGGACTCCATCAAGGCGTTCCCCCCTCCCAGGGAAGGCGGCGTCAAGAGGGTCTTCATGGCCCTCCACAGGGGATCGGACGGATTCATGTCCCTGCCGCAATTCGAGAAGTTCTACTGGCCGACTCTGAAGAAAGTGATACTGGCATTGATCGACGCCGGTTGGACGCCCTGCCCGTTCTTCGAAGGAACATGGGACCAGCGCCTCGAATATATCCGCGAACTGCCGAAAGGCAAGGTCCTATGCCATTTCGCGAGAACGGACCCGGAAAAGGCAAAGGCCGTTCTTGGCGGACATCTCTGCTTCATGACCGACGTCCCCGGAATCCTTTTGCAGGCCGGCACGGTTTCGGAAGTCGAAGAGTATTGCAGGAAGCTCATCAAGATCTGCGGCAAGGACGGCGGCTTTATCATGACGGCCACGGCCCTGGACGAGGCCAAGCCGGAAAACGTCAAAGCCATGATCGACGTCACCAGGAGCTACGGCAGGTACAAATGAAAACTCCGCCCGTGGAGCGGGTGGTTTCAGGCAGCCCTCACTGTGGAAGCAGCGCCCCGGCAGGGGCGCAGTCATAAAGCCCCATCCGGGGCTTCCCGAATCAGCAGCTCACGCCGTATCGGCGGACCCTTTCGTGTCACGCCGCCTGATGCGGCGGTTCGCCTTGAGCGATTATCTTAATCGGGAGTTCTTTATTGGGCTTGGTGAGCCGTGGAGGAATCGAACCTCCAACCTACTGATTAAGAGTCAGTTGCTCTGCCAGTTGAGCTAACGGCCCACGATCTTCACCGCGGCTGCAGCGCCCGCCCCGGATATGGGCGGCGGCGACCAAGAGGTTAACACGCCCGGCCTTCATTGTGAAGGCGGTTTTTTGTAGACCGCACGGCTCCGCAACGGCCGAGCCCGGATGAGGAATAAGGGATGGCCCCGCGTCACTTCGCCGGATACGGGGGAGGCGGCGGCGGAACCGTTACCGGAGCCTTCTTCAGTTCCTCAAGAATCACCTCGATCGCCTTGTTCAGCTGTTCGTCGATACCATCGAATTCTTTCGCCGGATCGTTGTCGACCACGATGTCCGGATCAACCCCATGCCCCTCCATGACCCATTCCTTGCCCGCCATGTCGTAGGGGGAGAATTCCGGGCGGTTGAGATAGCCGCCGTCTACAATCGGCAGCGTCCCGCGGACGCCCACCACGCCTCCCCAGGACCTCTTCCCTATCAATTTCCCCAGCTTGTGGTACCGGAACCGGTAGGGGAAGATATCCCCATCGGAAGCCGAAAACTCATCCATCAGGCAGACCTTGGGACCGGCTATCAGATATTCCGGATTGAAACTCGGCGTCGTGTTGCGGGCGATTTCAATCATGGCCGACTCGCGGCGCAGACGCTCGATCAGCAGCGGGGAGACGTTCCCGCCCCCGTTCCCACGGACGTCCACGATCACCGCCTGCTTGCGCAGCTGCGGGTAAAAGTACTTCACGAACTCGTTCAGGCCGCCGGTGCCCATGTCGGGAATATGGATGTATCCCACGCGCCCGCCGGTGGCCTTCTCGACCTTCTCCAGGTTGCCCTGAACCCAGCCGTAATAATAAAGCTTGCTCTCGTCGGCGATCGGGACAACAACCGTCTCGCGGCTGCCCTCCGCCTCCGGCTTCGAATTGAGCTTCAAACGCACCTGCTTGCCCACGGTGTTGACCAGCGACTCGTAGATATCCTTCATCCGGCTGGTCGGCTTCCCGTCCACGGCGAGGATGAAATCCCCTTCCCTCGCGTCCACCCCGATGTCCGTCAGCGGCGACCGGACGTCTTTATCCCAATTCTGGCCCTTGAGAATCCTGTCGATCCGGAAGTAGCCCGAGGCCTCGTCCTTCGATATCACGGCCCCAAGCAGCCCGGTCTTGATCCTCTCCTTGCGCGGCATATCCCCGCCCCCCACGTAGGTATGCCCCGCGTTGAGCTCGCCGATCATCTCCCCGATGATGTAGGTGAGATCCGCCCGGTGCCGGACGAACGCGAGAAGGGGCTCGTAGTTCCTGCGGACCCTTTCCCAATCCACCCCGTGCAGGTTGGGCGCGTAAAAGAAATCGCGCATCTGACGCCAGCTCTCGTTGTAAATCTGCTTCCACTCCTCGGTCCGGTCGAGACGAACCTTGAGGTCCGCGAGATTCAGACGCTCGCTGATATCCAGCTTGCCGGCGGGCAGATCGATGATGGCGTAGCTCCCGGCCTGGGCCACCAGCATCTTTTTGCCGTCCGCGGATATTTCGTACCCGTCCGCTTCCCCGAGCTCCGTTTCCTTCAGCTTGTCCATGTCGAACATCAGCAGTTGGGTCTTTCCCCCGCTCTTGCGCCTTCCGTAGTAGAGCTTGTCCCCCACGGACGTCAGATGCCCGTAAGACGCAGCCTCGATGGGAAACTCCGCGATGCGCGCCGCGAGACCATCGGCGTCGACCTTTACCACGACCTGCTTCGCCTGCGAGTCCGCCTTCTTTTCCCCGCCTTCTTCTTTGGCGCCTTCTTTATCCGCTTCCCGTATCTTGACCTCGTCGCTCCTGGGCTCGAAAGGCGACCTAATTTCCTTCGCGAGCGTCACCAGATAGATCTTCGCCATGTCCTCGTAGCTGTAATTGAATTCGACCCGGCCGTACTTGGGGTTGAAGGTCCGCTCCGACACGAAGAAGAGATACTTGCCGTTTGCGCTGAAAGCGGGCTCGCCCGATGCGAACCACCCGTCCGTCACCGGAACAGTCTCTTTACTCTCGACGGAATAGAGATAGACCGTCTGCATTTTCAGCTCTTCCGGCCGGGCATAGGCGATCCACTTGCTGTCGGGAGACCAGTTGAATTCGGTGATTTCCCAGGCCTTCGCCCGGGCGACCTCGGTGACTTCCCCGGAGCCGACGTCGACGAAAAGCAGACGCAGTTTCTTGTCCGACCACAGGATCTTGCGGCTGTCGGGGGACCAGAGCAGGTGGAATTTGTATGTGTCGGCGCCGCGCGTCAACTGCTTCGCGGGCCCCGATCCATCCTGGGGAATGATGTAGATTTCATCCTCACCGGAGGCGTCGGAAATGTAGGCGATCCACCTGCCGTCCGGGGACCATTTGGACGCGCGCTCATGAACGCCGGACGTTCCGGTCAGGTTCCGCGTGTTGCCGTACTTCGCCGGGACCGTGAACACGTCGCCCCGGGCGCCGAAGAGGGCCCGGCTCCCGTCCGGTGAAATTTCATAGTTGGCGACGGCCTTGCTCACGTCGACCCAGCCGCCGCGGCCCGTCGCCTGGTCATCGCCGATGAAAATCGGGACCTTCTCAGCCTTCTGTTTCTTCAGATCAAAGCGGTAGATATAGCCGCCGTTTTCGAAAACGATGGCGTCGCCCCCGAGCGACGGGAACTTGATGTCGAAATCCGCGAAGTCGGTCAGCTTCCGCGTCTGCCTGCCGGAAGGATCGCAGGAATACAGGTTGAACCGCTTGTTCTCATCCCGGTCCGAGATGAAATAGATCCTGTCTCCCGACCACATCGGGAAAATATCCTGCGCCGGATTGTTCGTGATGTTGACCGTCCGCCGGGTGTCGAAATCGTAGATCCAGACGTCGTCCGCCTGGCCGCCGCGGTATCGCTTCCAGGTGCGGAATTCGCGGAACACCCGGTTGTAAGCCAGCTTTTTAAAGTCCGGCGAGTAAGAGGCGAATCCGCCGCGAGGCAGGGGCAGGCGCTCCGACAGGCCGCCGTCGGCCGAGACCAGGAGCAGATCGCCTTTCCAGGCGTTCCAATGATCCTTGCGTGAACGGTAAAGAACCCGGTCGTTTCCCTTCCAGCCCATGACGATGTTGTTCGGTCCCATGCGGTCGGAAACGTCGTCCCGGTCAAGGGTCGCCGTGTAGGTCAGCCGTTTCGGGATCCCCCCTTCCGAGGGCATCAGGTAAACCTCCGTGTTGCCGTCGTACTGGGCGGTGAAGGCGAGGAGTTTTCCGTCGGGCGAAAAGCGGGCGAACATCTCATAGCCTTCGTCGTTGGTCAGCTTGCGGGCCGTGCCTCCCTCCGCGGCAACCGTGTAGAGATCGCCGGCGTAGCTGAAAACGATCCGGCCGCCGTGAATCGCCGGGAAGCGCAGCAGGCGGGTCTCCTGCTGGGCGAACGCCTGCGGGAACAACCCCAGGTGCAGCACAAAGAACAAAAATGCCCAACGTATGCTCATAACGCCTTCCTCATAGAATGGGTGATGGGACAGCCCTGATTCCAGATTCGAGATTCGAGATTGTCAAATGACGCCAAGCTCTCTGCCGACGGCGACAAACTGTTCCATGCCGAAATCCAGGTCCTTTTCCGAATGCGTCGCGGAGATCATCGCCCGGATGCGGGCTTTCCCCATCGGCACGGTGGGGTACCCGATGGCCATGGCGAAAACGTTCCGCTCGAACAGACGGCGGCTGAACTCCTGCGCCGTCCCGGCCTCGCCCAGCAGGACCGGCGTGATCGGCGTCTCGCTGCGTCCCGTATCGAACCCTGCTTCGCGCATCCCCGCCTTGAAGTAGCGCGTGTTGCTCCAGAGTTTGCGCACCAGATCGTCGGAGGACTCCAGCAGATCGACGGCGGCGCTGCAGGCGGCGACGTCCGCGGGCGTGAGCGCGCTCGAGAAGAGGAACGGTCTCCCCTTCTGCTTCAGATGTTCGACGATGAGCCGCCTCCCCGCGACGAAACCTCCCACGACGCCGAAGGCCTTCGACAGCGTCCCGATTTCCACGTCGACGCGGCCGTGCAGGTGAAAATGATCCACGGCGCCCCGGCCTCCTTCGCCGAGCACGCCCTCGCCGTGCGCGTCATCGACCATGATCATCGCGCTGTATTTCTCGGCAAGCTCGACCAGCGGCGGCAGCGGCGCGATATCCCCGTCCATGGAAAAAACGCCGTCCGTGATAATCAGAGCCCGGCGCGGGGATCCGGGCGGATAGTGCTCCGCGAGCTTGCGTTCGAGAGACGCCGGACTGCAGTGCTCGTAGCGGATGATGGGCGCGGCCGAGAGTCTGCATCCGTCGATGATGGAAGCATGGTTCAGCTCGTCGGAGAAAATCAGATCGTCTTTCCCCACCAGGGCCGGTATGGTCGCGAGGTTGGAATTAAAGCCCGATTGAAAGGAGACGGCCGCCTCCACGCGCTTGAAACGGGCCAGCTTTTCCTCGAGCTCCGTGTGCAGAACCGTGGTCCCGGCGATGGAGCGGACCGCAGCCGGTCCGACCCCGAACCGCTCGATCGCGTCCTGCGCGGCCTTTTTCAGGCGGGGGTGATTGGCCAGACCCAGATAATTGTTGGAGCAGAGATTGAGAACCCTTTTGCCGTCCACGTCGATCCAGGCGCCCTGCGCCGATCCGATCGTCCGAATGTGGATCCGCAGTCCCTCCCTCTCCAGACGCGCGCGTTCGTCGGATATGAATTGAAGCTTGTCTTGCGCCCCCATGGCCGCCCTCCCTGAAGGCTTGATTGTATCAATACGGAATTCGAGATTCGAGATCCAAAAGTGGCGCCGATTGCATGGATTACACGGATTTTATTTGAGCGGGGGATCAGGCGCGCATCAGCGGGCGCAGGCCGCGGGCGGACGCGAGCAGCTCCTCGCGCTCCCCGTCGCCGAGCGGGGGCAAGTCGTGAGCCAACCCCAGCGCCATCCGGAAAAGCCTCTCGTCGCCGGGAGGCACCGCCGCCGTCGCTCCCTCCGATAGGGCGAAGCGCAAAGCCTGCCGGGCCAGTTCCCTGTCCTCGATCGGCCGGTACCAGCAGTTGGGATACCTGCGCTTTTCGCCCTTGCGCCAGGGGCCGTGAGCCATCGCCTTGATGGCCAACAGCGCCGCCCCCGTTTCCCTGGCCCTGGCGACGACCTGCGGCCCGAAACCGCCCCGCGCGTAACAGACGAAATTCACCGGAAACAGCACGGAATCGAACCTGAAGCGGTCCAGTGCGGCCAGAGCCGCGGCGACCGAATGCGCGGAAAATCCTATATGGCGGATTCTCCCTTGCTTTTTGGCCCGGAGAAAGGTTTCCAACGCTCCGTCCGGCGCGAGGATTTCCTCCACCTCATCCGTGTCGGATAAGGCGTGGAACTGATAGAGGTCGAAATGATCCGTCCCCAAGCGCCGCAGCGATTGCTCCAGCTCCCGCGCGGCGCCTTTCCCGGAGCGTTCCAAAGTCTTGCAGGCGAGAAACACGCGGTCCCTGCTCCCTGCCAACGCCTTGCCCATGGCGCGCTCCGCCTGACCGTCGCCGTAAAACGGCGCCACGTCGAAGTAATTGATCCCGCGATCGAGTGCTTCTCTTACGATTCCGTCGGCGGTCTTTTGATCCATGCCCACGAGCAGCATTCCGCCCAGACCGAGGACGGACAGCTCGATGTCGCCGCGATACCGCCTTTTTGGAATTTGCCCTTCTTTCATCACATCCCCTCGGCTGATGCTTTTTGTCCTATTATACACGGCGACATGAATCGGCACCTATTGCGCAAACACGAAGAACGCGGCGGGTTCCAAACCACGCGCTCTTCGGGAGGAAACGAGGGCGCCTACTGAAAAATCTTAACGGCCCTTGCGGTCTCTGATTCCCGGCGGTTCAATTTTGTCGTTAACTTATGATGCCATGCATAACCCGGCCGCTCACCGGAAAAGGCAAGGCTCCAGCCTCGCGTGCGAATCCGTTCCATTGTCTCGAGCCGCCGCTTTGCAAGCCGCCTTGTCCAAGGACTGTGGTAAATAAGTAGCATGAGACACATCCTGGCAAGCGTCATCCTGATAATGTCGGCCGCGGTTTGCGCCCGCGCCGATGTCTATCCGCGCCAGCCCGCCGTCGACGTGATCCACTACGACATCTCCCTGGAACTGACCGACGCGAGCGATTCCGTCACCGCGACGACGCAGGTCCATGTCCGGGCGCGCGAGGACGGCCTTTCGCGCATGTGGCTGGATTTCGCGGATATGAAGGTGGACCGGCTGTCGGTCCGCGGCGTCGAAACGCCTTTCGAGCACAGCGGCGGCCGACTTTCGTTCGGGCTCGGAAAAACGTATTCAAAAAACGATATCCTCGTGATCGAGGTGCGGTATCACGGCAGACCGGAAAGCGGAATGGTCTTCGGCACCAACAGCCGCGGGCGCCGAGTCCTTTTCACCGACTGCTGGCCCGACCGGGCGCATCACTGGTTCCCCTCGATCGATCACCCCTCCGACAAAGCCACGGTCGATATCACGGTGACTGCGCCGGAAAAGTACGACGTCGTCTCGAACGGGCGTCTGGTCCAAACGCTGTCCCTCCTCGACGGACGCAGGCGGACGCGGTGGAGCGAAAGCCGGCCCATACCCACCTACTCGGTCGCCGTGGGTCTCGCGGAGTTTTCGGTCTCCTATCATGGCGGCATGGACGGCGTCCCGCTTGTCTGGTATTCCTACCCTCAGCATGCGGAAGCCGCGGAGAGAAAGTTCAGGCGGACCGCCCTCGCGCTCGACTACTTCGGCAGAACGATCGGTCCTTACCCGTTCGAAAAACTGGCCCAGGTGGAAGCAGTCCTGAAGACCGGCGCCATGGAAAACGCCGGAGCGATTTTCTACGACGAATCCCATTTTATCGGCGACGCGCTCTCGGAATACCCCGTCCCTCACGAGATCGCCCATCAGTGGTTCGGCAATTCCGTCACCCCGGCGGATTGGGACCACCTCTGGTTGAGCGAGGGGTTCGCCAGCTATTTTGAAGCTCTTTTTTACGAGCACCTGGAGGGGATCGGGGCGCTGAAACAGATCATGGCCGCCTACGCCGGGAAGATAGAACAGTACCCGCAAGCAAGCACGAGGCCCGTCATCGACCCGGGCCGGCCGGATTTGATGCTGAAGCTGAACCCGCTGACCTATGAAAAGGGCGCATGGGTTCTTCACATGCTGCGCGGCATCCTGGGAGACGAGACTTTTTTCAGGGGGATCCGACGATATTACGGGCTCTATCAGGGCGCGAACGCCTCGACCGAGGATTTCCGAAAGGTCATGGAATGGGTCAGCGCAAAGGATCTGGGAGTTTTTTTCAGGCAATGGCTGTATCGGCCGGCGTCGCCTGAATACCGCGTTTCATGGCGTTGGGACGAAGCGGCGGGCGAAGCCGTCGTCGACGTCCGCCAGGTTCAGACGGGGGGGCTCTTCGATATGCCGCTGGAGATTGATTTTTGTCTTAAGGAGCGGTGCGAGAAACACAGATTCCGAGTGGCCGAACCGTTCCAAACCTTGCGGGTTCCCCTGGCAGCCAGACCGTCCTCCGTCGAGATCGACCCCGACGGGTGGGTCCTGAAAAGATTGTCCGGATCGCAATGAGCGGCATG
>CAYZTZ010000097.1:0-2991 GCA_964481255.1 uncultured Acidobacteriota bacterium | reverse complement strand
CCGGGGCCTTCCCCGCGGATGATGAGCCTATAGTTTCACAACATCCTGGGCCTGATAACCCTTGGGGCCTTTTGCGACGTTGAATTCCACCTGATCGCCTTCATTCAACGACTTGAAACCACTGGCCTGGATAGCAGAATGGTGCACGAAAACATCATCCCCGGAATCGCGCCGGATAAATCCATAGCCCTTTTCGTTATTAAACCACTTCACAACACCTTGTTCTTTCATTTTTCCTCTTTATTCATTCTCTGTTCATACAAAATCCCGCGCCGAGCGCAGGCGTTCATCCGATGTCTGTTTTCGTTCCATTCACAACGCGAGGGAAATCGAAATAAGCGATAGATACGTCTCTATCTCCAGACCTCTTAAGACCCTTCTCCTAAAGGCATCAACCCCGAAAAGGTCGGCCATAAATATACACGCAATATTCCGGTAAAGCAACATTTAGATGCAGACTCAAGGAATTTCGCGCCGGAAAAACCCGGGCAACGTGTTTTTAAACCGCAGAATGTCGGATAAGGAATATCGAATTCCGAAATGCAGACTGCCCGGACGTCCCTCGAGGGGGCTTCGATTGGCGATCCCGCGAGTCGACCGCCCCGCGAAGCCTCAGTGCCATCGGGATTTCAAACTTCGAAGGAGCCGGCCGGAGGCGTCTCCTCCGGGGGCTCCGTCAACCCCTCGGGGAGGCATTGGGGACATGGACAGATCCTGCGCAGGTAGTCGAAGGTGTAAATGCCGCTGTCGTGGTTGTCGCTCCAGCGGAATTGCAGGGCATAGTTGCCCACGAGCTTTACGTCCACTCTTTCCATGCCGGACGGGATGCTTCCCGGGGCGACCCTGCGTTCCCCGGAAAATTCGTCCACGCATTGCGCGCAGGGACACCGCTCGCGCAGGTACCAGGATGGATATGAACCGTAGTGACCGTCATCCCATTCGATATCGGTCTGTCTGGCACTGACGCGCCTCACGCGCGTCGGCATCGGGTGCGCCACCTTGATATCCTCCATCTCGCGGCGGGGAAAATCCCTCCGCGTTCTCTGCGGGGCTATTCCGGGGAGCCCGAAGAGGAAGCGATCTGAAGGGCGCGGTTCATCTTCTCGAGAAAAACGTCTTTAGGCTCGAAACCGGTCCCGCGAAGTTCCCGGATTTCCCTTCCATCGGGACGCAAGAACACCAGGGTCGGCACCCCCAGGACCCTGTACTGCGCCCTCAACGCCTCCGCCTGCGCATCCTCGTCGGAAGTGAGATCCACCTTAAGCATGATGAATTCCTTCGAGCGCTCGACGACCTCGGGCGCCGCGAAGGTGCGTTTGTCGAGTTCCTTGCAGGGAGCGCACCAGTCGGCGAAGAAATCGATAAAAACCGGCTTGCCTTCCTGCGAAGCCCTCGTCAGCATGGACTCGGAATAGGGAATCCACCGGACGGCCCCTGCGCCGCTCGGACCGGCCGACGCGATTCCATCCAGGCCCGTCTGAATTCCTGTGACGGCGGCGTAAAGGGCGGCGGCGAAAAAAACTGCGCCGACGGCGTTCCTTATGAATGAAAACGCTTTCGCGTCGGAGCCGACGCGGGCGATCCATGCGAGATGGATTCCGGCCAGAAACAGGATAAGCGCCATGGCCAGGTTGTACGCCAGCGGGCTTGGGAAGAGAGTCTTCAGGAAGAAAACCGCCATGGCCAGGAGAATGAAGCCGAAGATCTTGCGGACCCACATCATCCATTCGCCCGAACGCGGCAGGCGGCGTATGCTTCCGGAAAAAGCGGCCAGCACAATCAAGGGGATGCCCAGCCCCAAGGCGAGAACAAAAAAGAGCGCAAAACCCAGAACCACGCTCCCCCTGTTGCCCACAAATGTCAAAAGACCCAGCACAAAAGGCCCGATGCACGGCGCCGCGGCGATGCCCACCGTCAGCCCCATCAGAAAAGTGCCCCGGAATCCCCTGTGCGACACGCCGGCCAGGCGGTTCATGAACGCAGGCAGACGCAATTCGTAGACATCGAACATGCTGAGGGCCAGAAATACCATAACCAAGGCCAGGGCGACGAGCACCGACGGATACCGATAGGCCGCGCCGAAAAGACCGCCGGTCATCGCCGCGGCGACGCCCAGAGCCGAATAGGTGACCGCCATGCCGAACACATATAGAAAGGCGTGCGCGAGGATACCGCCCCTCCTGCCCTGAGCCTGCCCCCCGAAATAGGCGATCGTGATCGGGATCAGCGGATAAACACACGGCGTCAGGTTCAAAGCCAGTCCGCCCAGGAATACCAGCAGGAACATTGCGGGAAGGCCCCTGCCGCCCAGATCCGCCGCCGGGCCCGCAGCTTGGCCTGAAATCTCCGGCCGCGCCCCGGGAGCCTGCGCCGCCGGAGCCGGCTCGGAGGCGGCGGAGGCAATTGCGGAGCTCTCCGAACCGGCGACGGGCAACGTGAGGCTGAAGGATTGGTCGACGGGCCGGAAGCATGTGAAATCGTCGCACGCCTGATATCGGACTCGGCCCCTGACGCCCAGATCCTTCCCTTTGAAATCCGCCGCCGGCACGATTTCCACGGAAATCCTTACCGTTCCCTCGAACACCGCCATCGGCTCATCCAGTACCGGGAGTTTTTTCACGGGCGCGGCGGGGAAAACGATTTTCCCGAAGGAAGCGTTCGCGTGGGGCTCCATTTCCACGACTGTGGGAATAAGGTAATCCTGCAGCGGCCTGTCGGAATTGATGTGATAGGGGCGCGGGATGTCGAGTTCAACCGTCAGAACCGCCGGCCTCCCGGCAATCAAAGCCTCCTCGGGAGCCAGAGCCCGAACGGAAACGACGGGGCTTTTCGCATCGGCGTCGCTTCCGGCGAACAGCGCGGCGATAATCACAAAAACCAGAGGAGCGGCTTTCATCCGTGTGTCGATCCCAATAACGAAGACTGATGATCGCACACCATTGCTTCCCCGTTCAACGCCTAACGTTCGGAGAGCGCCGGCGGCCGCGGCTA
>CAYZTZ010000096.1:7126-13176 GCA_964481255.1 uncultured Acidobacteriota bacterium | reverse complement strand
CGCCGGGTCAATCAGCGGCAGCCAGCTCCACGGCCTGTAAATATTGTGCGGGACAAACAGGTTGTTCGTCGGGTGCACGGTCCCGGGGACAAGCCAGCCGCCGCTCATTCCCGAAGGCGCGGACGTGAATATGATCCATAAGATTCCGGCGTTGAGGGAGCCGGGACGCCGGATGAGGGTGTTGCTGTAAAAGTGGATATTTTCAAGGTCCGCTTTGTTGACCTGCAGCAGCCCCATCCAGGCGCTGTCGACAATCAGGTTGTTATGGAGCGTGGAATTCCGGAACAGGCCCTTTCCTCGATCGCCATTAATCCATTCGCCTGTCCGGAATCCCGGCATACGGCGCGTGCCGGCCCGCAAGATGAATCTTGAGCCGGGAGAGTGAAGCAATATAGACTGGAAGCTCAGGGGCGATCAAAGGAGCGGCAAGGCTTAAAGGAGGTCTCCCAAACCGGGAGAATCCGACGGACCCGGCGGTAAGGCGGTCCGGTCCTGAAAAAATGGAGGAGAAATCGCGAATGACGGGTCAAAAAGCACTCGGCGGGTATACAGGGAAGATCCTGCGTGTGGATCTCACCAGCGGGCGCATCCGCGAGGAAAACCTCGACGCCGAAACCTTGCGGAAGTACGTCGGCGGATCGGCTCTGGGCGCCAAGTACCTCTACGAAGAGGCGCCTCCCGGCGTCGAATGGTCCGACCCGGAGAACCGGATCATGTTTTTCACGGGGCCGCTGACCGGAACGAAGGTCGGTTCGGGAATCTTCTCCGTGGTCAGCAAAGGGGCGACGACGGGTTTGGCTGCGACATCGCAGGCGAACGGCTTTTTCGGGGCTTTCCTCAAATTCGCCGGGTTTGACGGGATTGTCATCCAGGGCCGGGCGAAGCGATGGTCCTATCTTTACATCCACGACGGCACGGCCGAGATCCGGAGCGCCGAGGACCTCGTGGGGAAGGACACATGGGAGACGGAGGAGGCCGTTAAAAAGGGATTGAAGCGGCAGAGCAGCGTCTATTCCATCGGGCCTGCCGGCGAGAACCTGGTCCGTTTCGCGTGCATCGTCGGGGACCACGGGCATGTGGTTGCCCACAGCGGCCTGGGCGCCGTCATGGGATCCAAGAGGCTGAAGTCGATCGTCGCCGAGCGGATGCAGAGAAGCATCGCCGTCGTCGATCCGGCGCGCCTGAACAAGATTATGAAGGGCATGTACGAATCGGTGCAGAAGGCCATGCCGACCCTTTCCGAGGAAGGGACCGCCGCCGGGTATCCCATCCTCTATCGCATCGGCCAACTGCCGGTAAGGAACTACACGACGAATATCTTTCCGGAACATGAAAGATTCTATCCCGGATACATCCGCACCCGCTTCAACGCAAAACCGAAAGGCTGCTGGGCGTGCCGCTACGCCCACTGCCGGCAGACCGAGGTCACCGAGGGCCCATACAAGGGTTTTCAAGGCGAGGAGCCGGAGTACGAGATACTGGCCGGGATGAGCGCGGCCATCGGCCAGACCGATCCGGGCGCGACCGTCATGCTCGGCAACGAGATCGACCGTCTCGGGTTGGAAGGGAATGAATCCAGCTACACCATCGCCTGGATGATGGAGTGCTATGAGAAAGGACTCTTGAGCAAGAGCGACTTCGACGGGCTCGAAATGACGTGGGGAAACGCGGAAGCGACGCGAGCCATGCTGAGGAAGATCGCCTATCGGGAAGGGTGCGGAAACATATTCGCGGAAGGGCTGAAGAGGGTGGCGGAGCGATTCGGCGGCGAAGCGCAGAAGTGTGCGATCTATACTCTCAAGGCGGCGACTCCCCGCGGACACGACCACCGGGCGCGCTGGACGGAGTTGATCGACACCTGCTTTTCAAACACCGGCACCATCGAAGTGGGCCCCGGAGTCCCCTTCATCCCGGAACTGGGACATCCTGCGCCGAAAGACCCCTTCGATGCCATGGAGGTCTCGACCATGAACGCGCTCGTCAACGGGCGGCGTGTGTTCGAGGACTCCCTGGCCGTCTGCATCCTTACCAGTCATGATTTCAAACTGGAGGTGGAGGCGCTCAACGCCGTAACCGGTCGGGACTACACTCTGCAGGAGGCTTTTGATGTCGGGCGGCGCGCCGTCAATCAGCTCCGCGTCTTCAATTTCCGTCACGGGCTGAAAAAGGAAATGGAGGCTCCCTCCGAGCGGTACGCGTCGGTGCCGGTCGACGGCCCGCATGCCGGAAAAGCCATCATGCCCCACTGGGAGGCTCTGCGAAGCAATTACTATAAAAACATGGGGTGGGATCCGGAAACCGGAAGACCGCTGCCCGAAACCCTGGAGAAGCTGGGCCTCGGGCATCTGATTCCCGATTTGCGGTGATCCGGGGCCGGGCCGTAACAGTCCCCGCGGCAGACGCCTTTCCGATCCTTGGGCCGCATAAGGATGAGTTCCAAGTTCCCGGTTTTTATTCGCGCGGATGCATGCAGGCGCAAATGCGCACGGGCATAACTTTACGGTTTCGCCGCAAGAAGAAAAATATCGAACAGACGGATGATAAGCAGGCGAAGGACCAGCGGTTTTGGAGCTTCACCGCTATGTTCCTCTAGAGATCCGGCGCTGTGAAATCTGAAGGCCCGATGATGTTCACGTTCATGGGGAGCAGGGCGTCGCCGAGCGCCTTCGAATAAGTCCCAGCGATCATGATGTTGTGGATGCCCGGGATGTTTTGAAGAAAGCGATCGACGTCCTTCAGCTTCAACAGCGCGTTGTTGGAGCAGTTTACCCTGCGCAGGCCTGCAGGGGTCGCCGGGGTTACCGTATCCTTCAGCATGCCCTTCTGAATTTTGCCGGGCCACAATACAAAACTCTTCAGGTCCTTGGTGAACGCGCCCGAAAGGACGTCGATCCCCGTCGGGAACTCGACTTCCGGCACGACGCCCCGTCCCATGCCGTGATAGTCGCGGAGCCTGTATTTCAGACGGGGAGCGTTGGGGCCCATCAGCTTAAGCGGCGAAACGCAATGCGTCAGCAAGGCGCCGGACTGACCGGGATCCACCGATATCACGTTGGCGAAAAATGAGGGCTTCCGGCTCACGGCCTCCAGAAACATCGAGGACAACATGCCGCACACGTCGGCCTCGCACGCGGCCGTTATTCCTTCATCCCGCAATCTCGAGAACGCGAGGCACGGATACGGCAGAGGGGGATTCTGATTGAAGAGAAGACCCAGGCAATCGATGGAGACGGCCGACAGCCCTTCCTTTTCAACAATGGAGCGCAGAAGAACATGAAGCCTGCAGGCGTCGAGAATGGTTTTATCCGAAGGCTCCACGACGGCCGCCGCTTCCTTTTTCCATCGCTCCGCTTCCTTCACCGCGCCGGCTTCGTCCGTGAGTTTGAAGAACTGTATCAGCTCGTCCATGGGCCGGTACTGCACCCGCACGCCTGTTCGTTTATAGATATACTCCTCGTTAAGGTTATGGGCGGGAACGCTTGTCGAATCGAACGGCCGGCCGTAGATAACAGCCCGTTTGCCTTCGAGGATTCGGGGCGCCGCGACGGCCTTCAGCATTTCCAGGGCCTGCGCCTGGGAGACGGCGAAGAGCACGGTGGCGCCGTTGGTCCTCAGAGACGCCGCGAAGTTCGCGTCAATAAGGATTGTCTGGGGGCTCTGGGCGAAAACAACGATGGGGATATCGGTGTCGCCGAAGGCGTCATACAGTTTTCCGAAATTGAAAGTAAAACGCGGCAGGCACATGAGGAGAACGTCCGCCTCATTGCCCTTGACGGCGTCAATCACCTCCTGCGCTTTTTGGTAATGGACCGTGACCGGATTCACCAGGAAATCCACTTCCTTGACGGCCTGTATCTGTTCGAAAAATCTTTCGAAAGCCGCGGGGGAATCGGTCAGGCAGAGAAGCCTTTTTTTCGTCCCGCCGAATGCGGCCTTCGCCGGCGTTCCAGGATCCTGAATTCGCAGGGCGCCTGAGGGAAGAGTCGCCGCCACACCGGCCATTGTCGTGGTCTTGATGAAATCACGCCTTCCGACAGGCGTTGCGGTGGATTCGTTTTTGGGCATTGGAACTCCTCCTTTGTCGGCGGCCGATGACAGATCCGGAGGGTCTGTGGGACAGTCTCGGCACGCGTGCATTCTAACATGTCCGTCATTTTTCATCCGCTAAATGGCGGGGACTGGCTATACTATCATTGTTTTCGGGTTGAGGGGGACAGCGTAGCCTGGCACCTCCTCTTGAAAGGTGGAACAGCCATGGCAGAAGGGAATCGCGGTTTCAAGGCCGCCCTGAAGTGGACGGGACGGAGCCTGAGGCTTTTTCAGCGTTTTGTGCTCGGCCTGTTGTTCTGGGTGATTGTTGCGGGCCTGATTTTCGCGGCGCTTAAAGGGCGCGGCCCGCGCGTTCCGGACGGCGCGGCTCTGGTGCTGAATCCCAAAGGGGCGTTGGTGGAACAGCTCAGCGGCGATCCCCTGGACCGTCTCATGAGCCAGGGGGAATCCGAGGTGTTGCTCAAGGACCTTCTGGACGCGATCCATGAGGCCAAAAACGACCGGCGGATCAAAGCGCTCGTGCTGGACCTCGACGAGCTGGGCGGCGCGGGCATGAGCAAACTGCTCGACCTGAAATCGGCCCTCTCGGATTTCAGGAAAAGCGGCAAGAAGATCATCGCCGCCGGGGATGATTTCAGCCAGGAGGCCTACTTCCTGGCCGCGCAGGCGGACGAAGTCTACCTTCATCCAATGGGCATGATCCTGCTCACAGGTTTCGGCCGCTACGTGACCTATTACAAGAACGGTCTCGATAGGCTTGGGCTTGAAGTTCACATTTTCCGGGTCGGCGAGTACAAATCGGCGGTCGAGCCTTTCATGCGGGACAGCATGTCCGAGGAGGCCAAACAGGCCAACCTCGCATACCTCGAAGATATGTGGAAAGTCTGGCTCAGGGAGGCCGCCGAGGGCCGCAAGCTCAAGGTCGAGCGGCTGCAGGACTACATCGACCGTTTCAAGGACCTCATCGCTGAAAATCGGGGCCGGGCTGCGCAGATGGCCTTGAATGCCGGGCTGGTGGACAAGGTGGCCGACCGCGACGAAGTCCGCGAGCGGTTGATCCGTCTCGCAGGCGAAGATAAGGAGACGCATGACTTCCGGAAAATTGCATTCGCCGACTACCTGAAGGCGATCGGGGGCGACCGCTTCGGGCAAAAGGCCGGGGGCAACCTCGTCGGCGTGGTGGTGGCGCGCGGCGAGATTTACGACGGCACCCGCCCGCCGGGGGCGATCGGCGGCGATTCCACCGCGGCGCTGATCCGCAAGGCCCGCATGGATGATAATGTCAAGGCGATCGTGCTGAGGGTGGACTCGCCCGGCGGCAGCGCCTTCGCCTCCGAGGTGATCCGGCGGGAGTGCGCGATAACGCGCAGGGCCGGCAAACCGATCGTGGTCTCCATGGGCAGCGTGGCGGCTTCGGGCGGATACTGGATATCCACGGCCTCCGACCGGATTCTGGCCAGCCCCGCCACGATCACGGGCTCCATAGGGATATTCGGGCTCTTTCCCACTTACGATAAGCCCCTTGCCAAATACCTCGGCATGCACGTGGACGGGGTCGGCACCACCCCTTTGACCGGCGCCATGCGCATGGACCGGCCCTATGACCCGAGAGTGGGCGAAGTCATCCAGCCGATCATCAATCGAGGCTATGAAGATTTTCTGCAGCGCGTGTCGGAAGCGCGCAAAATGGACAGAGACGCGGTGGATAGAATCGCCCGGGGACGCGTCTGGAGCGGCGAGGACGCCCTCGAGATCGGCCTGATCGACGAATTCGGAGGGCTTCCCGAGGCTATCAACGCCGCGGCGGCGCTGGCCAGGCTCGGCAAGGACTATAAGGTGCGTTACATCGAGCCGAAAATGACATGGAAGCAAAAGCTCGCGGCCGATCTGCTTTCGGGCATACTGCGCGGGATCGGATCGGAGAGCGCCGCCGTGGCCGATACCCTGGGATTTGCGGCCCCGGCACGCGCCCTCGCGAAGCAGGCGGCCGTCTTCGCGCG
>CAYZTZ010000096.1:0-7026 GCA_964481255.1 uncultured Acidobacteriota bacterium | reverse complement strand
GAGAATCAGGAGGCAAGGGAAGAGCATGGTTATTCGAAATACCCCCATCCAGAATATGACCGACGCGTTTTCCGTGAAGGGCAAAAACGTTATCGTCACCGGGGGCAACCGAGGCATCGGCTTCGGCATCAGCGCCGCCTACGCTGAGAGCGGCGCGAATGTGGCCGTTCTATGCCGCGACAGGGAAAGCGGGGGCCGGGCCGTTGAAATGCTTCAACAATACGGGACCGTCTGCTTTTGTGTCGCCTGCGACGTGAGCCGGCTGGATAGCGTCAAGGCGGCTGTGGAGCAGGTTTTCGAAAACTTTTCCTCCGTCGACGTGCTGGTCAATAACGCGGGAACGTCCACCGTTTGCGAGTTTCTGAAGGACGCGGATCTCCGGGAGTGGCACCGCGTCATCAACACGAACCTGCACGGCCCCGCAAATACGATCTATGAAGTCGTGCCCCGCATGATCAAGGCCGGCAGGGGGGGCAGCGTCATCAACATCTCGTCCATCGGCGGCCAGCAGCTCGGCGGCGCCAGGACCCACCCGATGCCGTCCTATCACGTCTCCAAGGCGGCCCTGGACATGTTTACGCGCAACATGGCCATCGAATTCGGCGATTACGGCATTCGCGTGAACGCCGTCGCTCCCGGCCCGACACATTCCGATCTCGACGTGGATCTGCCTCCGGACGCTCTGGAGAAGTTCGACAAGCTCATGCCGATGCATCGCTTCGCCGAACCGATAGAGATCGGCGCCCTGTGCGTGTTCCTTTCCTCGCCCGCCGGCAACCATATCACGGGCACGGTCATCGTCCATGACGGCGGGTTGCTGTTGATCGCATAAGGGAAGGCGTGCGCCGCCGGGCGGCCCTGCGCCCGCATGCGGCGTCGCAAGCTTGAGGCGCCGGGTTTTTGCCCGTCGGTCCCCGGCCGCCTAGGGATGGGCCTTCCCGGCTCCACGCAGCGCTGTTTTGGCCATCTGAGCGTATAGCTGGGATTTCGCATAGTAAGTCATGGCCTCCGCATACAAAGCTATCCGCGCCGACTCGTCCGTCTCCAGATTGGCAAAGGAGGCCCTGTCCATGCCGAGCGAATAGGACGAAATCGCCTCGTCCAGCCTGCTTCGGATCTTGCCCGAAATCGCCTGAGTGAGGTGCCCCGCTTTGTCGTTCAGGTCATGTTCATAGGCATCGCGGGCGTCCCAGTAGAAAGCGAGCGCATCGCGGTCCGCCTGTTGGGTGACCGCTTTGGGGTCGTCTGCCAGTTTGATCTTGACATATTCGCCCGTCGCGAATGCCGGGAGTCCTATTCCGCTTGGCGTTCCGGCTTGAAGATAAGCGGTTCGCTCCGCCGGAATGAAAACGGCCTGGCCAACCGAGGTGTGGCTGTTGGAGATTTCCTTTGCGCCGGGCTGGTTGCGCACCCACATCATTTTGCCGGCGTCGTACCAGTCGTCGGAGGCAAACAGCTTTTTCGCGAAATTAAAATCGACGGTCCCCGGCCGGGCTTCCTTGAGGTACTGGAAAACCGTATCGTAGCGTGCATAGGTGCCGATGGTGGGGAGCCATTTCGGGTTATAGACCTCCAGCGACGGATCGACAAGATGGTTCGTTTGCACAACGAACGGACCGGGCTCGCCTCTGTCGCCGGGGCGTCTCCGATGAAAATGGTCCGAAGTGCCCTCATAAACGGAAATGCCGCCCGAGGCATCAGACAGAATAAATCCGCCGGTAACGCCGCCTCTTGGGGTGGATTCCAGGTATTTCAGCGCTTCGGCCGGCGAGGCGGTCTTCTGGGCGAGGTAGTGGAAGTAGACTTCCGGCGGGACGCCCCAGGCCGGCGAATCCGAAAGGATGGCCGTCATGGTCCAGGCGAAGCCCTTGCTGTTCATGGCGAAATTGGAACTTAACCTTCCCGCGTATGTTTGAGCGACAAAACTGATGCCACTTACGGGAAAGGCTATAAGAATGATGTTATCCATCAGCTCGGTTTCCGCCATGGACGTGATCGCGTGGATGGTCTTGCCGTCCGGAGTCATGGATCCTGTCGCGGCGAAGGAATTGCAGGAATGATGCGGCCCGGCAAGAGGTCGACTTGGGGAGATGTTCATCCATCCTGCCTTTGTCTCCGCAGGATAGGGCGTCTTGGGCCTTGCCCAGACTTGCGTGGGGTAAATCATGAGCGCGACAAGGTCGGGATAGCTCACTTCATACCCCTTTCGCGTGCAGCCCTCCGCGATTCCCTGAAGCCAGTCCCTATAGGACGGATCATATCTTGTCAGGTAGTAGTCCCATGCCCCCATGTCCCTGGTTACGGTTTCTCGGCCGTAGGCGTCGTAAAGACGGCTTTTAAGGAGGGCGATATTGTGAACAATGGCGGCCGCGGCCTGTTGACCGTACTGCACGCCCATCTCGCGATCGGTGCCCGAGACAACAACCACCTGGGGGATGCCGGTGGGCAAATACGGCGCCGGCGTCGACGATCCCGCGGCCGCTTCGTTTGCCGGCCGCAAATCTGTTTTACAGCCGGTCAAATGAACTGAAATAAGGCAAAGACAGAGAAAAGTGCCTATATGGCGCGGCACGACGCTCCTTGTGCGGGTCATATTTTCCTCCCCTCCGAGGCGGCAATTTCATTCTGCGCAATATAATAACATTGCTGCGGATGTGTAGCTGCGGATCTTGGCTTGGACGTGGTCGGAGTCGTGGGCAGAACGAATCCTGCCCCGGCCGGCGCCCATACGACATACGAGCATTGAAGCGAAATAAACGGGGTGCTTCCCAAACCGATCTTCGCGGAGGGCATTGCGAAGTGAAATTACCTGATCGTGTGATCGATTATCGCGTATCCATCAGGCACAGGGAGTCTGAATAAAGCAAGATCGGAACCTGTCCATGATTTTGAGACACTTGCATTGCGAATCTGGTGTCGCTTCACGGCGTCTGCGAGGGCAGGTCGCAACCAGGGTGCCGCAGGATCGACGATCTCTGCATGACCAGTCTATGGCTGCAAGCGGATCATGATGACGTCGTGCGGCTGGACTTGATGCGTAAAATGGCCTTTGAATGAACCGAGGTCCTTTTTTGCCCACAGGTCGCGCACCTGCGCCTCGACTCCGGGCGCCAGGCCGATCTGTTCCCAGAAAACGGATATCGGAGCGGGCTCGCTGCCACGATTGAACAGAATGACGGCGCGCGCCGCTCCCGCCAGCGGTTTCATCCAGACCTCCACGGGCCCGCCGTCGAAGACTTTGCGTCCCTGCATACCGAGCGGATCCTGGTCGACGGCGATCACTTCTTTGTTAGTCAGTATTTCCTTCGTCTCCGCCGTCATATTGAGCAGGTCGTTGCCCGCCATCAGCGGCGCCGCCAGCAGGCACCAGAAGCTGAAGTGCGCCCGGTACTCGGCCGTCGTCATCCCGCCGTTGCCCACCTCGAGCATGTCGGGGTCGTTCCAGTGTCCCGGCCCGGCGTAAGGGAAGAGATCAGCCTGTAGATCAATGATGTGGATGAGTCCCATGCCTCCCCACGGCCGGCTGCAGTCCCAGCAGTCCTGGATGTCCCCGGTTGTGCGCCACAGGTGGCCGACGCCGGGGGCCCACAGCCACGGCTGCGTGCCGCCCCACTCGCAGATTGAGAACACGATCGGGCGCCCGGCGGCTTTCAGCGCCCGGCTCATTTTCGTGTACGCCTCGCGCGTGTCCTGCCCCTCGGTGTTACACCAGTCGTACTTGAGGTAATCGATGCCCCACGCCGCGTACTGTCTGGCGTCCTTATCCTCGAATCCCTTGCTGCCCGGCCGTTTCTGGCAGGTCGCCGTCCCCGCGTCGGAATAAAGCCCGAACCTCAGCCCTTTCGAGTGGACGTAGTCCGCAAGCGCCTTCATCCCCGAGGGGAACCGCGCCGGGTCGGGAACAATATTCCCCTCCGTGTCGCGCGAGACCTGCCAGCAGTCGTCGATCACGACGTACTGGTAGCCGGCGTCCCTCATCCCGGTCGCAACCATCGCGTCCGCGGTTGCTTTGATGAGCTTCTCGCTGACGTCGCATGCGAACCTGTTCCAGGAATTCCAGCCCATTGGCGGCGTGCCGGCCAGATCTTCCCACCCAGGCTCGCCGGGCCCGGAAGTTGGGGCCGGCGCGAAGATCCCGATCAAACCGAGCGAAAGCAATATCCGGATGCGTTTTCCCATCGCTTCCCTCCCGCATCTTGTGTCAAAGCCATGACTGATTCCCTTCATGGGCGCTTTAAATGCGGCTGTTCCAACGACCGCGGTCAGGCCTTCGCGTTGATGTAGCTCATGGCGTGCTTGGCGAGCGCCTCGTCCCGGCGCTTGCCCCAGATTTCGAAAACGTCCGGGAGAGTTTCCGTCCAGTAATAAATCCGTCTGATTCTCAATTTCCTTTTTTCATCGACGGCCAGATGGTAGTGGGCGCTCGCCTGAATCGGGTCCCATTTTTTCCCCGAAGGCTTGTCGCTGAAGCGTATCTCAAATTGCACCGCTACGATCATCCGCTTCAAATCGATCGCGTAGTGACTCGGCACGATGTCCTCCTGCAAGCCGGGGTGTACGAAGGACATCAGGAGCGCGTCGCGCGTCATCGGCTTGCGCGGCGGCTGGGACGGGGCGGTGTACATCATCAGTTCGAAGTCCGGCGTGAAATACTTCTTCAGGTTCGGCACCGTTTCGAGGGCCCCCTGATTGTTTCGGACATCTTCAAAATAGCCGTCAAACCATCTGGAGACATTTTCGTAAGTGAGTTCCATCGGCATTTCATCCTCCGGGGGAATGGCGGGTCTCGCGGCTCCGGTTGTCGGCTCGGGAGGGAGTTGAAGGCTCCGCCGATTCTCCGTAATTTCGAAAGCGAATTTCTTTGATGCGTGTAATCCCGGGTTTTGTCGGTCGGCCTGGCGCAAGCACGATGCAAAAAGTCCGAACAAGGAGGCATGCTGCGACAGCTTCTGAAAGCCTTAAAGCGGACATGGTCATAATCGGCGGCGGCGCGGGCCTGGCAGCCGCGATCGCCGCGGGGGAAAATGGGCGCAAAAGCATCCTCGTGCCGTAAAGGGCGGGATCCGCGGCCGGCGGCACGGGAATGGCGCACGACATAGCCGGCGCCGGAAGCCCTGTTCAGAAGCGGCAGGGGATCGACGCCTTTAAAGACGAGCTTTTCAACAGCCGGTAGGAAGCCGATAGTAAATATAAAAGGCGGTTGTCGCCGAGCGGCTGCCTATGGATCCCTTCCAGGGGCTTGCCCTTGGATCTACGATAAGGTCCTCTTGTGTAAAATCTCAGGAATTCTTTAACTTTTCAGAAGAATTATATCGCACCCCGGGAGGGGAAACGCGAAATAATTGAACCGGCCGCCCGGTGCTGCAGTAGAATTTCTTTTGCGGCGAAAGGAATTCAAGGAAACGCCATGATTCAAATGTCTGGTTTGTCGCGGCGGCAATTCACGAGGACAAGTGTCGTCGGCCTGCTTGGCATGGCAACGCACAGGGCTGGAATGGGTATAATATCTTCTGCAGGCCGTGAAAATCTTCTCCAAGGCAAGGAGTATGGAATGAACAGAGGCTGGGAATATAATCATTCGGGCGTTTTTACCAGAGATTTTAAGGGAACAATTCAGTATTACAAAGACCTGGGTATAGCGGCGGAACTCCCTCAGAGCGGACCCGCCCTGGATCCGACAGACAGCGCTGAGATAATCGAGTTCGATGTTGTCCCCGTGTTTAACATTCCTGAAGGGGAACCTTTCCTTCAACTTTTGTACATCGGCGACTTCGAGATGGAAGTGCTCCATGCCGAAACGTCCATTCCTCAAGGTGAAATGCTGGCCTACCGCGAAGGCTGCAACCATATCTGCATCAGCGTGCCGGATATCGATGCCGAGACGGAAAAACTGGTCCAGAAGGGCATGCGCATTATCCAGGACTTCCGTCTGAAGGGCAAGCGCCTCGAGGATTATCTGGATACGCGGGAACACGGCCATATCCTTCTGTCATTCAGGTCTCCGATGACGGATGAGATGAAAAAGAGGAAAGCCTCTGCCGGAATAGTACCGTGGAAATTCATCGGCCACACGGCGATCGTTAAAGACCTGGATAAGACCGTCAGATTTTACGAGTACCTGGAGATCGCGGACTTTCTGCCTGAGAAGCAATTGGATACCGGGAAAATGGCCAACGTTCAGATATACGGTAAACCCCCCAAGGCGGAGGTAAAGGCCAGGACGAGGAAGTGCCGTGTAGGAGACCGTCTGATTCTGGAACTGGTCGAGCCGGGAAAATCCGACTTCATTTACAGGGAAACCCTGTACCGCAGGGGTGAAGGCATCATGGATATCATGTTCTCTGTCAAAGACCTGAAGCGGGAAACCGCCCGCTTGACCGAGAAGGGAGTATCCAGGATTTTCTGCGGACAGCCGCAGGACGGCGGCGCGTTCGCGGTATTCGACACCCGGACAAAAGGCGGCGATGTCCTTATCAAACTGATCGAAGAATAAAATAGAGGGACAGTCACCGGTGTCCCCAACAAGCAGACAGATTGCCCTTTTTCTGCTTTCTTCCGGAGAGACGGGCGACTGCTTTTCTATCGCCTTGGCATGAAAAAGCGATGAAAGTATCCTTTATTCATGTCAGGCACAATGATTCAGATCCGGAATGTGCCGGAAGAAATCCATCGGCGATTGAAGGTCCGGGCGGCCATCGAGGGCATGTCCATGTCGGATTATGTGCTGCGAGAAATCCGCAAGGCGCTCAATCGGCCGACGCGGCAGGAAATCCTCGAACGGCTCCAGGCAAAGCCCCTCCGGCGCCTGCGGCGGAATGCAGCCGTCCTGATACGAGCCGCGCGGGATGCACAATGATCGTCCTCGATGCCTCCGCAGCGGTGGAGCTGCTTCTCGGCACGGAAATGGGGAGATCGATAGCAGCCCGCATAGCCGATCCCGCTCTGGGGCTTCATGCGCCCCACATCGTCGATGTTGAGGTTGCCCAGGCGCTGAGGCGCTATGTGCATGATGGCGAAGTGGACCCC
>CAYZTZ010000095.1:8511-13487 GCA_964481255.1 uncultured Acidobacteriota bacterium | reverse complement strand
CACACGCTTGGGGTGCGTGTGGTCGGTGGTTCAAATCCACTCGTCCCGACCATTTCTGTTTATTGCGCTGTGACAATCATCCTCCTTACAAATGATGACGGGATCGAGGCCGAAGGGCTCAGGACGCTGGAAGAGGCTTTGAAGGGCTTCGCGCACATCGTCGTCGTGGCGCCGGATCAGGAACGCAGCGGGGTCAGTCACGGTCTGACGCTTCACACGCCGCTCGCGGCGAAGGAAATCCGGCCGGATCATTACGTTCTCAACGGCACGCCGGTTGATTGCGTGATTTTCGCGCTTCGGCGCCTTTTTACGGCGCCGCCGGATCTGATGATCGCCGGAATCAATCACGGAGCCAACCTGGGCGACGACATCATGTACTCCGGGACGGTGGCCGCGGCGCGCGAAGCTTCCCGTCACGGAGTGCCGTCCCTGGCGGTATCCCAGGCCTACGACGACAGACCGATCCGGTTCAAGCCGGGACTTGATTATGTACGGGACCTTGTGGAAGGCATCCTGCGCAACGGCCCCCGGGGAGAAATGTGCCTGAACATCAATATTCCTATTCGCAAAATCAAGGGCGTCAGGATCACGCGGCAAGGCTCGAGATCCCATATCCCGCATTTCAATGCGCTCGATAGGGGGGCGGAGGGGAATGGGCCGTCCGCCGTTTCCGAACCGTGCCGGGAAGCGGATCTTGTGTCCGACCACCAGGCCATTCTTGAAAATTTCATTTCCATAACGCCGCTGCGTCGGGACCAGACGGATTACGCGGCGGCGCGCGCACTGAGGGACGGGGCGCCCTGGCTCTTGCCTCTGAAACGTTGAGCGCCCGCGTGCATTTTGCCGGCCCGGTTCAAAGAGCCTTGATCGCGCAGGGGAATTAGGCTAGCATTTTCGTCTTTGGGACGGGGCGTGGCGCAGTCTGGTAGCGCGTACGGTTCGGGACCGTAAGGTCGGAGGTTCGAATCCTCTCGCCCCGACCAGCCAAAAGATTCAAAACACTCAATCTTAAAATATCCCGGCAACCGGGGCGGACTCGCGCCGCGCGCCCTGCTCATCGCGCAGTCATTGGGGCGGTCGATGCCGAACGCCTGGTCGGAAATCCTGCTCATGCAGGGCTCTTGCAGCCCTGCATGCGTGTTTCCCTATTTATACCAGCTTGTCAGGACCCGAAGGATTCTCCGGGTATACGGTGTCAAAAGCCGGAACCTCGATCGGTTTGGCATAGGCTTTGCCGGGCCTGTAGTCGGCCCTCAGTGACGCGCGGTATTCCAGCCTCTTGATTTTCCAGATATCGCCGGTCTTGACATAGGAGGCTTCACAGGTTCCGCATTCCCACCATTTCAGGATTCCCTCGCCCTGCAGACGCGCCATGACCACCAGGGAGGAATCTCCGGTCATGGGCGCGCCGGCCTGAAAGGAGTAGGGAAATCGCCCGGTCGCGGTTCGGCGGTCTTCGGCGACCTCCACACTATCCGGCTCTCGCGCCGGGTCCGGTTCAAACCCCGGCGCCGGTTCGATCTTCTTTCCGGTGAGCCCGGGCGCGAAGTGCCCGCAGTACAGTCGGCGGATGCCCTCTCTGCCCTGAAAAAGGCCTCCATTGTAGATCGCCTCGCCGTCCTCGGTGAACAGGGCGACGACGTCTTCATACAGACCCCGGTCGAGCGTGGATTCATAAAACCGTTGAAGCCTGCGGATTTTCCCGGCGTCTTCCAGGCTCCCGAGCCGCTTGGACAGCCGGCCGAGTTGTTCCCTCAAGCCGTCGGACGGATGGGTCGCGGGTTTCGAAAAGCCCGCCGCCGCGGAGGCGACCACGGCGGACAGGGCCGCGCTCGCCTTACGGATAAAGGACCGGCGCCCGTTGCCGGATTTGGAACCACGGGCGGGTTCTGAGGTCGGTTTTGTTTTAGCCATCCTACGCTCCTTTCCCTTTCACTTTCGGCCCGAAGAAGTGCTTGATATCGTACCGTCCGATGTCGCGCGCAATCGCCCCGATGGTGCCGAGAGTCACTCCCCTCTCGCCGCCGGAAAAGCCGAAGCCGACAGCGCGTTTCGTTTTCTCATTTTCGATGATGCAGGTTTCGGCTCCGTTGCACGCTTCCTCCACCAGATCAAAGATATACACGCCGTCGCGCAGCTTGACGTAAATGGCCGGCGCGCACCACTGCATGCCCAGAGTCTGATTTGCCGTGTAGATCGTCCAAGCCGAGGAATGGGGCGTGGTGTAAAGATGCATGGACGTCATCTGGTCGGAGTAGGATCTTGTGAACCCGCGGCCGACGAGCTCGTCGGTGAACTCATGACGCACGTATCTTGGAGCCTGCACCCCCTCCATTTCGGCGGCGCCGAAGATGGCCCTGTAGGAAACCTCGTTCCCGTAATATTCCGTGCCCATTTTGGAAAGAATGCACGTGGTCAGGCCGTTGAGCAGGTCCAGGGCGATTCTGCGGCAGGTGCGGGGCCTGCTCCCGCCGACGATGTGGGCGAAAAATACAAGCTTTTCATCAGCTTCAAACGCCCGGTAGGTTTCCTTGCGCCATTGCGTTTCACCCTTGGCGCGCCATTCGAGGTTATACAAGTCGAGAACGCGGTATTCCCAGCCCGGCCCCTCGTTGTCATAGCGCAGCGTGAACTGCTTGCCCACCAGAAGGTCGCTGAAAGGAAGGAGATTGCCTCCCATCATGCCCGCCTGTTCCTGGGGGGCGCTGGGATCGCCGGTAAACGTGATGGTTCTCTTTTCAGCGGCCTGGTGAACTTCTTCCTCGGTCATATTCCTGAAGGTCCGCGCCGGCCGATAGGCGACCCTGTATCCTTTAGGCTGGGGACCCGCCTGGGCAGGCGGAGTCTTCGCGCCGGCCATGGTGAGATTGAGGGTCTCGCCGTGTTCGTCGAACGGCGCCAGTGAGGTCAGCTGGCCGACGATCCTGCCCGTTCCCCGGAACATGTAGTATTCCAGCTCGTCCTTTTCGTTGAATCCGAGGCGCATGCCCGCCTGCGTTTCCGTGAACAGGTCGAGGGCATACAGGGTCATGATGCCCGAGAATTCGCACTCGGTCCTGTCGTAGATGAACAGGTTGTCGTTCACCATGATGTAATCCGACGGGCTGCAGTAACTGAGGTCGTCGGCGTGCCGGGTAAGTTCGACAAAGTTGGAGGAGACGATCGAAGGATACAACTCCAGGGTTTCGATGCCCGTGTCCTGCTTCCAGTACATGCCGGTGCCTTCGAGCCTGTTGGTGAGGTGATGGCGCTTCTTCGGGGCCCCTTTCCCTGCGGCCTCGACATATCCGAAATAGATCTGGCGCTGCACTTCCCGGTCGTCGAGAACCGTGCCGCTGCCGTCCTTGCCGCCGCAGAACCACACTTCAAAGACCGTGACGAGGTCGGTCTTGAGATCCACGAAGACGTTATAACCCTTCTGGGCCTTGGGGATCATATGGGAGAAGAAGACCAGCTCCTTAAGCGTCAGGGCGCCATAGCCCGCTTCAACGGCGGGATTGCCGCCCTCGGCCAGCGTCAGCCTGTTTTTGCTTTTGAAAGAGTAGTTCAGAACGGGACCGTTATCGGTCACGATTTTGAGCGACTTGCCGGCCAGGTCGCCCGAAAGCTCGGACGCGCATTTCGGGCCTGAATCCGCGGCCGCAAGCTTCCGACCGATCTGTTCTTGAGTCAGTTTGGTATATTTGAATCGGTGCATCGGTATATTCATCATTTGCGAACCTCCTCAAAAGGATCAATCCGTCCCTATCCGCCGGCGGATGCCGGGTTTGCCGGGACATTCCGTCGAATCTCCGCTGCGTTCCAGCAATATTGCAGGAGCTGAAGACCAAATAATACATTCCGCCCGAGCATTTCTTGATGGCTCCAAGATACATGAAAACAGGGAAAATAGAATCAGATTTTTGCGGGGATGCGGATATGAGATTGCCGCGGCGGACGTGCAAAACGGCGCCGGCCGTCCTGCAGGGATACGGCGTGCCCCGAGGAGAGAGTCCCGGCCGATTCGCCTGCGGCCTGCTGCGTGTCCCGCATGCGAAATACCACTATGGCCGCTATCAGCCGGACCCGTTTCCGGATCTGCCGGATGATCGAAAGGGGATCGTGTTTGTCGATATAAAACTCCATAATTTAAACTCCCGCCCCGCGATGCAATTCACAATAAATCCGGCGCACCCCCCCCTGGAAACAGCGGAGGGATGGCGGCGCCCCGAACCCTTGCAGGTCCAGGCAATAAGAGAATGATACCGGGCAAAGGAATTCATACCGGGCGGACCCGGCTCATGGAATTTTCCGATGATTCCTGAAACCCGGGGCCGTCGCTTTGAGCCACGGGACGAGAATTCGGAAGGCCGGACACGGTGGAGCTGTATCCAAATCTGCAGGGCTTCCCGGATGGCGGCGGTAGACTCAAATTCCTGTTCCCTCTTTAGGATTTCGATGTAAAATCAATGTTTTTGATGGAGGATTTCGGGATTCATGCGGCGGCTGATTCGGCGTCTGAATTCCGGACCTTGAATTCCTGGTCCGGGCGGCGAGCCCGGAACGGCCCGAAGCGTGAGGAAAGCTGGAAAGTTATTGTGATTTAATGAAATCCGCGAGGGTAAAATCCATGGCCAAGAATGCACCGTCTGAAAGAAAAACTCTGACCGGCGCTCCCATCAATCCTTTGCCGTATGCAGTGCCGTACAAAACGATTTCGCTCTGTCCCGAGTGTTCGGCGAAGCTGGAGGCCGAAGTGCTGGAAAAGGACGGCAGAATCATCATGGAAAAGACATGTCCGGAACATGGTTTTTTCAAGGACATCCTCCTGTCGGACGCGGAGTACTTCCACCGCATGATAGCCTGGAACCGCGACGTGGGTTGCGGCGTATCCAATCCCGCCGTGCCTGACGCAAGGACATGTCCCGACGATTGCGGACTATGCAATCTGCACGTCAGCCATCCCGTGCTGGCCAACATCGACCTCACCAACCGCT
>CAYZTZ010000095.1:0-8411 GCA_964481255.1 uncultured Acidobacteriota bacterium | reverse complement strand
TGCAATCTGCACGTCAGCCATCCCGTGCTGGCCAACATCGACCTCACCAACCGCTGCAACCTGTCCTGCCCGGTCTGTTTCGCGAACGCCAACGTCCAGGATTACATCTACGAGCCGTCCTACGAACAGGTCGTCGAGATGCTGAAGACGCTTCGCGAGTCTCGTCCCGTCTCCGGCCGCGTCATTCAGTTCTCCGGGGGGGAACCGACCATCCATCCCGACTGGTTCAGGATCCTGAAAAAGGCCGGCGAACTGGGTTTTTCCCACGTGCAGTGCGCAACGAACGGCCTTAAGTTCGCGGAGGACCCATCCTTTGCGGAAAGGTCCAGGGAGGCCGGGCTTCACACCCTTTACCTTCAATTTGACGGCGTCGACCCGGCTTTGTACGAGAAGATCCGGGGACGGAAGGACCTTCTGGATATCAAGATGAAGGCCATCGAGAACGTCCGGAAAGCGGGGCTCAAGATCGTCTATGTCCCGACCATCGTCGGCGGATTCAATGACGACCAGGTCCCGAAAATCGTCCAGTTCGCCCTCGACACCATTGACGTGTCGTCAGGCATCAGTTTCCAGCCCGTGGCGCTCACGGGGCGCATCGAAGAGGCCGAGCGCGAAAGGATGCGTTTCACGCTGTCCGACCTGGCCAACGGGGTCAACACGCTCGGCTATACAACCAAGGAAGACTGGTTCCCCCTGTCCTGCACAACCCCGATCACCGAGCTGATTCAGGCTCTGCGCAACGAGCCCAACGTCATGGTTTCCTGTCACCCTCTCTGCGGAATCGGGACCTACTTCTTTGTCGATCCAAACAGAAAGCCGACACCGGTTACACGTTTTCTCAACATCAAGGGATTGTTCGACGACATCCAGGAGCAGGCGGAAAAGCTGAAAAACAAGACCACGTTCAAGTCCCTGTATAAGAACCTCAGCAAATTCAGCCTCTTCAGCAGCGCCAACAGGCATTTCGACCAGAGCAAGGCTCCCGAAGGGCTGACGCTGACAAAGCTCGGGCAAACCATCGAGGGCCTGCTCGACAAGAAGGCCGGCCGTGGTGCGAACGACGGGACCTATACCTACAAGACCCTGATGGTGGCCGGCATGCATTTCATGGATTCCTACAATTATGACGTGGAGCGCGTCAAGCGCTGCGTCATACATTATTCCGCGCCCGACGGGCGGCTCTACCCGTTCTGCGCCTATAACTCGGGACTCGTGTTCCGGGAAAAAATCGAAAGGCAGTTTTCCTTCTCCAAAGCCGAATACCGCCAGCAGCGGACCGCGGCCATCGCCTAGTTCAAAAACATGCCGTGGCCGGCGAGCGATGTTGGGCGCGGGCCATCCGAGTCGTTGATCTCTGGTGCCGCGCCGCGCGTTTTCCGTTTCTCCTGCATAAAGTCCCGCAGGCGGGCCGAGCTTTGAAGGGAGGGCCTCGGCATCCCGAAGCTTTTTAAAACAGCCGGACCCGCCCCCCGGCGCGAAGCGTGACGCCTGTCTGCGGAGTGTATCGTTCGATGCCGAATATCCACCGGCGCTGCGGAGCCATGAAATAGAGTTTCCATCCTTCAAGCCACGAGCCATCATCCGCGCCCGGCGTCGAAGCGGCGCCGAGGATATCCCTCCACGCGGACGCCCACAGACGGCGGCGTATATGGATCGGGTCGATCCCATACCACGAGGGGCTCAGCCTGAACAGCTTTGCGCCCCATTTCTCGGACAGACGCTCGAGCGCTGTGTTGATGCCCTCGACTCCCTGCAGCACCTCGACGAGCGGCAGTCGGCAGCGCGGAAAAAGGATCGAGCGGAAAACCAGGTACTCTCGCCGCGACAGGCGCTGAATGTTTTCCAGAGGAAGGTTTGTCACGATGATGTCCTGCGTCGTTTGCCGGAGACGGCGAAACGCCTCATCAACCCATAATAGGATTTGTTCGACGGGGAAGCCGTACATGAGGTCGTTGCCGATATCCGTCACCAGGGCCCGTGTCGCGGCGGGAGGCAGGGACTCGAGCGCCCGCCAAATCCCCGACTCGAGGATGCCCGGGAGAGTGCGGAAGGCGACCCTGCTCGGTGCGCCGTAGGATCGGCCATGCCCGAGAGCGGCGAATATCTCCACCTGGGGCCCCCACGCCGTCCGCGCCGCCCGCACAACGGTATGGAATCCTCGCGTCAGATTACTGGCGCCCAGCGCGACAATCCGGGTGATTTCCTTCATTCGGCAGCCTCCGCGCGACGACGGTCCGGATGCCGTATCTGCCTGAAAGCCGCTCCAGCAGCTGCAGGCCGAAAAGCAGGGGTTTCAGAGCGTAATAGCAGAACCTGCCTGCGGGAATGCCGGCCGCCCAGTTCATAAGGCTGTGTTTGAGGGCGTGAAAATTGACGGATTCTGAAAACAGGAGATGCCGTTCGACCTTGAAACCGCATCCGGTCATCAGCAGGTCCAGAGCTTCGCGCGAAAAGTGATGCAAATGCCTGGGGACGTCGTCGAACCCGTACCAGTTTTTCCGAAAGAGCGCGGCTTGAAGGCTATCTATCGACGGAAGGGATACGACGACAATGCCTCCGGGACGCAGGAGGGCCGCCGCGCGGCGCAGGGAGCGCGCCGGATCGGAAAGGTGTTCGAGCACGTGCCAGAAGGTGATGACGTCGAAACTCGCCGGATTGAGAGCCGATTGGAAAATGTCTCCGGGAAGCATTTCGATGCCCGAGATCCGGCTTCTGACAAGATGCACCGCCTCGGCGGACACCTCGACACCCACTCTCCGCCAGCGCTCCGGACTAAGCGCCCAAAGGAACTTCCCCTCGCCGCAGCCCACATCGAGCAGGCGGCCTCTGGAAACAAAACCTTCAACCAGCCGGACCTTCTCCCTTTCGCCGCGCCAGGACCGGCTTTTCTGCAACTCTCCCCGCAGGTATTGATCGATCCGTTCCTCGATCCCGCCAAGGTAGGCCGCGGGATAATAAGCGGCGATTTCACTCTCGCCGATCAGAGGCTCCGTCCATCCGAAGCCGCACCCCCGGCATCTCATGATCCTCCACCGTCCGCCGTCGGCTTCGCGCAGGCGATCGATCGCCGTACTGAAAAGACGAGGGCCGTCGGTGCCGCAGACGGGGCATGTCTCGCGGTGCCGCGAAATGGCAGGGACAGAGACGAAATTCATGGATGACATCTTGGCCTTGGCGTTGTGCATGGCGCTGTGAGGAGGACGGCCCTGTTCACCAGGGGCGGCCATTCCTCCAATTCAAAACAAGAGCGGCGCTTCCCCCATGGATATCTTGCCGTTTGCAGGAGTTCCGGCGATGACTGCGGATCGTCCCCCGCTCTTAAACCCGAGATAAGAGCCGCCGCCCTTTGCATTGTTTTTCGAAAAGGCGGCATCCGTTCCTGAAAAGCTCCTATCGAAGAAAAACACGCGACTCGTCGGCGATCTGGATCGGGGAACTCCTGCGAGCACCCGTCCAGGCATTCAGCGCTGCAAGAGTGCCCTTCTCAACCACCAGGACCTCTCTGTCATCCAGCCATCCCACCAGGATTGTGTTCGGATAAAATGCGGATCGATGCGATGGGTCCCCGGTTTGAACGGCCTCGACGGCGGGCAAAGCGGCCAGAGATTTGCGGATCCGGGCTAATGCTTCGGGATTTGGTTTGCCCTGATCCGACAAACGGATCTCGGCCCCGGGTGTTGCTGTCGACTGAATTGTCATGGCGATGGACTCCAGGTCGGGCGAAAGCCTGGCTGTCGAAATAAAAAAACTGACGTCGTAGTCGGAATTTCCGAATCTGTCGAATTCATCAAAAATCACCCTCTCTTTGCCTTCTGCGATGAGAATCGTCTGATCGTTGCCTGCATTGTTCCATCCGCAACATGCGCCGTCGGGGACGCTATGGATAACAACGTCCCCTCCCCGTCCCGCGTCTTCAATTTTTTCCAGAGCCTTATTGAATCGGCGCTCCGACCAATTCCCCCCTGATCTCCTGAAAAGAGAAGTCGACTCGTAAACCGCTCCGATCTGCCCCGGTATCCAGCGTGTCAGGAAGAAGAAACCCGCGACGCCTTCATCGGGAAGCCAAAAGGCGGCTTCGGGGCAGCTTTCCGAGCAGACCCCGGTTCCGCACTCGCACCTGGGCAGATGGAAATCAACAAGCCGGATCCGCTCCCGGCCTGCGAGATCGGATTGCCAGGCAAGCACCTCGGTCGAAACGGACAATTCAGCGCCCCGGGGGTCCTTCAGGATCTGGAGCCTATTTTCAAACCCGTACAAACTCCGGCCATCGGCGGATAGCGAATAGCGGGACACGGTTTGCTGCACTCGGACATTGCCGCCCCGGTCCACGACGGATCGATAGCCCTCCTCCAGGTCGAAGGAGATGACTTTCCGTCCATCCCAGACCCAAAGCTTGGGCGGCGCAGAACCTTCCGGAAGGGTCGCGGATTTATATCCGGAAATGGGACCGAACAGCATCCGGCCGTTCCTGCTGATGGACAAACGCTCGGGGTGGCCGACCGCTTCGGCCGGAACCGGAATCCTGTTCTGGACCGCCCACGTCAAGGGGTTGTACTCGACGATTTCGCCCGAATCCTTCAGCACCCACAATCGCTTCGCGCCTTGCGCCTTTAACGCCAAGCTTAAGCAGGCGATTATGGATAGCAACAGCAGCGCCATCATTGCTTTCTTTGCCATCATTCTTCCCCCCGGAGCCGTCGATCGACTGCCGCAGGTCGCGAAACCCGTAATCCCCTGGGCTCGATAAGGAGCAAGCCCTGATCGGAATTACATGGACGCGCCGCGATTATTTCACGATTTCACCGGGAAGAGCAAACAATCAGGCGGGCGGGTGACGAGCCGGCGAACGATGAAAGGCTTGAACATATGCCGGGTCGCAGCGCCTGTCCGCGCGCCGCCGGCGTCATTCCTCGACGGCCCGCCGCTCGTTTATCCGCGAGTTGCGTGTCCGTGGATCTCTGTAAACATCTCTGATTCCACTCTGTCATCAGGATTACCGGAAATCCCGACATCGCCTCTGGATGCATTGGCAATTGCATATAGCCGCAGGTATTGATGGAAGAGAACAGCGTTAGAACCGCCCTCACAACATCATAGCCTTCTTCCACCGGGAATCATCCCATGCGCTGGACCGGGATGGATCCCTTTGAGCCTTTGCTATTGGAGGGACGGGTCTGAACACTCGTCGGCGCATGTTATCGGGTTCAAGGCCGGCGCCGCCGGCTCATGACCTCGCCTGAATTAGGTTGCAGACATGCCGCGCCGTGCTATCATTGCCGGAATTTTTCCTCTCATGCTCCGGCTCGGGCGATGCCGCACGGCGGAGCGGAAAACAGATGTAAGGGAGCGGATGATGGGGAATCTAAAGGCTTTCATGGGGGTGGCGAGAGGACCTTTCCTCATTTTGCCCTTCACTCTCGTGGCATCGGGATCGATGGCCGCTTTTTATTCCGGGGATTTCAGCCTGCCGCGGACGCTGCTCGCGCTGCTCGGGCTCGTTGCGCTCCATGCGAGCGTCAACGCCTTCAACGAGGTCAGCGACATGAAAAGCGGGATCGACCTGCGAACGCAGCGGACGCCGTTCTCGGGCGGCAGCGGAACTCTTCCGTCCGGCCTGATGCGCACGCAGACGGCTCGCGCTTTCGCAGCGGCCATGGCGCTTGTCGGGCTCGGGGTCGGAATCTATATGCTGCTGCGGATCGGTCCGATCCTGCTGCCCGTCCTGGTTCTCGGAGCCCTCTGCGTCCTGGCTTACGCGGACGTCCTTTCCCACACGGGCGTGGGCGAAATCGCCGCAGGCCTGGGACTGGGGTTGCTGCCCGTAATGGGTGCGGCCATGGTGCAGGGCGGGCATCTTCCATCCGCGGCGGTCGCGGCCGGCATCCCCGCTTTCTTTATGACCTTCAACCTGCTTCTGCTGAACGAATTCCCGGACGTGGAGGCCGACCTCACCGGCGGGAGGAAAAACCTCGTCATCCTTTTCGGCAAGCGCAGGGCGGCTCTTATCTACGCCGCCGCGGCCCTGCTGACCCCGATCTGTATCATCGTCGCGGTGTCGGCGGGAGTTTTGCCTGGACTAGGCCTGGTTGCCGCGCTCCCGTCCGTCCTGCTCGCGGGGCCTCTGCGATGGGCGTTTCGCAGGCCGGAGACGCCCGTATCGGTCGGCACGCTGTCGGCCAACGTGGCCTGGAACCTGCTCACAAACTCCCTCATGGCCGTTTCACTCGCGGTCGCAGCCCGGCTGTCCTGGTGAGGGCGCCCCGTAAAATTTGACTCGCGGCGGCCGCCGCCGGGGTTATAGTCTTGTCATCATCCGCCATGGAGGGATCTATGCTCACTGTCAATTCCCGTAAAGCGGCGGCCGCCATGATCGCGCTGGCTATGGCGCTTGCAGCCGCCTCCGCCGCGGACGAACAGGCGCCGTCCTCCGCTTTCGAAAAGCGTCTTGCCGCGATGGAGAAGAAAATCGAGGCTGCGCAGTACGCTTTCGACCAGATATTGAAATCCATCGACGATGTTCTGTGGTACGAGCGAGTCGGCGACATCGCGTCTGTGGACAAGGTCTATATCACGTCCGCGCCCAATCCGAAGGGTAAGGAGACATACGGCATCAAAAACGAACGGCACCCTTTCAAAATCTGGGCCTACGTTTTCGCGCCCAGGATGTCCGGCAGCCCGCAAAAACTGCCGCTCCTTATCCTGCCGCACGGCGGTGTGCACGCGGATTTCACGACCTATTACACCCACATCATCCGCGAACTGATGGAACAGGGATATGTGGTGATCGCCCCCGAATACCGCGGCTCGACCGGATACGGCAGGGAGTACCAGGAGGCGATCGACTACGGGGGTCTCGAGATCGAAGACAACGTCGCGGCGCGCGATTGGGCCGTCGCGACGCTCCCGTTCGTCGATGCTCAAAGAGTCGGCATCATCGGATGGAGCCACGGCGGGCTCATCGCGCTTATGGCTGCGTTCGCGCACCCGGAGAAGTTTCAGGCGGTGTACGCCGGAGTTCCGGTGTCGGACCTTGTGGCGCGCATGGGCTATGCCGGCCGCGACTATCAGGACGAATTCGCCGCCCCTTACCACATCGGAAAGACCGCAGGCGAGGATGTCGACGAATACCGGCGCCGTTCGCCGGCCTGGAACGCCGCGAAGCTTCAGACGCCTCTCCTGATCCACGCGACGACCAACGACCGGGATGTGCATGTGGCGGAGGTGGAGCATCTGATCGCCCAGCTTAAGGCGGCGGGGAAGACATTCCAGTACAGGGTTTACGAGGACGCGCCCGGCGGGCACAGCTTCAATCGCATGGATACGCCCCTGGCCCGGGAGTCCCGCCGGGAGGTTTACGCTTTCCTGGCGAAGCACCTGAAGGGGGCGCGCTAAGCGGCCATGGGGGTTGGGCCCTGTTTTAGGGCGAGCATACAGCGGGCGGTCACGGTCGCCAGGACGACGCATCCGCCGACGACAGCCCACCCGCCCGGCTTTTCGCCAAGAAGGAGAAAGACCCATAGGGGGTTCAAGACCGGTTCCAAGACAGGGATCAGGATCCCCTCAAACGCGGTGACGTGTTTGATGGCTTCGGCGTACAGAATATAGGAGCAGCCCAGCTGAAACACGCCGAGAAATATCAGACCCAACCAGCCGCCCGCGCCCGGAGAGGAGCGGAACATAAAAGGGAATCCGATCAGGAATGTCAGGATATTGCCAAGGAAGATGGATTCGAGCGGTGAGCGGTCCTTTTGTTTACGCAGAAGAATAATGGTGCCTGCGAAGGCCATGCCGCTGCAAATGGCGGCGATATTGCCCCACAGCCCCCCGCTCGACAGGTCGTCCAGGAAGAAAAGGGCGATCCCGCCGACGGTAAGGACGGCGGCCGCCGGATCCCATTTCATGAGGCGCTCCTTCAAAAACCAGTGGCTGAGAGCGGCGACATAAATGGGGGCGGTGTACTGGAGAAGGATCGCGTTGGCGGCGGTGGTCAGTTTGTTGGACACGACGAACAGGATCACCGTTGCAGCGTAGCAGACGGCCCCACCCATCTGGGCGGTCCCCCCATGGAGGTCCATCCTGCGCCTGAAAGCCAGCATCACCGCCGCCGCGATGCCGCTGCGGGTCCCGGCGATGGCGAGCGGGTTCCAGGTTACGAATTTGATGAAGAATCCCCCGGTGCTCCATAGTATGGCGACGAGGACCAGGAACAAGACCGCCCGTCGCCGGCTGGAATGCGGATCCATCGATGCGCCCCTTCCGGAGAAATGTGTGGCCGCGGCCAAGACGGAAGCTTACTCGACGGCGGCGTGGAAGCCGAGGGAAAATTTCATCCATTCCCGGGCAATTCGCAAAATCCGATGCTTGCGGGAGATACCGTGCGTCGGACAAGGCTGACAAAGGCAACTTCGAAC
>CAYZTZ010000094.1:0-13490 GCA_964481255.1 uncultured Acidobacteriota bacterium | reverse complement strand
GACCCGTCCGGCCATCTTGCGCACGATCCGCAAATCGTGGCTGATGAGGAGGAGGGCCAGGCCGAATCGCTTTTGAAGGGTCTGAATCAAATCGAGGATTTGAGCCTGAAGGGTCGAATCCACGGCGCTGGTCGGCTCGTCCGCGATCAGCAGGCGGGGCCTGTTGCAGATCGCGAGGGCGATTCCGACGCGCTGACACTCGCCTCCGGAAAGCTCGAACGCGTAGCGCCGCGCGTAGTCGCGCGCTATTCCAACTTCTTTCAACAGGTCCAAAGCCCCGGCGCGGGCTTCCCTGCGGGATACCTTTTGATGCGCCCGGATCGTTTCGGTGAGATGAACCCCGACCGAGAGCACCGGGTTCATCGCGGCGCGGGTGTCCTGGAATACCATCCCGATTTTCCGGCCCCGAATGCTTTTCCAATCGCGTCCGTTCAGGGAGAGCAGGTCGCGCCCTTCGAAGAGAATCCCGCCGGATTCGACCAGGGCGCTTTCGCCGAGCAGGCCCGCGACGGCGTGCGCAAGAGTCGATTTGCCGCTCCCCGTTTCACCCACCAGCGCGAGGGCCTCGCCCTCGAAGAGGCGCACAGACGCATCGCGGACCGCCCGGACGACGCCCGCGGCATGACGGTAGGAGATGGAAAGACCCCGAACTTCCAGAAGAGGTTCCTTCTCCATGTTCGTTCCTCCGCTCCGCAAAGAGAGGGATGGCAGCCCGAGGGCCCCGTCCCGACGGCGGAGCGTCCCGGGACATGATAACGCAGCTTCCGGCCGTATCCAAATCGGCGGAAACCCGCGGGTCCTGATGCGCGGGCGGCGGGCCAAATTGACAGTTCCGATCGTGCTGTGCTAGTTTCTCCTGGTGGAAGGCCGGAGGATCCATGAAGATCTCGACGCGGAAGGTGGGGGATATCGTGATTCTTGATGTGGACGGCAAGATCCTCATGGGAGAAGGGGATCTCGAGATCAAAAAGACCGTGGACGACCTTCTCAGGAAGGGCAAAAAGAATATCCTGCTCAACCTTGCGCGCGTCCCCTATCTGGACAGCGCCGGGCTGGGCGAAATCATCCGCTGCTTCACCACGCTCCGGAAGAACGGCGGCAGTTTCAAGCTGCTTTCCCCCAACCAGCGCATCATCGACCTGCTCGGCATTACGAAGCTTTTGAATGTCTTCGACTGGTACGACAACGAAGATTCCGCCCTCAAAAGCTTCTCCCGGTAGGCGGCTTTCCGAAACTCGCGGAGCCCGGGATGGACTCATGGCAAGGATGTTTCTATCACTGCTGATTCTGGCCGGCGGTCTGGGAGCCGGGTTCCTGCGTCCGGGGATTGCGGCGCTTCAGATCATCGACGGCATAAGTTCCGAACACGTGCGCATGCGCCTGCCTTCGGAAAGGGAATCCCTGGGCCGGGACACGATCGCGGATCTGGAGCTCTGTTACGGCTTCATGAATCGTGCGACCCTCCAGAGCCTGCCGCGGAGGATCGTCGTCAACGTCCGCTGGGATGAATCGGACAGCCGTTGCGACTACGCGCGCGCGAGCATCCACCTCGGGATGAACCAGCCGGCGGCCGCGGCGAACCCTCGAAGATTCCTCCTGCACCACGCGGCCCGGGAGATGGCCCGCATGGGGTTGCTGGAGCTTTCCCTGGGAGCCGAACGCGAAGATACGGAGTTCCTGTTTGAAGGCATGGTCAAGATTCTCGTGCACGAATACGAACACAGTTCGCGAAATCTGGAAAGCGCATGGACCCTTTCGCGCCTTCTGGATGAGATGCAGTTGTTGGGACTGTCCGTCCAGCGTTCCTGGACGGCGTTTTCAGGGGGGCGCCGCTGCCTTCGCACGGCGGCTCCCGGGATCACGCTTCTTGCGACCCTGCGCGAGCTCCATGGCCGGGACCGGCCCCTGAAGCTTTTCGAGTCCCTCCGGAAGGCCAGCCTGAACCAGAGCCTGGCGGCGGCCTTTAAAGCGCCTTTGTCGGAACTGGAGGATATCTGGTTGAAAAAGGTGCGCGAACACCCGGGCGCGGAAGAAATCACGGTCGCCGCCGAAGAGGCGCCCCAGCTGATGCAGACGGAACTTATTCCCGGGGAGGTTCGACCGGGGGCCGCTCTGCAGATGCGTCTATGGATCAAAGACAGCGCGGGCAATCTCCTGCCGGACGGCGTGTTTGTCAAAGATGAACGAAGCGGCCGCCTGACGCAGGCTCAGGGCGGATCGGGGAAAGAGGCCGAGTCCATGACGGCGGTGATCCCTGTCGAGGCCGACCGCGCCCCGGGGCGCTATAGCTACCGAATAACCGCCATCGACGAATCCGGAAACCTCCGGAACTGGACGGGAACCTACACGGTCGCAGCTCCGTGAAACGGCCGCAGGCGGAGCGGATTGGCCGAGCGCCTGTGCAATCCATGGGACCTGTTTTCAGCGCTTGCTGTTTTCCTTGACGCGCGCGATCGCGTCAGTGATCCACTTCGCCGAACTCAGTTCGCCGGCTTTTTTGTAGGCTTTCAGGGCGAGATCCCACTTCTTCTGCTTTTCATAGACCAGTCCCAGGCGCCCGTAAACCTCCGCGTTGCCGGGCATCGATTGCGCGGCCTGATTCAAAGCCTTTTCCGCTTCCGGGTATTTCTTCTCGAACAGGTAGGCTTCGCCGAGATTGAAATCCACATACCCGTTCTGCGGATCATATTCCTTCGCCTTCAGCAGCGACTGCACGGCTGCCGCGTACTGCTTTCCGGAAAGGGCCGCGCCCCCTTTTTTCAGGTAGGCCTTGGCGAGAACATCCCGGATATCGCTCTGTTCGGGCTTCATGGAAAGCGCCTTTTCCAGGGTCTGGACGGCCTCCTCGGTCCGGTTCAGTTTGAAATAGCTGATTCCGAGCCGGTAATGGTCCGTCCAGTCCGACGGGTTCTGGCGCAGAACGCGGGTCAGATCCTCGACGGCGTCGCCGTAGCGCTGCAGTTCAAAATGGGCGGCGCCGCGGAGCCTGAGCAGCCTCAGCGCCTCTTTTTCGGGGTCCTTCTCCTTCGCCGCCAGGGGCTCCGCCTGGTTCAGAGCCGCGATGCAGTTGTCGTATTTCTGCATGTTGAAATAGGCCTGCCCCAGGGCGTAGTAGGTCGCGAAGGCCGGCGATTTCAATTGCGCGGCGCGCGAAAGCGAGGAGACCGCCAGGGCGTTGTTCCTGAGGCCGAGGTAGCACAGTCCCAGGAGACGGTGCCCGAATTCCCAATCCGGGTTGGAATCCAGGTCCTTCTTCAGCTCCTGGATCGCCTTGTCGTATTGCCTCTGGTTGTAATACGCGACGGCCTGTTTGTAGTCGGAATGCGCCGTCCGGACTGAAAGCGCAGCGGCCAGGATGAAAGCCGACAGCAGGCATGCGCCGAATGATTTGTCCATGGAGCCCCCTCGGCAAAGCGTCCTTTATAAAAGTACCGGCAAGCCCGGGTCAAGTCAATCGACGCGGGGCGCCGGTGCTTCACGCCGACCCGAGGGGAAAGAGGGTCCTAGAGGGGCCTCCGGCTGCCGTGAAAGCGGAAGGAACCTCGGCGGGGAATCCGCGCGGGGCGCCGGCCTCGGCCTCATCGCATCCCCTTGCCCCTGTCGACGCGCGGGCTTGCGGCTTTCCGGCCGGCGCCGGGCTAACGGTTTGTGTCGTTTTTCTCCAGGAGCGGCTCGCGGACCCCGTGGTTCTTAATCCGCAGCCGCTTGAGTTTTTCGCTGAGGGTGGTGGCGTTGACGGAAAGGAGGCGGGCGGCCTTTTTCTGATTCCAGCCCGTTTTTTCCAGGGCGGCCAGAATGAGAGACCTTTCATAGTTGCCCACCCTTTCCTTCAGAGAAAGGCCGCCCTCGAGAAGCGAAGCGCCGCCTACAAGCGACAGGGAAATGTTTTTCGGGAAAAGGTCGGCGGCGATGTTTTTACCCGGCGACAGAACCACGGCGCGCTCGATCACGTTTTCCAGTTCGCGCACATTTCCGGGCCAGTCATAATCCAGAAGGACCCGCATCGCCGAAGGTTCCAGGCAAAGGCCGGATCTCTGGTTTTCTTCCGAATACTTCCTGATGAAGTGCTCCGCCAGAAGCGGGATGTCGTCCCTTCGCTCCCTCAGGGGCGGTATCTTGATCACGATGACGTTGAGGCGGTAATAGAGATCGTCCCGGAACGTCCCCTGACGAACGGCCTCCTCGAGGTCCGTGTTGGTGGCGGCGATAATGCGGACGTCCACCTTGACGTTTTCGAGGCTTCCCAGGCGCCGGAACTCCCTTTCCTGGATCACGCGGAGGAGCTTGGCCTGTATTTCCAGCGAGATGGTCGCCACCTCGTCCAGGAAAAGCGTCCCTCCGTCGGCGGCTTCGAACAATCCCTTTTTCGCACTGGTCGCCCCGGTATAGGCTCCCCGGACGTGGCCGAAAAGCTCGCTCTCCAGAAGATCCGGGGGGATGTTGCCGCAATTGACGGCGACAAACGGCGCGTCCGCCCTGCCGCTGGCGGCGTGAATCGCCTTGGCGACCAGCTCCTTGCCCGTTCCGCTTTCCCCCTGCACCAGGACGGTGCTCCGCCGCGGCGCGACCTGGTCGATCAGATCGTAGATCTGCTGCATCGCCGCGCTCTTGCCGATGATGTTCCGGTAGCTGAAGCGCGCGCGCAGCGATTTCTTCAACTGGCGGTTTTCCTCCTCCAGCCGGTAGGACCGCATGGCGTTCTTGACGGCCAGCAGCAGTTCGTCGTTCTTGAAAGGCTTCGCCATGAAGCAGTAGGCGCCGAGCTTTCCCGCCTGCACCGCCTTGTCGTAAGAGGCGTAGGCCGTGAGCATGATGATTTCCGGCCTGCTCTCCAGTTTCTGAATTTCTTCCAGGATCCGGAGGCCGTCCATGTCCGGCATCATCAGGTCAAGAAGCAGAACACCGTAATCCCTTTCGCGGACCATCTCCAGGGCCTGAGCCCCGTTTTCGGCCAGGTCCACCGGATACGACTCCGCCGACAGGAGATCGGACAGGACCTCACGGATGATCTGTTCGTCGTCGGCCACCAAAATCCGTTTTGTAGCGCTCATGCCTAGTGAAGCCTGGTCGGGAGCTTAAGCCGGAAGCGGGTCCCCTTCCCTGAGCCGCTGTCCACGAAAATGCCGCCGCCGTGTTCCTGGATGATTCCATAACTGACGGCCAGTCCCAGTCCGGTTCCCTTGCCCGCGCTCTTCGTGGTGAAAAAGGGGTCGAAGATTCTCTTGATGTTTTCCTCGGGGATGCCCGGGCCCGTATCGGAAATCTCGACGACGACCATCGATTCATCCATTCCCGTCTGAACCGAGAGCTCTCCTCCCGAGGGCATGGCATCCCGGGCGTTCAGGAAGAGGTTGACGAAAACCTGCTGCAGCTTGCCCATATTGCCGTAAACCGGCGGAAGCGAATAGTCGAATCTCGATTCCACCGTGATGTGGTTGGACTCCAGCTGATGGCTGAGCAGCGCGATGCTGTCGTTGATCAGCTGATTGATGTCGAGCTCCTTGAACTCGCTCCCGCTGAGACGGGCGAAGTTCAGAAGTCCGTTGACGATCTCCGCCGCCCGGAACGTCTGCTTTTCTATCTTCTCGAGAATGGGCTTGCGCCGGTCCGACTCCGGAGTTTCTTTGAGCAGCATCTGGGTGTAACTGGAAATACCCGCGATCGGGGTATTCACTTCGTGCGCGATGCCGGCAGCCAGCAGGCCGATCGAGGAGAGCTTTTCGGCCTGCATCAGCTGGTCTTCCAATTGGACCTTTTCCGTTATGTCGTCCAGAACGATGAGGGCTCCCGGGTTCACGGCTTCGGACTCCAGCAGCGGAATCACGCTCAGGTTCACAATGAGCCCCCTGCCGCCGCGGTTTCCCAGGAACAGCTTGAATATGTTGGCGGGAGACTCGAGGTCCCAACCGCTTTTTCCCGTGACCCTATGGATGGACGCAACGACACCCGCCGGGAGCAGACTCTCGACCTGAGAACCGATGATTTCACGGCGACGCACATCGTAGAGCTTTTCAAAAGCCAGGTTGCAGGAGGTGATCCGACCGCCCGGATCGAGCGCCAGAACGGCGACATTGATGCTCTCGATGATGTTGTCGGCGTACGCCTTGAGTCGGCCCAATTCCTGAGCCTTGGCCTCGACGGAACGGTAAAGGTTGGCGTTCTCCAGCGCCATGGCGGCGTAACCGGCCAAAGCCGAGAGCAGATCCAGGTCCTCCGTCGAGAAATGCTTCCCTTTCGGCGGCGGACCCATTGCGATCAGGCCGACCTTTTTCCCATGGAGCGTCAGGTCCTGGACGTAGACCAGGCCCTCGTCGGCGAGTTCCGGACCCGCCCGCCGCATGCGGTTGGGTCCGTCCGTCCGGCCCGGCAGGCTTTCCGATTCTTCATCCGCCCACAACTCCTCCGCGCGATAAAACCTGGAACCGTGCAGTTCCATTCGATCAAGAGAACACACGCGGCGGAAGAAACCATGGTGGGCCGGATCCGCAAGGAACACCGCGCCCCTGTCGACCTGAAACGTCCGGGAGATCTTTTCGAGAATGCTCCGGGAAAGAGGCTCCAGACTGATCTCCGAACTCAGAGTTCTGGCGAAATCAAGGAGAGTGGATCGATCCTCGAACTGATCCCTGTAATAGCGGCGGTCCATCCAGGACTGGACGGCGTTGCGAAGCGGCGCGAATAAAAGCGCCACCGCCAGCACGGCGAAGCATAGGACCAGGAAGTCCGCGCGCGGCGCCACCCGCTCCAGAGCCTTTCCCAGAACGAGGACGAAAAGAAGATAAAAAGCCAAAAGCAGCGAACTCGAAATGAAATAGGCGGCGCTTCGCCGTCCGATGACCTCCACGTCCATCAGGCGATAGCGGATGAGCGCGTAACCCGCCGAGAGCGGAACGAGCGCGAGAAAAAGCATCGACGATTCCATGGCGAGATTCGCCCGCGCACCCGCGAGCGCCGGCAGCGCATAAATCAACCCGAACGGGAGGATCCCGCCCAGAGCCCCGTAGCTTATCCACTTCATTTGCTGGCGCGCGATCAGGTCCCGCACGCGAAAGCGCTTCCATAAGAGCAGGAGACCGCCGGCGAGGAAACTCGCGGTAAAATAGACCAGGTGAATATGATCGATGATCCGGCTGGACTGGGCCGTCCTGGGCAACCCGGCCGATGCCAGACGCCCCGCAAGCCAGAACACCTGCAGCACAATCAGAATAAGAGACGGGACATAAAAAAGCCGAACAATGCCGCTTCGGGAGCCTGCGCCGTCCGGGAAGCGAATGCAGAAGTGCAAAAAGAGAGCGGGAAGCAAAAGGAACGCCGACACCGAAAGGCCGTAAACCCACCAGTCCAGGGCGCCGAGTTTCGGCGTCCAGCTGTATAGATAGACGACGAAGGCGGCGAGGCAGATCAGATAGAAATGAAACGTCCGAGGCATCCGGTTGCCTCGAAAAAGCACAAAGATTCCTACGGCCAGATGAAAAAAGGCCAGCAGGGCGCGCAGCCCATCCCTGGGACTCAATAATGGCCGCGACCCGAGAATGATCCCGATGTTCCGGACCCCTGATTCACCCTCCACCGTGTAGGTCAGGGAAGACCCCGAACCTGATTGATAAATCTTATCGGAATACTGGCCGAGATCGCCAACCGCCTTGTTATCAATCGCAGTCAGCCTGTCGCCCGGATGTATGCCGGCCCGTTCCCCGATACCCCCGGGGTCAAGATCGGAGGCCCTTAAACCCCCTTCCGATTCCGTCCAATAGACGCCGTCAGACGGGTCTCTCCAAGCCGCGCGATCCCGCAGGTTCAAAATCCCCACGAGAACCAGAGATCCGGACAGCACCGCCGTGGCTATGACTTTGAAAGGAACCGGGAAGCCGTTCATCCACGCAATCTCTTTTCCGAATGAGTCCAGCTTCATCGGCTTATGCAATTTATATGCCATAGACTGGGGCAATAAAGAACCTTCGAATGAATCTAAATTATTGTCGGAATAAGTTTTAGCTTCCATCCTGCCGCGATTTGCACGCCTTATTCTGCGAGGTTCCAACTACTTGAACGGCGCGTCCAATATTTTGAACCACCCTATTATACTCTTGAGCCCGGGAATGAGCTACAGCATATGCAATGCCGCCAGGAGATGCCGCTCAGGGACTGAAGCTGTGGAGCGCGTTGCGGCAAGAGGCCCGGTCCACAGGCTCACTGCGCCAAAGCATTCAGGGCTGAAAAACCGCATCTGTCGCCGGAGGTTCTTAACGGAAATTAAAATTCAAACCGAAGCGCAGGGAACGCGGATTGCGGTTGAGAACAATTTCCCCGTCGGTGGTGGGGATTATTTCTCTACCTTGATTAAAAATGTTGCGCAAATCGACCAGGATTTCCCAGTGGCCGGCGTTTCCCACGGATTCGGGCAGGGGGAGAGACTGGCGGATTTCCAGATTCGCGGAGTTGATTCCGATATCCATCCGGTCCGAGAACCAGTCGATGGGGGTCAGAGGATTTCCAGGGTACCAGCGGACGGTCGCCAGCAGATTGGTCTTCGTCAGAGGCACCGTCGCGTCGATCCGTCCTGTAATCGCATGCTGATAGCGCCGGCAGGCGTAGCTCAGTAAGGCGCTGTCGGGGCTGCGCAATGTAACCGGATCGTCGATGCTTGAAATGCTCGCTGCAGTTCCGTAACCGTAGGCGATTGATCCGGCCAGGTGGTTCATGATTTTTCGATAGACGGCGACCCGCAATCCCCTCTGGCTCGAGTGGTCTTCCCCCAGCTCCACCACATCGGTTCGGCTCTCTTGCGGCGTGACCGTGGTCACCAGCAGCGGGAGCCCGGGTCCCCGGATATTATCCTGATAAACTGCAAGCTCGATGTCGGTGTCCTGTTCGAGGGCTTTGCGCACCGAGATCTCGGAATGCCGCACCTGGCTCATGCTGACCCGATTGCCCACCATTGTCAGGAACGTCGGTTCCGCCAGGTCATAGATCTCGCCGTCCGGCAACATGACGCTGTTGGAATCGCTCAGGCGCCTTGAAGTGAACGATGTCTGCACCAGCCAGCCGTCCACGGGTGCGATGAGAATCTGCAGAGAGGGGTAGAAGAAGCTCTTGGAGACGCCGTAATGGAGGCGCGAATAGTCGAACCCGTAATGGACCGCCACAAGGTCGAGCAGCCTGGTGGTGCCTTCCAGGCCTAAGGCAAGTGTCTCCACCGCGGACTCGCCCCAGTCCGAATCACGGGTCAGGACGGGCGGGGGAATCGAATGCGTCGCGGGATGGCTGACGTCCATCTGACCATAGCCCACCGAAATCCTGTAATCGTGACTGTCGTCGGGGCGGTAGTTGTAGGTATTGCGCAATCTCCAGAAGGACCCGTTGCCGAAATCCAGCTGGCCTGACAGGATCATGCGGCTGTGCGGGCTGACAGGTTCCGAGAACGCGAAGTTCGACGAAACGCCGGTTTGGCTGCTGTAAGGCCGCGTCCAATAGCTCGCGCCGTTCTTCGGGGCGTGCGAAGCGATACTCATGGCGCCGCTGCGGCTGAAGGGGGCCTCCTGATTTTCGGCGCCGAGCCACGGCTCGCCGGGGAGGTCGCGGAAAATGAGCCGGCGGTCCGACGAACTGCGCATCACGGTTTTGAGGCTCCAGTTGCGCGGATCCTCATCGTCGGATATGTAGTCCATGAACTCCTGCAGAATGATTTCGAGGGAGATGGTCTGACCGGGAATGATGGTTAAACGGTTGGTCGTGAGCGGCTTATATCCCGGACGAGTCACTTCGAGGTAATAATCTCCCGGATCGAGATCGGCCGACCTGAAGTAACCGCGACTGTCGCTGCGCGTGACCAGAAGGGTTTCCCCCTTCCGCGCGTCCTGAAATACCTTTATGACGGCATCCCGCAGGGGGGTTCCCGATATGCTTCGGATGCTGCCGGCGATGCGGCTGTCGCTCTTGGCTTCAGCCATGCATACCGGCCACCATAAAGCGGGCAGGCTGAGCAAAATCAGAAACCGGAGGAAGGCTCTCATCCGTTAACACACCTCGGAACGATGATGCGCCTGACGTCCCAAACCCGATCTGTCTGAACACTAACATAGCCGGAAGTTCATGTCAACAAAGCCCTATCTCCAAAAACTCTCCGCGGCCGGGCGGTCTGTTTGAAGGAAACTCACCCCCTCGCGGATAATCCTCAAGTCATTCTCCCCGTGAAGGAGAGGACCCTAAATCGCCGTAGTCGATCGTTACGTGAAAGTGCTTTGTTGAAGGCGGCAGATCGCCGAATGTGATGTCGTCGGTCCTGAGAACCTCTCCGGGAGGGATATCCTTCGCGACATAGCGCTCTCTTGTCGCCAGAGCTTTCCCGTCGCCGGAGAGATAGGTGACCCTCAATTGAATCCCGCTGTAGGAAACGGGGCCGTTGTTCCGGATCTCGATTTCATGTCGGGCCGTCCTTGGCTTTTGGGGATCACCTTCCCATTGTATTTTCGACTGCACAATTTTCATGTCCTGCGGCTCCAGGACTCTTATGGCGGTCGGCTTGGACTGCTGAACAATCTCCATTTGCCGCGGAGGTTGCTCCTTTTCCATCCGCCGGCCCTGTATCATCAGCGCGGCGAGCGCCGCGATCAGAACCAGCGTCAATCCGAGGAACAGGGATTTACGAATCATAGGCATCCTGGGACATAAATTCTTTATTGTTTTAACGAAATCTTCAGAATCCCCCATCCGAAACGTGAGCGTAACTCTTCTGAGGCCGTCTCAGAACCGAAAAATCCGGCCAAGGGGCTTCTTCCCTTGAAATCCCCGGCGCGCCGGGCGGCTGATATTAGCGGGCATTCGGCGGCCGAAAGTCGGAGCCGGGTGCGTCGCGGTCCGGGCCGACTTCCTTCGGAGTCTCCTTTTCCCAGACGATCCGTCCCTGAATGATGGTGGCCAGGCATTCGCCGGCGCCTTCCAGTATCTGATTCAACAACTGCCGTGCTCCGACATTCTCCGGCAGGGCGAGCACGGTCATATCCGCCCAGTAACCGCGCCTGAGGCGGCCCAGACTTGCGCCGCGGTTCAGGGCCGCGGCTCCATTGAGGGTGGCAGCGCGGAAGATTTCCTCGGCTTTAATATCCTTCCTCTTTTTGTAAAGGAAGCGCATCTCGTCGATGATGCTCAGGGAAGCGTTGCAGGCGAGAGAGCCGGTTCCCAGGGCCACATTGATTCCCGAATCGAGAAGCTGACGCACCGGATGATCCCCGCAGCCTGAATCCTCATGCAGACGGGGGCAATAGACCACGCTGCTGCGCGTTTTCAGGATCCGCTGGATCGATTCACGATCCAGGCAGTTGCAGTGGATCAAAAGGCAGTTGGAGCCCAGTACGCCGAGGGAATCCAGATACGGGACCGGAGGCAACCCGGGCGGAACCCATGACGCCGGCAGAATTCCGGAGGCGGACAGAAACTCCCTGAATCGGCCGGATCCTTTTTCAAGAAACTCGATCTCCTCCATGGTTCCGGCCGCGTGCGTCGCCAGGAGCTTCCCGCTTCTACGGGCGATCTCGGCGGCGTGCCGATATAAATCCGGTGATGCGGAATAGGGGGCGTGGGGAGAGATGCCCTGCTCCAGAAGAAATCCCGTGTCCGGGAGCTCCGGAAGCCGGCTCAGTTTGGATAAGGCTTCCTCGGCCTGATCCTTTGAAAAGCCCATCATTTCCTCAAACAGGACGCCCTTCAGGCCCCCTTCCTCAGCTGCGGCCCGGCTGACGGCCCCGGAGCCGAAGTCCCCGACCATCGTTGTCCCGGAGGAGAGCGCCAAGCGCACGCCCTCCCGCGCTGAGGCCCTGCGAGTCTCTTGGGTCCGGAGACCGCGCATACTCAGGAACTGTTGGATTCGATCGGCGAAGCAGTGATGCGGGAGCCGATGGTCGCCAGGATTCGTGAGCTCGAGATGGGTGTGGGCGTTGACCATCCCCGGCATGATCACGGCGGAACCCCAATCCACCACCTGCACGGGTAAATGAGGGGGTGGATTATTCCACGGCTCGATGCGCGAGATGCGGCCGGGGTCGGAAACATGAACGGCGGCGTTTTTCAGCAGGATATCGGGTTCCGCCAGCACAAATCTGGCCACGTGCACTGTTCGTATCATAGACCCGGCCTGAAGCTCCAACGGCCCGATTTTATCGCGCCCCGCAAAGCACCCATCGCTCCGGAAAAAGAGCTCTGGCGCCGCCATGAGCCCCGCGCAGCGGCAGGCGGCAGTTCCTGCGGCCCTGTTTGTTGGTAACCGTGAAAAATCCCGTCCCAAAATCGGGATGCGCGCTTTCCTTTCCCGGTGCTTCCCCGGCATTTTCCAACAGATCAATATAGGCGCAAGATCATGCGGGTTCAACAATTCTGCGACAATGCCATCCCGCGGCGGGCTTCCGAAAAGGGCGAACCGCGCATGCCGGCGTTTGCCCTCATTCAGTAGAACTGTGTACAATCCATTTTGGTGCTTGGAGCCGCCCTTCGGCTCAAGTATATTGTGGGCTGTTTTGCGGCCATCTTGGACATGGGGGAATGTATGGCGATCTTGCTGCGGGAATCGGATATCGAAAGGCTGGCCACGATGGATACGGCTATCGACGCGGTGGAACAGGCGTTCAGGTCCCAGGGGGAACAGAAAGCGGATATCGCTTCCAGGCGCCGTTGCCGCCTGGACCACGGCATGCTTCACGTGATGAGCGCGTCCTTGCCTTCGCTCGGCTACGCGGGGCTTAAGAGCTATACAACCGTGGGTGGAATAAACCGGTTCGTGATTTTGCTGTACAAGGGCGACGGCCAGCTCGCCGCCCTGATGGAGGCGGACAAGCTCGGCCAATTGCGAACGGGCGCGGCCTCGGCCGTGGCCACCCGATACATGTCCCGCCCCGACTCCTCACGATTGGGGTTGTTCGGCGCGGGCCTCCAGGCCCGCTCCCAGCTGCTGGCCCTTTGCACCGTCCGTCCTATAGACAAGGTTCTCGTCTATTCAAGAAACGAGGAGCGGCGCGAAAGATTCTGCAAGGAAATGTCGGAAGCCGCCGGCATCCGCGTTCTCGCGGCCTCGGATCCCGAGGAGGCGGTCCGGGAGGCGGATATCCTTGTCACGGCGACCAATTCCAGCGAGCCTGTTTTCAGAGGCGAGTGGCTCGCCAAGGGAACGCATATCAACGCGATAGGAGCCAACTCTCTATCCCGCCAGGAAATCGGCCCGGAAGTCGTCGGCAAAGCCGCTTGCGTGGTGGTGGACTCCAAGGAGCAGGCGATGCTGGAATCGGGCGACCTGGCGCGGGCGGCGGAAGCCGAAGCCTTTTATTGGGAGGACGCGCGCGAACTCGGGCTCGTCGTCATCGGGGATTTCCCCGGCCGTGAAGATGACAGCGAGATCACCCTCTTTGAATCTCACGGAATCGCTCTCGAGGATGTCGCTCTTGCCGCGAGGATTTATGAGAAAGCCCTGGAAACGGGGGCCGGCGAGCCCCTGCCCTTTTAGC
>CAYZTZ010000093.1:0-14079 GCA_964481255.1 uncultured Acidobacteriota bacterium | reverse complement strand
GCCGTCTCCGCGAGTCCGCGGATGATTGTATGCCTCAGGCCCCCAAACCGCAAGCCGCGAAACCCTCTTTTGCGCAAAGGGCGGCGTCCCTGCAGCCTGTTGCTTCCCGCTTTGTCGGTGCCTCGCCCGCGATCCGAAGAGCGGGATATGAAGTATAAAGGGATCACGACGAGAGGAATCGCGGCGGCTTTATCTTACGGAAACGCTAATCCGCGCGCCCCCGGCCTGCCGATATGAGCATTAAGGCAGCCGGGTATCCTGGGCGAAACCGGACGTCCCGGGCGAAGAGGGTGAGGGGATTCACCCGATAGCATGGTGCTTTCAGCTGCCCGTACCCCACCCCGATTCCTACCTTGCCTGTAGGTGCCGAAGAAAGAAGGGGCCACGGATCCGAAACCGGCGGCCCCTCGGATTCGGCCGCAGGTGGAATGTGAAGGACGTCGCCGCGAATCGATTCATCCCAACGCCGGAAGGTTCGAGATGACCACTCTCCAAATAGCCGTCCTATTCGGGCTTACCGCAGGAGCGATCGCCTGTTTTCTGGGAATTTACAGGGCCGTCCAGAGGCTGTCCGAGGCCCTTTTCCTGATCCGCAACGAACTGACCAAGATCAACTCCAAGCTGGAACGGGTCGAGATAGTGGATACGAATGCGTCCCCGAAACCGTTCGCTCCCTACGATCCGGATCAGGTCTTTGAGGTGGCCATCGACCGCGCTTTCGAGAGACTGCAAACGGGCGGCGAAAAAGCGTCAGGCAACGCCGGCTGATCGGACCGTTATAAACTTCCCCGGAGACTTTCCCGTCGGATGTGCCTGTAAGGATGGCGATAGCAACGCATTCCTTTTACAGACCGCCGGCGTGACATTCCCCTGCCGATGTTTGTCTCCGAATTCCTGGTATATATCCTCCTTGAATCCATGGAGGCGAGAATAGAGCTTCGGAATCACGAAGAAAGCCGCCGGTCGCGCCGATGGGAGCGAAGGATTACCTTACTCCGGTTTTTTTGCAGGCGGCCGGGTCGGGCCTTTGGCGGGCGGCCGATCGGGCGGCCCGCGCCGCTTCATCTGCCGGTAGACGTTCTTCCCCAGTTTGATGTTTTTAAACCCGCCTTTTCGGGGCATGATTCCTCCGGGCCGTTTGCCGGAGCGTTGTCAGTTGTCTTCCGCCGCCAGTCTGTTCCTTTCATAGTTTACGACTTTGGCCAGAATGCTGTCGAGGTCACAGGTGTTTCGGTAGCCTATCAGTTCCGTAATCTTGGTGATATCCGGCACGCGCCGCTCCATGTCCTCGAAGCCTTCCTGGTAGGCCTCGTCGTAGGGAACGTGAACGATCGGGGAGCTGCTGCGGGTGATGGACTTGACGCGGTCGGCGAGGTCGTTGATGGAGATCTCCTCATTCCCGCCGATATTGAAGATTTCGCCGACAGCCCCGGGCTCGTCGATGAGGCCGATCACGCCCCGGACCAAGTCCTCCACATAGGTGAAATTGCGCGTCTGTTTGCCGTCGCCGTAAATGGTGATGGGTTCGTTTCGCAGGGCCTGACCGACGAAGCGCGGGATCACCATGCCATAGCGTCCCGTCTGTCTCGGTCCCACGGTGTTGAAAAAGCGCGCGATGATGATGGGGAGGCGCCGGGTCCGGTAGTAGGCGAGGGCCAGAAATTCGTCCATCGCCTTGGTGGCGGCGTAGCTCCAGCGGGCCAGGTGCGTCGGCCCGTAGATGCGGATATCGGTTTCGCGAAGAGGGACCTGCGAGTTGCGGCCGTAAACCTCCGATGTCGAGGCGATAAAGGTCTTCTTGCGGAATTTGTCGGCCAGTTCGAGAACGATCTCCGTTCCCACGATATTGGTGTGAATCGATTTCAGGGGTTCGTCGATGATGAGCCGGACGCCGACGGCGGCCGCCAGATGCGCGACCACGTCGCATATGCCGGTGAGTTCGAGCATGGCGTCCCGGTTCAGGATGGTGTCCTGGACGAAGTGAAATAGAGGGTTGGTTCTGAACCGACGGATGTTGTCCAGGCTTCCGGTCGAAAGGTCGTCGATGACATACACCTCGTCGCCGCGGGCCAGGTATGCTTCGGCGAGATACGATCCGATGAACCCCGCCCCTCCGGTGATCAGGACTTTCAATATGTTTCCTCCGCGTGATGCCTGAATCTATTATGTCCGGGGCTCCGCGTCAACGTCGGAAATAAAAACAGTCGCCGGGAAGCACAGGTGGTCGCGGGATCTAGAGGAACCGCGAATTCCCCGAACGGAAACGCAGTCATGGAGCCGGCGCCTGTCGGGGCGAATCTCTGCGCCCGGAGAATCGGACCGCCGGAGTCGCGGATGGGCGGTCCCGGGATGCGTCTGTCCTCCGGCGGGCCCGATGGACTATAATGGTGTGGTTTCCCAAGCGCGTGAGGCTATGACGAGACTCTCGGGTTTTCCAGATCCGCCGGAGCAAAAAGGGTCCAGGACCCGCCGCTATATTCTTGCCGGCATTCTTTTCCTCATCCTCGCGCTGGCCGCGACACAGACTTTTTTGCATCAGACCTCCGTCGGGAGCCCCCGGTTCATCAAAATGACGTTTCTGCTCTACACGGCGACCGTCGTGGTGGTGATGGCGCTTCTGATCCTCGGCACGGTCCTGGGGCGGAACCTGATCAAGCTTTATTTCGAGAGGAGAAGCGGCCTGGTCGGGAGCGGGTTCAAAAGCAAGATGGTGCGGACGTTCATCGTCCTGTCGCTCCTTCCGGCGGTGCTCCTTTTTCTCCTCTCCTACAGTCTGCTCAGCTCCTCCATCGAGCAGTGGTTTCGCGCCGCGCCCGCCCAGATGATGGAGAACAGCCGGATGCTGGCGCAGCAGTACTATGCTGAAGCCGAACGGCGCGCCAAGCATGCCGCGGCGCAGATCGCCGCCTCTCTCCGGTCCGAGGAGGCTCTGCGCGCCGAGTCGCATCCGCAGCTTGAGGAAAAGCTGCGGGGATTCTGCCGCACGTTCGGCCTGGGCAACGCGCGGATCTACGACCGCCGCGGAAAAGTGGCGGCGGATGCCGGGTACATGGTCTCCGGGACGGGCCATCGGAACGCCGTCCAGGGCCTGACGGAACAGGCGCTCGAGGGCCGCCAGGTCTACCTGGTGGCGCGGGTCTCGCCGCGGGATGCGTTGAACGAGATCGCGTGGGCCGCGGTTCCGGTGCGGGATGCCGGCGGCCGGGTGATAGGCGCCGTTCTGACCGAAACGGTGAACAATCAGAGCGCGCGTTTCCGGGCGGATTCGGTGATGGAGGCCTATGAGAAATACGAGCAGCTGCAGCGCGAGGAAGCGGCGCTCCGGTTCAACTCGATCCTTATCCTGGTCGTCGCTACTATTCTGATTGTTTTCGCGTTTTCCTGGTTCGCCATGTACCTGGCCAAGCGTATCACCGTCCCGATCCAGGCGCTGGCGCAGGGCGCGGTGGCCGTCGCTGCGGGCAATCTGAGCTATCGCGTGGAGTGCCAGGCTTTTGACGAACTGGAGAGCCTTGTGGCCTCCTTCAACCGCATGACGGCCGACCTCCAGGAAAATGAGCGCCGCATCGAGGCGGCCCAGCGGAGCCTGCGCCAGTCGAATGTCGAGCTGGACGACCGGCGCCGGTATATCGAGACGATCCTTCAGACCATCGCCACCGGCGTCGTTTCACTGGACCGCAACTATTGCGTCCGCACCATGAACCGCGCCGCCATCGACATGCTCCAGGTGAAGGATTTCCGCGGCGATGTCCCTCTGGACAGCGTCGTCGGACCCCCCACCGGCGACACGATTCGCGCGCTGCTGCAGAAATCGGCCCTTCTCGGGACAGTCGTGCGAAACATCGAGCTTGAACTTCCCGGCGGAAGCATGCAGCTGGCCGCCACCGTGACGCCGCTCGTGGACGGTTCGGGCCGGCGCACGGGCTGGGTGATGGTCCTGGACGACATGACGGAACTTCTGCGCATGGAAAAGATGTCCGCGTGGCAGGAGGTCGCGCGCCGCATGGCGCATGAAATCAAGAATCCGCTGACGCCCATCCAGCTTTCGGCCGAGCGTATCCTGAACCGGTACCGCCAGATGCCGCCGCCGAGCGGCGTTTCGGGAGCCTGGCAGGCGGAGTTCGCCCGGTTCGACGGCCTCCTGGAAGAATGCGTCAAGGTCATCATCCAGGAAGTCGGTTCCCTCAAAAGGCTCGTGGACGAATTCTCCCGTTTCGCGCGGCTGCCGGAGGCGAGACCGGAGGAAACCGACCTGAACCGCGTCCTCGAAAACGCCCTGAGTCTCTACAACGGGCGCATTTCGGACGTCCGTGTGCGGAAGGATTTCGATCCCGGCCTGCCGAAGCTCCGGCTCGACCCGGAGCAGATGAAGCGCGTGTTTATCAATCTCCTGGACAACGCCCTGGAGGCCATGGCCGAGAACGGGCACCAGAAGGTCCTGGAGCTCCGTACGCGATGCGATGCCCGGCAGGGGGCGGTAACCGTCGAGATCGGCGACAACGGGAAGGGATTTCCCGAGGAATACAGGGACGATGTTTTTCTCCCCTATTTTTCCACGCGCAAGGGCGGCACCGGCCTCGGCCTCGCCATCGTGCGCCAGATCATTTCCGATCACCACGGCAGCGTGCGCGCCGAACCGAACATGCCGGTAGGCACTAGGATCGTCATCGATTTGCCCTTGGCTGCCGCCTGAATCCGTATCACAATGAACCGCCTATGACTCGCCCGGCCGTGTTGATCGTCGACGATGAGAAGAACGTGCAGGTTTCCCTGCAGGGGATTCTGGAAGACGCCGGATTCGAAGCTTATGCCGTGTCCAGCGCGGAGGAGGGGTTGGAGCTTCTCGGCCGCAAGCCCTTCTCGGTGGTGCTCCTTGACATCTGGCTTCCGGGAATGGACGGTCTGCAGGCGCTCGGACGGATAAGGAAGCTGTGTCCCGAGGCGGGCGTGATCATGATTTCCGGGCACGGGTCCATCGAGACGGCGGTGCGCGCCACGAAACTGGGCGCCTTTGATTTTGTGGAAAAACCCCTCTCGCTCGAAAAGACCCTGCTGGTCGTCAAGAACGCTTTGCACCAGCGGCAACTGCAGGAGGAGAACCGCCTTCTTCGGGAACAGCTCGAAGAAAAATACGTCATGATCGGAGAGTCGGTCCCGATGCAGGCCCTGCGCCAGCAGATCGCGTTCGCGGCCCCGACCAACGGCCGCGTCCTTATCTGCGGCGAGAACGGCACCGGCAAGGAACTGGTGGCGCGCCTGCTTCATTTCCAGAGCCACCGAAGGGATGCGGCTTTTGTGGAAATGAACTGCGCCGCCATACCGGAGGAGCTGATCGAGAGCGAGCTGTTCGGCCATGTCAAAGGATCCTTCACCGGGGCCAGCGAGGACAAGGAAGGCAAATTCGCGCAGGCGGACGGAGGCACGCTGTTTCTGGACGAAGTCGGCGATATGAGCCCCAAGACCCAGGCTAAGGTGCTCCGGGTCCTGGAGGAACAGCGGTTCACGCCGGTGGGCGGAAACACGCCCGTGAAGGTGGACGTGCGCGTGATCGCTTCCACCAACAAGAACCTGGAAAGGGAGATCGAGGCGGGCAATTTCCGCGAGGATCTGTACTACCGCCTCAATGTCCTCCCGTTTCAACTCCCTCCCCTGCGGGAGCGCAGGGAGGACATCCCTCTGCTGACCTCCTTCTTTCTGAACGACTTCGCCCGCAAATACGGGAGGAAGCCTCCGGTCCTGACCCGCAAGGCGGCGGAGGCGCTTGAAGCCTACCCGTGGCCGGGCAACGTGCGGGAACTGAAAAACATCATGGAGCGCATCATCATCATGACTCCGCAGCCGCGCATCGATATTTACGACCTGCCGGAGGGCATCCTGAACCGGGCCCTCGCGGCGCGGCCGGACCCTGAGGACGCGGATTCGCTCCAGGAAGCCAGGGAGAAGTTCGAGCGGGAGTTCATCCTGCAGAAGCTGGTGGAACATAAGGGGAATGTGAGCCGTGCGGCGGAGGCCCTGCAGATTGAACGCAGTCATCTCTACCGCAAGATGAAACAGCTGGGGATCCCTTATTCCGGAAGGGAGAATGGGGAGACCGAGTGAAGAGACGCCTGCGCCCCTTACGGCCGCCCGCCCGGGCGCTTTGGAATCAAGAAAAAATCGATCAGGACGGAAATCAGGACCGCTGTCGGTATGGCCATCATCGCCCCGATAACGCCTGCAAGCTCGCTTCCGATCAAGAGCGCGATCAGCACGGCGGAGGCGGAGAGCTGAACCTGGGTTTTCATGATCCTGGGCGTCAGGAAGGCGTTTTCGACCTGCTGATACACGAAGAAGAAAACAAGAACGCCGGCCAGCTTGCTCCAGGAATCGAGCGCCGCCACCAGCCCGGCCAGAATCAGGCTGACGGTGGGTCCCAGCATCGGGACGAAATTTGCCAGGCCCGCGAAGACCCCGAGCAGATAGAAGTAGCGGACTCCAAGCAGGCCGAAGACAAGGACGCTCGCAGAACCCAGGATCAGCATGAGCACGGTCTGTCCCATCAGCCACCGGCGCATGCGCTCGGCCGCAAGCCTTAAGACGGGCTTCAATCTGTCACGGGCGTCGGCGGGAAATAATGCCATGGTCCGCTCGAACAGTTCTTCCCCTTCAAGAATGAAGTAGGCCGTCAACACAATCGCCGCCGCGATGGAGACGATTCCGCTTGCGATACTCCCCAGCACGCCGGTGAGGCCGGAGGCGATCGCGGAGGCGTATTTTTCCAAAGTGGACCAGTCCATCTGCGGCAGATTGGAAAATTGCCGCAGATAGTCCTGAAGTCTCTGGAACGCCTGGGGCAGCAGAATGAAAAGCTGCTGGATGTCGGCGATCACCTGCGGCAGACCGAACCCCAGCATGATGACGAGCCCGAGGAGCACGGCGATGACGAGGAGAAGTATGGCCATTCCGCGACTCGGGTGCCAGCGGACGATCCTAAGGCGGCAGACCCAATGGACGGCGGGACTCAGCACGATGGCGAAAATGCAGCTGACGTAGATGATCAGCAGGGAATTCCGGATAAGATAGACGATCAGGAGCCCGACGACTGTCAGCGCCGCCAGCAGGATGGATTTTTTGATTCTTTCCATAAAAGGATCTTTCTCCATGGCCGTCTCTCCCGGTCGCCCTATCGGATTATCAATATATCCGCCTTGCCCCGGCTTCTAATGATAGTGCGGATCCATCTCGCCCGCGCGGATCGCCGCTTTCAGCGTGTTCGATTTCGGCGGAATCGGGCAGTTGTAGTACTCCGAGAAAGCGCAGGCCGGATTGTACGCAAGGTTGAAGTCCAGGATATAGTTCCCGTTGTCAAGCTTCTTAAGGTCGACATAACGGCCCAGCGGGTAGCTCTCCCTGCCGCTTGTCGCGTCCCGGAAAAACACCGACAGATCGTCTTCCCCCGATCCCGGCTCCAGTAGACGGGTGACCTCGAGCCGGCAGGCCGTGTCTCCCAGGACAAAATTCAGCCGGCCGACCCTTTCGGCCTGGCGCCGGTTTCCCCGCGTGGACACAATGACGATGCGCTCGGGCTTCGGGTCCCGCTCCAGAGGCAGCTCGTAACGATAGGACAGGTCGATCGGAAAATATCGGAGGCCCTTGTATTCCTTGAACCGCGGGCTCAGCGGGTCAAAAACGATAATTGCCGGAAAACGCTGATGGGAAAGACGCAGGTGGAAACGGCCGGCCTGGATGAAGGAAGGATCGACCACCGCCCCGCGGATGGGCGCGTCCCCCAATCGAAACGCCGCTTTCTCATCGACGGCCTCCACGCGGAAACGGTCTCCCTCGAGGGAGATCTTGAGGTGATGGGGCTCGATATCTGCGGCGTCCAGACGCACCTCGTTGTCCTCGGCGCGTCCCACGGTCAGAAAGGGCTTGTCGCCGAAATCGATTCGGTTTACGGCCGCAAGATAGGAGCGCGGGCTGGTGCGCAGCCACTCTTCGGTGTCCGCGCGATCCTTTTGGATTTCACGGACGACTCTCTCGGCTGCGGCCGGGTCCAGGCGGGCCGGCCGGGCGGCTTCATCTCCGGAGCGCCGCCTGGCGCAACCCGGGCAAAAGGTCATGGCGGCGAACAGCACCGGGATCATTATCCTCATGTGCGGGATTATGAACCATGTCCCCCGGCAAGGGGAGATTATTTTGTTCCCATTCGCCGGAATTTCAACCGTCCTGGAAGTTCCGCCCGGGGGCGCCGCGATCCTGCGGGACGGGAATCAACGGCCCGGCGGACGGGAAGCCGTCGCCGAGCGGCAAGCCGTGTCCGGAGGTTTGACCGTGCGCGCCGGCCGGCGGGGGGCTGGAGAGTTCCACTTGATCCGCAAGGTTGTTCTTTCGGCTGCCGATAAATCAACTGATTTATTGTGGCGGGACACCGCGCAATCGATTACTCTTTAAGTGCAGTTCATTGCGGGCCTGTGGATCCATGCGAAGCTCTCCGGAAATTCGAAAGAAACTGGCGCTGGTGATCGGGGGCCTCATCCGCCGCTGCATCCAGGAGGCGCGCATGATCCCCTATATCCTGAGCCAGGAAGAGGTCGTCCGCATGGTGATCGAGGACCCCGCCTTATTCGAAAGGCTCGTGCAGGAAGAAGAGACGGATCAGACGGCCTACTCGAAGAAGGACCTGACCGCCAAGATCGACGCGGCTTCGGAACTTGCGAGCCTGGATTCCCTGGATGTCTTTGAAAAACCTTTCTGGTCCGGTCCCGAAGTCGATATTGCGCCGATTCTGGACGCGACCAATCAGCTGACGCGGTCCTTTGCGGTTTACCTTGGGAACGCCTCCACCCTTTTTGACAAAAGCTTCGAGGAATTCATGGGCAAGTTCCGGAGGTCCCTCGAAAAAGCCGGATTAACGTTGCAGAGTGTGGACTTTGCGCCGGAAGACGTCGTCTTATTCAGGGAGGACGCAGGAGCCTATCTTGGAGCGGGCGAGTTCCTTCAGGCTTTTACCTATGACCGGCTTCTGAGTTCGCAGATCATGATGGATCAGGTCATCCGTCTGCCGGCCGAAGGCTTCTCGCTGCGCGAGGACCTGATCCGCCGGGGATTAAGTGAGCCCCGCAGCGCCGCGGCGCTGACCAGATTCGTGCTCCGTATCTCGTACATAAGCCAGGGCTCCTGGGAGGACCTGTTTTCCACTCTCGCCAGGCTGGCCTATCAGGAGCCCGGGCGGTTCACCACCGCGCAACTGATCGATCTGATTGAGCAGGATATTGTATTTGCGTGCAACCTTCTGTGCGCTTCGTATGCGGAACTCAGGCAGCAGACCGCCGCCCAGAGAAAATCAGCCATCGAGAGCCGTCTTGAAAAATACAGGGCCACGGCATGAGGGATCAGCCCTGCTTGACCAGATCGCCGAGATTCAAATCCTTGACCTCAAGAACGGATTTGATCCCCATGCGGGCGCAGGCGCCGTCGTAGATCTGCTTCACCGCCTTTTTCGCCTGCTGGAGCTCAAGCAGCCTGTCCTTGACTCTGGCAAGTTCCGCGCTGATCTCCTTGTCAAGCTCCTCCAGTTCCTCCTTGGCCATTTGCCGCGTGACTTCAAATTTATGCTTCTGCTGTTCGGTCAGCATTATTCCTCCAGACTATCTTTTAAAGCTAAAGTTAATGGTGACTCTGGTCTCGCTCGGCACGTTGAGGCCGTCGATGGACGCCGGCCGGTAGCGCCATTTCAAAGCCGCGCTGACGGCCGCATCATAGAACATGGCCGGCCCGCTCACCGGCGTCGCCTTCGTGACCCGGCCCTGGTCGTTAATTTGAAGCTGGAGAACGACCGAGCCCGAAGTGCGAGTTCTTGCCGCCAGCTCCGGGTAGGACGGGCTTGCCTGTGAAATCGGGACGGCGGGCACCAGCGTCCTTGTTTTCGGGGTCGCGGGGACAGAGGCCTGGGTGGTGTCGGGCGTCCCGTTGGATTTGAGTGCGGCATCCGTTTCAGCCCGTGCCGGGGCCTTTTCGGCGGAGGCGGGCGTCGTCGGCTCGGGAACAGGCGCTTTTTCAACGGACGGAAGCGGCGCGGAGAGGACCTCCACGCGCGGGATATCCGAGGTTACGACCGCCTGATCCTCCGGCGTCGCCAGAGGCATCACGGTCAGCTTCGCCGGCTCATTATTGAAAGCGTTTGCCGGGACCGCGGACTCCGCGCCGTTCTTTGGGTCGCCCGTTGGCTGTTGGACCGCCGAGGACCCTGCCGCGGGAGGGGAAGGCTGTTTCGAAGAGGCCTTTCCATCCGCTTTCTCAGCAGCGGCGGGGACGGAGCCTTTGGATGCCGGCGAAACGGCTCTGGACTGTTTGGCAGTCTTTCTTTCCGTCTGCGGAGATGGCGGCGCAATCACGCTGTTCTCGATGGAGGCGATGTCGGCCGGAGTTTCGGCCGTCGCGAGAGAGCTTTCCGCGGCGCCGTCGTCGGAGCTTTTAAAATAATAGATCGCGCCCCCGACAATAACCATGAACGCGGCGGCAAGGACCGTGAAACGCAGCCCGCCTTTCCGTTCGGGAAGGGGCCTGAACACTTCCTCGGGGTATGGTTTGAATATCTGACTGCGGACCTCTTCTTCGACATGGGTCACGATGGCGCTGTCTTGTTCCAGAGGAGCGGGGGCCGATGGTCCCGGCTCGGACGGCGCCGGCATGGGAGCAGGAATTTCCTCGGCTCCAGCCGGGAGGAAAGTCTCTGCGGCGCTTTCCGCCTCGCCGTCCCAGAGATCCCGTTCGCTGATGGTCTGGCTGAGCTCCCGCTCCAGATTTTCAAGCAGATTACTTTCAGGCGGAAGGGCTTCTTCCAGCCGCTGCGGCGTGTCCAGACTTGGGGAGTCCGCCTCTTCAAAATCGTCGCGCCCGCTCTCCTGCTTCGGGTCCGACTCCTCCAGCACATGCTTCAGCAGGTCCGAAACCAGGGCGTCCAGCTCGGCCGATGGTTCTTCCTTCTCTTTGCCCGTTTGAACGGCCGCGATTTCCTTGTCCAGGAAGTCGAGGACGGCGGCCTCATAGCTATCGTCCTGGCCGCCCGATCCGGGCGCTTGTTTATCCCTGACGCTCATATTTCAGCTCCGTATCCTCCGGCAGCAGCGATTGCTTCATGCCATCCCATACAGCTGCTTATGGTTATTCATCGGCCGGGAAACGCCAGACTTCACGTTTGAGTGGGGGGCTTATCCCGTGCTCTTTTCGACCCGGGGAGCGCTTTTTAACGGGCCTCGTGGAATCAAGCCGGCGCCGTCCGACGTCGTTCCAGGCAATCCTGCTTGCACTGGAGCCGCGATTGGCGATATATATAATCGTTGTTTGTTTGCGGCAGCCTGTGTTTAGCGCCTGCCCCGGCCCGGAAATTCAACAGTCCGGCATACGGATACTGGATAAGCCCTATGGACGTCGTTACACTTTCGCGAATTCAGTTCGCCCTGACAATCATGTTCCATTATCTGTTCCCGCCTCTGGCGATAGGGGTGGGAGCTTTCCTTGTTTTTCTGGGGGCCAGGTACCTCAGGACCAGGGACCCTCAATATGAAGCGGCGGCCAAATTCTGGACCAGGATTTTCGCCCTGAATTTTGTTCTGGGCGTAGCCTCGGGCGTCGTGATGGAGTTCCAGTTCGGCACCAACTGGTCCGTATATTCCAGGTATGTGGGCGACGTTTTCGGTTCGGTGCTGGCCGCCGAAGGGATTTTCGCTTTCTTCCTCGAATCGGTCTTTTTGGCCCTGCTGGTTTTCGGCTGGGATAGGGTTTCCCCGCGCGTCCATTTCTTCGCAACGCTCATGGTGTTCCTGGGTGCGGTCTTGTCGGCTTTCTGGATCATTGTAGCGGTTTCCTGGCAGCATACTCCTGCGGGATACGTGATCCGCGAATTCCCCACTCCGGCGGGGATCGTTCAACGGGCGGAGATCACCGGTTTCTGGAGCGTGGTTTTCAACCCGTCGGCGATGGACCGCTTTATTCATACCGTGCTGGGGGCGTTCATCCTGGGATCCTTTTTTATTATGAGCATTTGCGCCTATTACCTGCTCAAGGACAGGCATGTGGACATGGCGCGTAAGTCGCTCACGGCAGCCCTGATAATGGCCGCCATTTCCTCGGTGGCTATACTCGTCTCCGGCGATTCGTCCGCGAGAATGATCGCGCGCCACCAGCCGGCGAAATTGGCCGCCATGGAGGGCCTGTTCCGGACACCGGAGGGCGGAGCTCCCCTGCAGATCATGGGCATTCCCGACGTGCGGTCCCGGACGTTGCGCTATAACGTGGAGGTACCCGGGTTGCTCAGTTTTCTGGTCCACCGCGATTTCAACACACCGGTGCCCGGACTGGACCGGTTCGAACCCGACACGCCGCCGGTTGTGATTCCTTTTTACTCCTTCCATATCATGGTCGCCCTGGGGACTTACTTCATCGCGCTCACCCTTTACGCGCTCTGGCGGTATTGGAGAGGCACCCTGTTTAAGGCGAGATGGCTTCTCTGGGTCTTTGTTTTTTCAGTCATCGGCCCGTTTGCGGCCAATCAACTGGGATGGGTGGCGGCCGAAGTCGGGAGACAGCCCTGGATTGTATACAATCAGCTTCGGACCAGTGAGGCCGTATCCCGGAATCTCTCCGCCTCCCATGTCGGAGGATCCATCTTCATGTTCGGCGCGATCTACGCGCTGCTGTTTGTCATCTGGATTTACCTGCTGAACGAAAAAATCCAGAAGGGGCCTGAACCGGTTTCGCTCCCGAAGCAGGCGTCGGTTAAGGACGTGCCGGATACGGCTTCCCATCGCTCCGGGGGCCGGGACCCGTCGGCTCCATAGAGTCAAACTTATTGAGGAAACCCCGGTCCTGACGCCGGCATCTGTGGGGCAGAAAAGGGCCGTGATCCCCGTGATGCATGGCGCCGGGAGGTTTCCAGCAAACCGAGGAGTCGATCCGTGGATTTGAATCATTTGTGGTTTGTTCTGCTGGGCGCTCTTCTGGCCGGGTACGCGGTTCTGGACGGATTCGACCTCGGCGTCGGCATCCTTCATCCGGCCGGTCGAGGGGACAAGGAGCGCCGGCTTATGATCAATGCCATCGGTCCCCACTGGGACGGCAACGAAGTCTGGCTGGTGACTTTCGGGGGAGCGATGTTCGCGGCGTTTCCGAACGCGTATGCCACCGTTTTTTCGGGTTTCTACACCGCCTTCATGCTGCTCCTCTTAGCGCTTATTCTCAGGGCCGTCTCGATTGAATTCCGGGGAAAGCGCGACGCGGCGGGATGGCGGCGGTTTTGGGACGCCGTCTTTTTCGCCTCCAGCGCCCTGGCGACTTTGCTTTTCGGGGTGGCTGCCGGCAACACCCTTATGGGGATTCCGGTAAGCGCCCAGGGCGTTTACACCGGAGGTTTTCTTGATCTTCTCCGGCCGTACCCGGTTCTCGTCGGCCTTTTGACCGTTTCTTTGGCCGCCGTTCACGGGGCCCTTTATCTTTATCTCAAGGCGGACGGGGAATTGCAGGAGCGGGCGCGCCGCTGGATTTGGCGGTCCTACGGAGCGGCCCTGGTCTGTTACGCAGTAACGACCGTTTTCACGCTTGCGGGCGTGCCGGGAGCCGCCCGGAGTTTAAGCGAGCACCCGTGGTCCTGGGCCGTGTTTGTATTGACCATGCTGGCCGGCGCCAATGTCCCCCTCATGGTGAAGCGGGAACGCCCGTTTCTCGGATTTCTGTCCTCCTCGTGCGTGATTCTGGGTCTGGTCGTTCTGTTCAGTGTGAGTCTCTATCCGAACCTCGTCGCCTCAAGCCTTTCGCCCGAATACAGCCTGACGATTTACAACGCGGCCTCTTCATGGAAAACACTGCGCATTATGGCCGTAATCGCGCTGATCGGGATGCCTCTGGTAGTGGTCTACACGGCTGCGATCTATTGGTCGTTCCGGGGCAAGGTCCGCATCACGGAACACAGCTATTGACGGGCGGCCGGGATGATCAAGACCTTGCGCGATCCTGCCGCATCGACTAGAATAAAAGGGCCTCAATGAGGCGCCGTACCCAAGTGGCTAAGGGAGAGGTCTGCAAAACCTTTATGCAGCGGTT
>CAYZTZ010000092.1:0-14086 GCA_964481255.1 uncultured Acidobacteriota bacterium | reverse complement strand
GATGGGAAGTGATGGGCAAACTGACCCCCTCGGGGCGCCTGATCGTGGTCGATGACCGGTATGTCTATGGATACGTGCGCAAGCCGGAATTCCTGAGCGAATCGATCGTCCTGGAGTATCAGCTCTACGCGGCGGAAAAGGCCGGCGACCAGGAATCCATCAAGCGCATCACGGCTCCCGGGAAAGGGCCCGTGAACCCCTTCGACAAGAGCATGATGAATTACGCCGGCGACTGGAAGCTTCGTCAGGGACTCCCCAAAAACGAGCAGACGGCCGTGCAGTACAAATGGATCGTGGACAAGCCGCCTCTCCTGGCTCAGGCCCTGGTGCTGGCCGACAAGACGCTTTTCATAGCCGGCCCTCCGGACGTCGTTGACGAGGAGGACGCCTTTTTCGCCCTGGACGACGCGGCCGTTCTGCAGAAGCTGTCCCTGCAGAACGAGATGCTCGAGGGCAAAGGCGGCGCCCTGCTGTGGGCGGTGTCCGCAACGGACGGGAAGAAGCTTGCGGAATATAAGCTCAATTCCCTTCCCTCGTGGGACGGCTTGGCCGCCGCGGCGGGGAGACTTTATATGACGACCATGAACGGAGAGGTTGCCGCCTATTCCGGGAAAGGCAGATGATCCATTGAGGTTCAAGTGCTTTTTGCTGGCCCTGATCGGGGCCGTTTCCATCCAGACGGCCGTGCGCGAGGCGGCGTCCTGTTCCGTTCCGGTTTTCCGATACGCCCTGGAGCGGTGGAAACCGGATCCCTATAAAGGGATTTTCATCCACAGGGGCCCGATCACGGAAAAGGACCGGGCCCTGCTGGATCAACTGAACGAGATCGTTCTGAACCCCGAGTGCCCCGTGAACCTGCGCGTCCGGGAAGTCGAACCGTCCGCGTTTTCGGAGAAAAGGCTCCGGGATCTGCTGAAGGGGCCGATCCCGGAAAAGCTCCCGGTTCTGGCTGTCTGGTATCCGGATCAGATGGGGAAGACACCGCCCCTGTGGATCGTCGAGCTCACCCCTTCGACGCTGAGCGCTCTGACCTATTCCCCGAAACGCCGGCTCCTGGCGGAAAGCCTTATAAACGGCAAGTCCATTGTCTGGGTTTTTGTGCCTTCCGGCAACGCCGAAAAGGACCGGCGCGCCACGGCTCTGATCCGGAAGGAACTGGATCTTGCCCTGCGCTCGCTCGAGAAAATGCCGCCCTTTTACCTGTCCGGGACCAGCGGCAAAAAGCTCTCTTACGATTTTCAGATTCTGACGCTCTCCCGCACGGATCCCGAGGAAAGATTTCTGCTGGATATGCTTCTCAAAAGCGAAGAGGAGCTGGACATGCACAGAGACGAGCCGATGGTCCTTCCCGTCTTCGGCCGCGGGCGCCTGCTGGCGTGTCTTTACGGCGAACATATCTCGGAAAGAAATCTGCAGGGAGCGGTCTCCTTCCTGGCGGCTTCCTGCAGCTGCGACACCAAATCGCTGCATCCCGGCATCGACCTGCTCATCGGCGCTCCGTGGGACAGGGCGGTCCTTGAATATTACTCGGACAACACCCCCGAGCCGCAGCTGACCGGCGTCATGCCGGGTCCCTCTTCAGAGCCGCCGCGGACGCCGACAGGGCCGATCCGCCTCGACGAAGCCGAAAGAGGACCCGACCCTCTTTCCGCTTATGGAATCACCCTGGGATCGATCGCCGCCGTCGTCCTCATCGCAGGTATCATTCTAAGCAATCGGCGTAAGAGGGATTGATGAAGATCCGGCACCTTGTCGCGAAGGAGATATCGCACCGCAAGCTTAATTTTCTCCTCGGCGTCCTGGCGACGCTCATCGCCACGGCGTCCCTTATCGGATCCATCGTTCTCTTGCGCGCGCACGACGTGCGCACGGTCAGGATTCTCCGGGAAAAGGAGGCTGAACTGCAGGCGCGCATGGACGAGCTTCAGGACGACACGCGCAAGGCCATGCTGCTTCTGGGTTTCAACCTGGTCATCCTGCCCAAGGATCAAAACTTGGCGGACTGGCACGCCCAGGATTATGCCGACAAGTATATGCCGGAATCGTACGTGGACGTTTTGGCGAATTCCGACATCATGTCCGTGCAGCATCTCCTCCCGAGCCTGCAGCAGAAAATCCTGTGGCCGGAACGCAGTCGGACCATCATCCTGGTGGGGACGCGCGGAGAAGTGCCCAAACGGCACGGAGAATCCAAAAAGCCTCTGCAGCAGGCCGTTCCTCCGGGCTATATTACGCTGGGGCATGGGCTGCACACCGGCATGAACATCCGCGTGGACGACCGCGTCCGGCTCATGGGCAGAACATTCGTCGTCAACAAGTGCCTGGAAGAAAGGGGTAACAAGGACGACATCACCGCGTGGGTCCATCTGGGAGAGGCGCAGGATCTGCTGGGGAAAAAGGGGGAGATCAACGCCATCCTGGCCCTGGAGTGCCTGTGCACAGGGAACGCCCTGCCGACCATCCGGGAGGAGATCGCGGCGATTCTGCCGGGAACCCAGGTTATAGAAAGGGAATCCCAGGCCCTGGCCCGGGCCGAGGCCAGAAAGAGAGTCGCCCGCGAAGCCGAGACCGCCCTTGAAAAAGAAAGACACGGGAGGGAAATTCTCCGCCGGGAGCGCCGGCGCACGGCGTCCGCCTTGTTGCCCGTGGTCCTTCTGGCCTGTGCCCTGTGGGTGGCATTCATGGGATTCATGAATGTGCGCTCCAGACGCGAAGAGGTCGGCATCCTCAGGACGGTCGGCGTTTCGACTAAAAGCATTTTTGCGCTTTTTATAGCCAAGCATGTATTCATCGGGATTCCCGGCGGCGTCCTCGGATTGATTCTGGGAACTCTTCTCGGCCTCCTGGTCGGCGGCTCCGAGGCGAGTATTTCCTTGGGAGCCGCGGGAGACATTTCCTTCTGGGCGGGGATGACCGCGCTGGCCGTTATCGGCGCCGCCCTGCTCGCCGTCGTCGCGGGATGGATTCCGGCCTTGATCGCGTCGCGCCAGGATCCGGCCGAAGTGCTTAGGGAGGAATAGGCGGATGCTGTGGTTCCACAACGTGACCAAGAGCTTTCAGGGACCCAACGGCACGGTTACGGCCCTGAAGGGAGTCTCATTATCCCTGTCTGCCTCGGAGCTGTTGACGATAAACGGCCCCAGCGGCTGCGGCAAATCAACCCTCTTGCTCACCGCCGCCGGCATGCTGAGGCCCGACGAGGGGGATGTCCTGTTCATGGGAAAGGACCGCCCCTATGATCTCCCTCCGGACAGGCGGAGCCGCCTTCGCGCCGGCCTGATCGGGTTCGTTTTCCAGCAGTTCCATCTCATTCCCTATTTGACGGTCCTGGAAAACATCATTGTTCCCCATCTCGCCCTTGCCGGAGAAAATCCGGGACGGCGCGCCGCCGAACTCCTGGAGCAGTTCGGCCTGAGGGAGCGCGCCGACCACGTCCCGTCCCAACTGAGCACGGGGGAACGGCAGCGGACGGCGCTGGCGAGAGCGCTGTTCAACCGGCCGAAGATCCTCATGGCCGATGAGCCGACGGGGAACCTGGACGACGACAACGCCGCGATCGTGCTGGAGCACCTTCGACGGTATGCCGACGGCGGCGGGAGCGTTCTGCTTGTGACGCACCATGCCGAAGCCGCGCGCTACGCGACGCGCGCGATCAGGATGAGAGACGGCCGCCTGCTTTCATAGCGGGATGGAAGCAACACTTCCCCTTAGAAACGCGCTGCTTCCGGAAATCCCTTGCATAGCGGCGGCACCCCAACGCGGCGAAATCTCAACGCCCGTTCAGGTATTTTGCGATTGAAACACAAGATGTGCCGATTCCTGTTGCTGATTCTATTGCTCCCGGCCCGGCCGCCGCAGCCCGCGACATGGAGGCGGCCGTGAAATCGCTGAAAATCGCGGATTACAGGATCCGGATCCCCCGACCGCCGGGCGGGGACAATGTCTCCTATGGCGTCTGGCTGGAATTCCGCAAGCCCTCGGCCGGTGAGCGATCGGCGGAGCCGCCGCCCGGTTCAGAATAGTGTCTCGTATTCGTGAAAATTACTGAAATCCATGGTTCTTTTATGCCCGGCGCCCGCGGACGCTGCTTCGATAGAGTGGAGATGGAAATGATGCATAGGGTTCTGATCGCGCTTTCCTTACTTTTGCTGACCCTTCCCGCGGCCAAGGCCGGCCCGGAGGACGGCGTCCTCAGCGGCACTATCACGGATTCCGCGGGCGCCAGGATACCCGGTGCCGCCGTGGAGGCGGAAAACAGCGAAACAGGAGCCTCCTTTCAGACCGCCGGTTCGGAAGAGGGCCGCTACAGCCTGGGGCCCCTGCCGCCCGGCGTTTACGAATTGACGGTCACCGCACGAGGTTTCAGGCAATACCACCGGACGGGCATCGTCATCCATCCGGGACGGGGTCAAACCATCGACATTCAACTCGAAGTGGGGACCATCCGCGAGACGGTGACCGTCAGCGCCGAGTCCCCTCTCCTTATACTGGAACGCCCGCAGCAGGAGACCGCGGCCCTTCAGGCGTCGGTCTCCACGATCGACCGGATACAGATCGAGAAGCAGGCGGCCAAGACTGTCATGGACGCCCTGAATTACGTGCCCGGAGGCTGGACGGAGACGCGGGGGCGCAAGGAGAAGCAGCTTTTCTCCGTTCGCGGCCAGCGGTACCCCTACCCGGAGTTTTCCATCGACGGGGCCCTGTTCAGGGAGTTCTACGAGGTGCCCTACTTCCTGTCGGCGGAGGATATCGAGAAGATAGAAGTGCTCCGCTCGAGCGCGACGCTGCTCACGGGCATTTCAGGCCTCGCCGGCGTCATCGACATCACTCCGCGCAGGTATGAGATGCGCGAGACAAGGTGGCTGGCGGAATACGGCTCGCTGGACAGCTACCGCCTGCATGTTTCGCACGGCCAGAAGATCGGGGGCCTGTCCTACTCCCTTGGACTGGGAGGGACGCACACGGACGGGCCGGAGGGGCGCCACGGTTCCGAGAAACTGCTCAGTATTTTCGGCCACGCGGACTGGAAGCTGATGGATTCATTGTCCGTCGGCGCCACGGTTCTTTACGCAGAGGGGGAGAGGGAGCTGGTGCAGGCGGAACCTCCGGCGGCCGAGCAGTACCGCACGGCCCTTCAACGCTTCGACCCTGTGCGGGAAGTGTCCGGAAGCTTCAAGGTCCTGTTTCAACCGAAAGACCGGATTTCGACCCAATTCACGCTGGGCTACGGCAACCGCAGCAACACCTTTATCGCGGAAACAGGCTCCACGCACCAGAGCTCCCGCGACTTTGACCACGAGTGGAACCTCAACCTGATACAAGCCGTGGCCTTGACAAGAAGCAACGTGCTGCGAATAGGGGCGAACTACAATCACTGGGTCGCGCCCTATGGAAAACGCTTTTACTCCGGCCGCCGCTCCGATCTCGAGACGTACTCTCTGGCGGCGGTGGATGAACACAGTTTCGGGCGCCTTGTGCTGGACGGCGGTCTGCGTTATCAAAGGACCTATATCAACGAATACGGCGCTTTCAACATCGACGGGACATCCACCATGTTCAAGAAGGTCGCCCCGATCGTCAACCAATGGGAGCCCGCTCAAATCAGCGGCAGCCTCGGAGCGGCGTACCATTTCACGCAGAGGCTTTCGCTGCGGGGGAATTTCCTGGCCGGGAGCGTGGAGCCGAGGCGCGGCTCGCTCACCGTCGATCTCGAGGCGCCGAAGACCGAGCATAGGACCATGGTGGATGCGGGACTGCGCCTGGTCCGCGAACGGTACGGGGAGTTTTCCCTCGTCGGATTCCTGATTCGACAGGATGACGCCATCGCCCTCAGCGGGACGACCCGGAACGTCAACGGGCGAATTATGGAACTTTACGTCAACCGCGATCAGGATTCCAAGGGCGTGGAATTCGAATTCAGGTCCCGCGCGTTTTTCGAAAGCATCCACGGGTTTTTCAACGTGACGGCGATGAAGGCGCGCGCCAGGCTTGACGGGTCCATGAGCCGCGATCCCGAAATTCCGCAGGTCATCCTGGGGAGCGGCATCCTGGGGAAATGGCGGGCTTTGGATTACAACTTCTTCTGGAAGTTCATTTCGGCCTATGAAAGCGCCCGTTTCACGGAACCCGCCGTGCCGCAGCCTCTGGGCGATTTCCATTCCTTGAACCTGAACGTGGGGTACTCCCTCGGACGCAACGAAAAGATTCGTGTCTATGGGGAAATGACGAATCTGACCGACAGCCGCTTCTCGACCGTCGTCGGCTATCCCGATTACGGCCGGCGCTTTCTGGTCGGCGTTCGCCAGATATTCTGATCCGCGCAGCCGCGCGCTCACACGGCATATCCGATGAGCGCGCCCTCGCGCACGGCGTCAACGATCAAGCCCGGCTCTTTGCAGCTACCGATCACGTGAGTCTCGCCGGCAAGCCCCGCAAGCTGCTCGAGGATCCCGGTGTTCCGCACCAGATCCTGAGTCGGGATGACGCTCTCCGCCCGGAGAACCCGCACACCCCGGCCTGCGACGCGGATCTCAAGACCCTCGGGGACAACCCTTGCGTCCTCGGCCCCAAACCAGACGGCCACCTGCTTTCGCCTGAACCATGCGCGCAGGCTGTCCACGTCGTCCTTCGTCATGCCGTCGCCGAGTTCCGACTCGGGACCGTTATGGACGATCGCGACCTTCCGGCCGCGCTTGACGAGGAATTCCGCCAGCTCGCAGCCGTGCAGCTCGCCGCCGAGTATTACGACGCTTTCCCCCAAGGGCATCCATAAACGCGACAGATTCCGCACCGCCGACGGCGGCAAAAAGCGCAGGGCGAATTGCAGCAAGCCGTGCAGCTTCGCCATCCGCAGGACCTTCCCATGTTTTTCGCCCGGGAGTTCCGCCGCGGCATACGCGGCCCCGGCAGCCAGCACCAGGACGTCGGGGCTTTCGGCGCGAACCACCTCAGGCGTCACGGCCGTTTTCAAGCGGACGGTCACATTCTCCTTTCGAAGCTGCGTCTCGAGATAGTGCACATAGCCCATGAGGTCTTCCGTTTCCAGGTCCTTGACGACGGCCGCCAGAGGGACAAGCCCTCCCAGGAAGGCGCCTTTCTCGCAGAGGACCACCTGGTGGCCGCGTCCGGCCGCTATCCGCGCGGCCTCCATTCCCGCGGGGCCGCCGCCCGCCACAAGCACCTTTTTCGCGCGCTCGGCGGGGCGGCGCTGGTATTCGGGCAGCGTCTCGCGTCCCAGGGTGGCGTTGACGCGGCATTCGAGCCTCTTGTTCCTGTTGCGCATGTCGAAGCAGTGGAGGCAGCCGTGGCAGACGCGTATGTCCTCCAGGCGGCCCTCCTTCACCTTGTTGGGGAGCTCCGGGTCGGCCAGAAGGCGCCGGGTCATCCCGACAAAGTCGAGGCTGCCCCGGCGCAGGTATTCCTCGCCCAGTTCGGCGTCCAGGCGGCAGGCGGTCCAGACCGGAATTTTCACCCCTTCGCGCTTGACCGCCTCCGCGAGCGGCACCGTGGCGCCGCGGCCCCCGCGGCTCCAATCCAGGTCGGCCGGCAGATCGTCCGGAGGTTCGGGATAAAGAAGACGGTCGGGCTGAATGAGCCCCCCGCGATGCCCGTATCGCTCGGCGCGGCAGTTGAGGCCGTCGGCCGCCTCGGCGATCCGCTCCGCCATCGCGGCCCCTTCGCCCAGCGTCGTGGCCAGAGGGTGGTTGTATTCCACGATATTGATGAGCGCGTGAACGGCGAAAGAGGGCCCGCAGCGCCGCTTGGCCTCGGTGATGATGCTGCGCAGGAAGCGCGTTCGGTTTTCGAGGCTTTGGGCGCCGTACTCGTCTTCGCGCCTGTTCCACACCCTCGATAAAAAGGTGTTCCCCTGATGGCAGGTGCCGTGGTTGATTTCACAGGCGTCGAAACCGGCTTTCCAGGCGCGCTCGGCGGCCGCCGCCCAGAGATCGATCTGGTCTTCAATCTCCTGGACGGTCATGGCCCTGCAGGGGAGGAAATCCGGGCCGGGCAGCTCCTCCTCCTTGAGAGTCGAGGCGCATTTCACATCGCGGATTTTGGGGTCGCGCGGCAGAAGGCCCGTGGGATTCCAGGGGCCGGCGTGCTGCAGCTGCAGCGAAACCGGGCACCCGTGTCTGTGCACGGCCTCGGTCAGGCGCTGAAAGCCGGGGATGAATCTGTCGTCGTCGAGATGGAGCTGAACGCCTTCGAAGCTTCCGTCCGGCCGGTAGTGCACGTGCTGGATACCGAGAGGGTATTCCACGCCGCACGATTCCACGACCAGAAATCCGACCCCGCCCCTGGCCAGGCGCTCGTAATAGGCGATAATGCGGGGGCCGACGGTCTGGTCCTCCTCCATGAAAGACGTGCCGTTGGCGGTCTTGATGATGCGGTTGCGCGTTTTGACCGGGCCGATCATGCCCGGCCTCATAAGCATTTCGAAACGATGTGCCACAGGCCTGCCTCATTACTCCGTAATCTGAACATCCTATAACGAATTCCGCGGGTCTTTTAACGTGCGGGCCGGGAAGCGGGTCAAGACAGGGTTTCATCCACGACGCGAACCGCTTCTTTCAGGATTCTGGCGGTGCGCTCGAGGCCCGCCCGCTCGTCTGCAGCCAGTTTCCATTCGAGGATCTCCCGCACCCCTTCCCTCCCGATCACCGCCGGGACCGACATACTCAGGTTACGCTGACCGTATTCGCCGTCCAGAACAACCGAACAGGGGAAAACTTCACGCGTGTCCCTCAAGACGGCGCGCGTGATCTCCGCAAGACCGACGGCGCAGGTCCACCCGGCCGTCCGCCCCGCCTGCAGAGCCTCGTAACGCCGCAAAATCAGAGGAATCTCGGCCCGGATAGCCTCCTTTTCCTCCTCGCTGAAGGCCGCCGGCCGGCCGTCGATGCGAACCGAGCTGAACAGAGGCACCTGGCTGTCTCCATGTTCCCCGATGACGGTCGCCTGGACTTGACGGACAGCGACGCCCTTGGCGCGGGCCGCCAGTTCGCGGAAGCGCAACGAGTCGTTGAGGGAGTACCCGATGACGCGATGACGGTCGAAGCCTCCCGCAAGCCACAGGGCGTAATTCAGAGGGTCGACCGGGTTGGTCAGGGTGATTACGATCGCCGAAGGGCACCGGCGGCTGATATGCCGGGCGACCTCCAGGATCAAGGGGATGTTCGCGGGGAGCATTTCCATCCGGTCGGCAATCCGTCCCTGTGGCGAACCCGCAGCGTTGATGACAAGGTCCGAACCGGCCAGTTCGTCGTAATCGCCGTCCTTGACACTGACGTCCAGGGCCGAAACGGCGGTGCCGATGTCCATGGCGTGCTGTTTCGCCATGTTGCGGCGCGGGTCGATGAGGACGACCTCGCGCGCGAGGCCCGAGACGGCAAGGTAAAAGGCCGCCGGCGCTCCCACGGACCCGGCGGCGCCGATGATCGATATTTTCATAGCCCTCCGACGCTGTCTTCCGGGGCTCATCCGGCGCCTGCGCGGTTCACCTTTCTTTCAGACGCTCCTTGAATATCTTCCTGAGTTTCTCAATTTTGGGCGTGATGACCAAGCTGCAGTAACCCCTGGAAGGATTTTTGTTGTAGTAGTCCTGGTGATAGTCCTCCGCCGGCCAGAATATCCTGAACGGCTCGATTTCCGTGACGATCGGGCGGTCCCAGACCCGTTCGGCCTCCAGCCTGGCCTTATAGGACTTCGCCAGCCTTTCCTGCTCCGCGTCGTGATAAAAAATCACGGATCGATACTGCGGCCCGATGTCGTTGCCCTGGCGGTTTTTCGTTGTCGGGTCGTGCGTCTTCCAGAATACTTCCAGGAGTTCATCATAGGATATTATCAAAGGGTCATAGGTTATCTGGACCGCCTCGGCGTGCCCCGTCTTTCCCGTAGAGACCTGCTCGTAGGTTGGATTTTCGACATGGCCGCCCGAGTAGCCCGAAACCACCTTCTCCACGCCCTTCAGTCTCTGGAATATCGCGTGGCCGCACCAGAAGCAGCCGCTGCCGAAAGTCGCCAGCTTCAAATCAGCCCTGTCATTCATGGCGCCGCCGCCTGCCTCCCCTGCCGCCGATCGGGAAGCATCCCCGGCAGGCCGCCCTTCACCCGATGGAAGGCCCCTGCCGCACCCGGGTCCCGACAGCATCGCTGCCAAGATACCCCATCGAAGAAAGAATTTCATGGCGAAACCTCAAAGTAAAAAAAGCTTTCATATTATTATGGCATTCGCGATTGGACGCGCGCAAAATTTATGCGCGTTTTACGCCCAAAGCCTTGTTTCAGAAAATGGAGCCGCTAAAAATGATCCCAAGCCCCTTCCATCATAGGTTCTTTCCCGCATCCGCCGCCGGCATGGGTTTTGCGCGAACCCGGCCCCGATTCCTACTCTGGCTCATCGTGACGGCGCTCCTGTGCGCCCCGGCGTCGTCCCAGACGTTCGAGAGCGTGAAAAGACAGATCCAGACCCGCGTCCTGCCCAACGGCATGAAGTTCATCGTCCTCGAGCGCCGCAACGCTCCGGTCGCTTCCTTTCACGTCTACGCCGACGTCGGAAGCGTCAACGAATCCTACGGCATCACGGGCATTTCCCACCTTCTCGAGCATATGGCCTTTAAAGGGAGCAAGACTGTAGGGACAAAGGACTACGCCGCGGAATCGAAGATCCTGGACCGTATCGATGCGGTGTATGAAGAGCTGCGCGCCGAGCAAGCCAAGGCGGAGCCGGACGCGGCCAGGGTCGCCGGGCTGCAAAAGCAGTTCGACGACCTTGAAAAGCAGGCGAAGGAGTATGTCGTCAACAACGAGTACTTCGACATGATGATGCGGGAGGGGGACGCGGGAGTGAACGCCTACACCTCCGAGGACGCCACCCAATACGTCAACAGCCTGCCGTCCAACCGCCTGGAATTCTGGATGGCCATGACGTCGGACCGCTTTCTGAACCCCGTATTCCGGGAATTCTACAAGGAGCGCGACGTGGTCATGGAAGAGCGCCGCCTCGGGCTGGAAACCCAGCCCACGGGCAGGCTTGTCGAGGACTTCCAGGCGGCGGCCTTCAAAGCCCACCCTTACCGCCACGGCGTGGTCGGGCACATGTCGGACCTGCAGTCCATCACGCGCAGGGATGTGGCGGATTACTTCGCGAAGTACTACGGCCCGAGCAACCTGACCGTCGCCATCGTCGGCGACGTCAAGGCCGACGAAGTCTTCAGGCTCGCCGACCTTTATTTCGCCAGGATCCCGAGCGGTCCCAAACCGGAGCCGGTCCGCACGAAGGAGCCCGAGCAGTGGGGCGAGAGGCGCGTCGCCGTGCTGGCCAAGGCCCAGCCCTATCTCATCATCGGCTATCGTGCGCCCGACGTCCGGCACAAAGACAGCCGCGCCCTGGAGGGACTGGCCAACATCCTGGGGCAGGGGCGATCGTCAAGGCTCTTCACGGCCCTGGTCAAGGAAAAGAAGGTGGCGGTCTCCGCGTCCGCCTCGACCGGCTTCCCCGGCGACAAATTTCCGAATCTCTTCGTCTTTTTCGCCGTGGCCGCCGCCGGCAAAACGTCCGCAGACTGCCAGGCGGCCATCGAGGAAGAGATCGAGAGAATCAAGAAGGAATCGGTCACCGAGGATGAGCTCACGAAATTCAAGCGGCGCTCCATCAAAAACCTCCTCGACCAGATGACCAACAACGCGAGCATGGCCGCGCTCCTGACTTACTCGGACGTCGTCCTCGGCGGCTACGGCAAGCTCTTTGACCAGATCGACGAGATTAAAGCTCTCACGGCGGAGGACATCCGCCGGGTCGCCAACCAGTACCTCGTGAACAAGAACCGCACCATCGGCGAAATCATTCCGGAGCAATGACGGGACAAGGAGAGGATCATGAAGCAACGCAACGGTTCCACGGCGGCCCTCCTGGGACTATGGATTCTGATTCTGGGCGCGGGGGCGTCTTTCGCGCAGAAAAGTCCGAGGGACAAATTCGTCTATCCGCCTCTGAACCCCATCGTGATGCCCCGGGTGGAACAGGCCGAATTGCCCAACGGATTGAAGCTTTTTCTCGTCGAGGACCACGAATTCCCCACCATTAATCTGTGGATCCTGGTCCGGACCGGCTCGGTTTTCGATCCGCCCTCGAAGGTCGGACTGGCCGCGATCACGGGATCGGTTCTGCGGACGGGTGGAACCAAAAACCGCACGGGGGATGAGATCGACAGGCAACTGGACACCCTGGCCGCGTCCATTTCCACAGGCATCTCGAGCGACATGGGGTACCTCTCGGTGTCCGCGCTCAGGGAGAATTTCGACCAGGCTCTGGAGATCCTCGCCGAAATGCTGACCGAGCCGGCCTTCAGCGAGGACAAGATCGAGCTGGCCCGCATCCAGCAGCGCACCGCCATCGCCCGGCGCAACGACAACGTCCGCGGCATTGCCAGCCGGGAGTTCAACAAGCTGATCTACGGCAAGGACAGCCCCTACGCGCGCCAAACCGAATACGCGACCATCCAGGCCGTCACGCGGGAGGACATCGTCGCTTTCTACAACGCCTGGTTTCACCCCAACAACGCGTGGCTGGGAGTCTGCGGCGACTTCGACAGCAAGGAGATGATCGCCAGGGTCAGCGCGGCGCTCGGGAAATGGCCGAGAGGCAAACTCTCCCCCGAGCCGTGGCCGGAGGTAAAATACCAGGAAAAATACTCGGTCAATCTCATCGACAAGCCCGACGTCAACCAGTCCAACATCATCCTGGGGCACATCGGGGGCCTGATGAACCATCCCGATTATCCGGCGCTCACCATCATGAATCAGATCCTTTCCTTCGAGCGCCTGTTCAAGCGCATACGCACGGACGAAGGGCTCGCCTACAACGTCTGGGGATCCTACGGGGCGGGATACGTCCGACCCGGCGTTTTCAGCTGCGGCGCCCAGACGAAGTCCGAATCGACCGTCTACGCCGTCGAGATCATGCTGAAGGAGCTGAAACGGATCATGGAGGAGGAGGTGAGCGACGACGAGCTGGCGAGGGCCAAGGACGGATATTTGAATTCCTATGTGTTCAACTTTGAAACCAGATCCCAGATCGTCGACCGCATGGTCGCCTTCGCCTACTACGGCTACCCGCTCGATTTCATCGAGCAGATCAAGTCGAGGATCGAAAAAGTCACGAAGGCCGACGTCCTGCGCGTCGCCCGGGCCCACCTGAGACCGGACAAAGTGCAGATTCTCGTCGTCGGGAAAAAGGAGGATTTCGACAAGCCCCTTTCGACGCTGGGCGGCGTCCACGTCATCGACATCGCCATCCCGCCGCCGCAGTAGCCGGATATCGGTGCAATCCGCGCCGGTTGTGGTTTACAATGGCGGCCGGGCGGAAACCTTTTACGCCCGGCGAAAGGACGAGATATGGCCGAATCCAAATACGGGAAGTACGTCGTTACGGACCTCATCATTCCTGAAGAGAAAAAGAAGATAGCCGCCGAGTATTCCAAGTACGCCACCCGGATCCTGTGGATGGACGAAAAGGTCGTGGACGGCGCCTTCCACATGAACACGGCGTGGTACCTGAAGGCCGCCGCCACGCTCGAGGACAAGCCCCATGTTCACGATTCGGACGAGATCATCGGCTTCTTCGGCAACGATGCGGCCCGCCCCTACGACCTGGGGGGGGAAATAGAGATCTGGCTGGAGGACGAGAAGCACGTGCTCACGAAAAGCGCCCTGATATTCGTGCCGGCCGGGATGAAACATTGCCCCCTGATACTGAGGCGGGTCGACAGGCCGATTTTCCATTTCACAACCGTGCCGAGCGGCCGGTACGTCAAGGACGAGAAAAAAGAATAGCGGCGGCCTCTTTCCGCCCGGAACACGGTTTTAGCGCTCCCTTTGCGGATACCGCAGCGAACCGCAATGCCCCCAAAGACATCCAAGAAAAAGGGACGTGCCTGCAGCTCAATCCAGGCGGGTTCATGGGACGGCTGACGCGGCGTCAAACCGGAACATGTGCGGATCGGGCTCCAATCTTTCCGATTTTGGCGCCGCGCTTCTCCACGCACCCGACGGCCTCGATGCGGAGCCGCCCGAATTTCCAGCATTG
>CAYZTZ010000091.1:0-14221 GCA_964481255.1 uncultured Acidobacteriota bacterium | reverse complement strand
TGTTCGAGCGCGAACGATCGCTGTTGAGCCTGCTGTCCCAGACCGCCTATGCCTCGATTTTGAAATCCTTTCAGGCGCTACTCGGCAGAAAAGACGTGCGCCCCGGCTGCGTCCTGTCCCTGCAGAACTATGGTGCCTAAGGAGCGAACTTCAATCCCCATTGCCATGGGCTTGTTTCCGATGGCGCTTTCTCAGCCGATAGAGAGTTTCTGCCGCTTCCTTCGCTGGATGCTTCGGCTGTGATGGAAGTATTCCGCCGCATGCTCCTGTTGCGTCTGCACCAGGCCGAACGGCTTTCCGGGTCCTTCATGAACAACTTGTTGTCCTGGGTGCATCCGGGATTTTCCGTGTGCGTCGGACCGCCGGTGCCATCCTCGGGGACGCTCGCTGCACCTTTTCCTGTTTCCCTGCTGATTCCTCCAGGTTTTCTCTTGCCCATCAGGATAGAGATGCTCATGAAGGACTACTTTTTTTGATCCGCAGTTCCCTCCGATTTCGCATTACCGGTTGAAATGCAAGAACAGGAGACGTTCAAAAGGAGGGATGCCATGGGGTGGAAATGCACGCTAAGAACCATGCGAAACGCGATAATGCGCCGGCGGCCTTATTTCGCGCATCTCGCAATTACCCACCGATGCAATCTGCGGTGCCGGTTTTGCCATATCCCGGAAACGCACTGTGAAGAACTCGATCTTGGCGGCATGAAGCGCATCATCGATGTGCTCGACCACATAGGGATCGCCCTTCTCAGCGTCTCGGGAGGCGGAGAACCGCTCCTCCGCAAGGATTGTGCAGCCGTTCTCAACTATGCCGCAGAAAAGGGCATGTACACAAAAATCACGTCGAACGGCACGCTTTCATTGGATCGCTACCAGGAGCTTCTGCAATCAAAAGTGTCGGAAATAGGCATCTCCTTGGATGGGATCAACGGTGATGACCTGCCGTACAGCCATGTCAGTCCGAAGATCTTGCGGACAATTCAGCACCTTCATAATAACCTTCCAAAAGGAAAAAGACTGACGCTCAATGTGACCATTTCTCAGGCAAATATTAATCAGGTTGACGAAATCATCGCTTACTGCACACGGCAGTATCCAAAGGCGCGTATCTGGCTTAATCCCGTGGTTGTCGGCGAAGGCAAGTTGCGGACAAACAATGAACACATGGTCAGCCCCGAATATCTGCGTCATGCGGATTCACCAACCCTTGTAAAAGCAAATTTCTTTATCCGGGGAGCTGAAGAGCAGTTCCGGAACGAGAGGTTCAATTGGGGCTGCCTGGCCGGCGATTTCTTCTTCGATATCAAACCCAATGGAGACTTCTGGATTTGCCAGGACCAGCCATCCCGCCCGCTCCTCAATATTCTCGATCCCGATTTCATCGAGAAACGCCGCAGGGCAGATTTCAGCCACCGCAGAGAGTGCAGCGGCTGCACCTATTCATGCTACTTCGTAACGCAAAAGCTCTTTGAACCGGCCAACTGGCCCGACCTGGGAAGGATCTGGTGGACCATCGCCACCGCCCCTCATGAGCGCTGCCGGAGCATTGCCGAGAAATATGGGTGGTTTGCAGGTTTGCTTTATTTCTGTACCTTGCGAAACCTCATTGAAGCCAGGCCGCTTAAGGTGATGGGAGGTTCGTATGAAAGGAAAATTATGTGGTAACGTTTTGCTCGCAGCTTTCTTCCTGGTGTCGTTTTCAACGGCGCAGAATCCGCCTCAGTCACCCGCCGGCCCGGCCGGGCCGGATAACTCTCTCTCTTTAGGAAAACGTGAGCGGAACTATAGGATGAATGCGAGTGTAAATCTCATCCTGTTCCATCCGCGTTGGAGCAATGTCGGCGGCGGCCGCATCGGCTGGATAGAGGCGCCGGGCGGGGAGAAAGGGCTGGAATTGCTGATTGGATCGGATCCCGCTCGCACGCCAGGAAAGATTAACCGGTGGGGCTTCATATCAGAATATGTTTCAGGTTCATCCGCCCGGCTGATCGGCGTTATGACACAATCGGACGAACAATCCGTTGAACAGGCAAAAGCAAGCGTCAATAAATCGGAAAGGGAACATGCCTTTAAAGCAATCCGCAGCTGGCTGAATGGCAGCGAAGCGCAAAGCTTCACAATTTCGCTGCGTCAAGCCGAAAATTACACGTATAGAGACGTCGCTCTATTGCTGAGCAAGATCCCGGAAGGAAATCCGGCCGTCAAGAAGTTGAAGATTCCTGCCGGCGCCGATCAGGGATTTCTTTTTTCTGTAAGAGAATTGATAGATGAAAGCGTGGAAAATTATCGCAACACCCGCAAGCTGATCGGCACAAAGCAGCGCCAATATGTCTATAACGCCGCCCTTTATGACTTGTCTGTCGCGGAATCCGATTTTGTGAAGAAGTTGACTGTCAACGGCAAAGAATATCGCGATCTAATCGAGAGCGAGTTCAAAGTGCTGAACAAAACGACCAACAGGACCAGTGCATTCTCCGTGACGTATGGAACCTGCGGCCGGATTGCCTCAATTCCGGTTCGCATCAGGTATAAACCTCGTTGGTGGTTCCAGGCGGAGCTGCTGCTGGATGAAGACGCCACTGCGGTGCAAACAGCCCGGAAAGCGGGTGGCGAATGAGCGGAATAGGATTGCTTGTCTCCTGTTACTTCTTGGCTCTTGCAAGCGCGCTCTTTCCGTGGGTGAACGGGGAGGTGCTGATGCTGTCGCTGTCTGCAATTACACGCTCCCCCGTTCACCTCGCGGGACTGGTTCTTCTGGCAAGCGCAGGGCAGATGACGGGCAAAAGCATTTTATACTGGGCGGGATACGGCGCCCTTCCGATGAAAAAAGGGCGCATTGCAAATGTTGTGAATTTCTGGAGAGCTCGCGTTGAACGGTCCTCGAAAAAAGCGATGGGATTGCTCTTTGTCAGCGCCATTTGCGGCATCCCGCCTTTTTATATCATGTCAATTCTGTCGGGAACGCTCCGCCTGCCCTTCAGCAGATTCCTCGCCATTGGCGCATGCGGGCGCTTGCTGCACTTCGGCGTGATCATGCTGATTCCGCAGTTCGGCAGGCACTTTATTCGCGCCATCGTGCATCCTTGACCCCCTTAGGTAAATTCTCGGGAATTCTTAAACTTTTCAGAGGAATCATACCGCAGCCAGGCAGGAAAACGTGAAAAACAGGCACACATTTGCTTTAGCCACAGCCTTGCTGCCGCTGCAGGATGGGTGCTTCGATTGGAGATTAAATCGGTCACCCGGTACTGCAGAGATCGAAAAATGACCTCCAATACTATAATTGCAGAGAAGGAGGATGTGATATGAATGGCGTTCAATTTGTTGCGGACTCTCAAGGAAAAAAAACCGCCGTGTTGATCAATCTGAAAAAATATGGCGCTCTCTGGGAGGACCTATATGACAATCGGCTGGCACAAAAAAGGAAGAATGAGCCGCGTGAAACCCTGCAAGCGGTTCGGGAACGCCTAAAGCGCCAGGGAAAGCTAAATGGCTGAAATCGATTATGCAATTACATTTGCGCGATCAGCTCGAAAGGAGTTGGAGAGGCTTGATCCCGAAAATGTAAAAAGAATATTCCCCGTTATTGAGGCCCTCTACCAAAATCCCCGTCCCAGCCGTTGCAGGAAACTGAGTGGATTACAGAATCATAACGTATCCGAATCGGCGATTATCATGGGATCTATCCAATATCAGACAAGCAAAAAGCCGTTGATATAGTAGCCATTCGTCATCGTCGTGAAGCCTGCCGATAAAAATCCGGGTCTTCCGCCTGCTGCCGGGGCGGACCATGGTCCTCTCGCCCTTGATCGCGCTGATGAAAGATCCGATCGATTCCCTGTTATATTCGGGCGTTGCCGCCGGCCGCCACTCCTCTTGTTATGCGGGAAATGGGATCAGGCTTTATGCGCCTTCCCTTATCATACCTGTTCAGCGGAACGGCCTTTCGATCTGAAGTCTATCCTGCCTTCACGCCTGAAGCACAATCCTGCGGATCCCGGATGTCCTGGCCGGGTTCCCTGCATTGTCCATCGAATAGACAGCAACGTCGGCGCGTCCGGTCTGGCGGACGATTTCCAGGTCAGGCTGGTACAGCGGATATCGCGAACAAGGGATTCTATTCCAGAAGCTGAACGAGCGTCCGCACTCCGAAACCGGTCGCCCCTTTGCAGGCGAACGGGCGGCCGTCGCAGTCGAGGTCCATTCCGGCGATGTCAAGGTGGACCCACGGCGTGTCCTCGGTGAATTCCTGCAGGAATTTGGCCGCGGTTATGGCTCCGGCCCAGCGGTCTCCCGAGTTCTTGACGTCGGCGATTTCACTCCGTATGGTCTTCCGGTACTCGTCGTCCAGGGGGAGCTGCCATAATCCTTCCCCCGTGATCCTGCAGTTGGCCCGGAGCCTGTCCATGGTTTTCTGGTCGGTCCCCATCATGCCGCCGTTCACGCGGCCGAGCGCGACGACGCAGGCCCCCGTCAGGGTCGCGACATCGATGATCCGGTTCGCTCCAAGCGTCCGGGCGTACGAGAGGGCGTCGGCGAGAATCAGACGTCCTTCCGCGTCGGTGTTGACGATTTCCACCGTTTTCCCGGAATAGGACCGCACCACGTCGCCCGGTTTGACGGCTTTCCCGCTCGGCAGGTTTTCAACCGCGGGAATCAGTCCCATCACCCTCTGCCGCGGTCGAAGCCGGGCCAGGGCGATCATGGCGCCCAGGACGGCGGCGCCGCCCGCCATGTCCGCTTTCATCTCCTCCATTTTTTCCGGGGGCTTGAGGGAGATGCCGCCGCTGTCGAATGTCACGCCCTTTCCGACCAGGGCCCAGAGCGGAACCCTGGGCCGCTTTTTATCCTCCTCCCCCTTTATCTGAAGGATCATCAATTTGGGGGGCTGTTCACTGCCGCGGGCGACCGCGAGCAGGGTGTTCATGCCAAGCTTCTCCATATCCTCGCGCTCCAGGATGCGCAGCTCGAGACCCGCCCGCCCGCCTGCGTCCAGAGCCCTTTCGGCGAATTGAGCGGGGGTCAGGACGTTGGAGGGTTCGTTCGCGAGAGTGCGGGCGTAATTGGTCGCATCGCCGGTTATTGCGCCGCGCCGGATACCTTCCCGAACGGCGTCGCGGCGAACGCTGTTTTCAAAGAGCACCAGGAAAGATTCCAGGTCCCGCGGTTCCCTGTCGCGGGTCTTGTAGATATCCGTCTCGTAATCGGCGTATATCGCGCCCTCCGCGGCGACCCTCGCGGCGAGGCCGGGAGCGTGAGGCCCGCGGCAGAGAAAGGCGACCTTTTTGCCCGCGCCCGCCCTGGAGACGCGCACGGCGACGCCGGCGACTTCCCGAAGTTTCGCCGGCTCGAAAGAAGCCCTTTTCCCGGCGCCCACGAGCAGAAGGCAACGGGCTTTCAGTCCCGCCGGCCTGTGTATCTTGCACGAATGATGGATCTCGGGCTTGAACTCCCTGGAGACCAGAACGGACCTGACGACGCCCAGAGTGGCCCTGTCCAAAGATTCCAGAGAGGGCGAGGCCGGCACATCGTCTTCGAAAACCGGGAAAGCCAGTATGTCGCAATCGACGCCCTTATAGTCCCCAGGTTGATGTTCTATCCGCATAAAAACCCTCCGGCTGACAGTGATCCTCGATCTTCGTTCGCCCCGGCGGCGCCTGCCCTTGCGCCGCGCGCCTGTTATCCACGCCGGCGGCGCTCCTTCATCGCGGCTCTCGCTTCGCGATCGGCTTCCTTGCGCCGCTCCGTTTCGCGCTTGTCGATCAGCTTCTTGCCCCGCGCCACGCCGAGTTCGACCTTGATCCTCCCGCGCTTAAGATATACGCGCAGGGGCACCAAAGTCAGCCCCTTTTCCTGAGTCTTCCCGATAAGCCTGCGGATCTCTCTTGCGTGCAGCAGCAGTTTCCGGGCCCGGGTCGGGTCGTGGTTTTCCCTGTTGCCGTGGGAATACGGGCTGATGTGGCAATTGAACAGATACGCTTCCCCCTTCCGTACCGCCGCGTAGCTGTCTTTCAGGTTCAGACGCCCCTCGCGAATGGATTTGACCTCCGTGCCCTGCAGGACGATGCCGGCCTCGATTTTCTCCAGGATGAAATAGTCGTGGAAGGCCTTTTTGTTTGCGGCCACGACCTTTTCGCCCGTGATCTTTTCCGTCATAGATGCCGCCGCGGGGAGCGCGGACGCAGACGCCTGGCTCCAAAAAGCGCAGGATTATACTAAACGACCTTCGCCTTGAAGGCGATGTATTTTCACCGTTCCCCGGGTGGATGCCGAAGAAATGACGCGCCGATTCCGCAGATTGCACGCTTTCCATCGGCATCCGGGCCATGGATCGCCTGCGAGCATGCCGTTTCCTGGAAGGACCGGAGGCTCCGACGGCGCTACACATCCGGCAGAAGATGGTTCTCGATATAGTCCTTGACGGCTTCCTGCCAGGGCCTCATGAGGGGAAGGCCGTCTCTTTGCAGATGCGCGTTGGCGAGAACGGAATTCGCGGGCCGCGGCGCCGGCCTGGGGAACTCCGCGGTTGAGACCGGCGTCACGGGAACGTCTTTCATCCCGGCGTATTCCAAGGCCGTGACCGCCAGCTCGTACCATGTGCAGGCTCCCCTGTTGGTGAGGTGATAGGTCAAACGGCAGCCCGCTTCTATCATCCTCAGAGTGTGCGCGGCCGCGTCTGCGGAATAGGTCGGACTCCCTCTCTGGTCGTGGACCACGCGCAAAGGGTCTCCCCTTCTGGCCGCCTCGACGATCGTGCGGACGAAGTTGGGCCCGTTCCGTCCGAAAAGCCATGAAGTGCGGATAATCAGGTGATGCGGGCAATTCTGCCGGACCAGTTCCTCCCCGGCCAGTTTGGATCGGCCGTACACACTGCGCGGATTGGGGTCGTCTTCCTCCAGGTACGCCTCTTTTTTGAGCCCGTCAAAAACATAGTCGGTGCTGTAATGAACGAAGAAGGCCCCGGCCGAAGCGGCCGCTCGCGCCAGGTTCCTCGGCCCGTGACCGTTGACTTCGAAGGCTTCCCTCTCGTGGGCCTCGCAATAGTCCACCCGCGTAAGGGCGGCGGCGTTGATCACGACGTCGGGCCGGAATCCGCGGATCCGGGCCAGGCATTGGCCGGGATCGGTGATGTCCATGTCCGGCAGGTCGCCCCCCATCACCCTGTGGTCGCGGCTGAACCGCGCCATGAGATCGGACCCCAGCATTCCATGGCATCCTGCGATAAAAACCCGCATGCTCGATCCCCATCACTTTGCGCAGCAGGGGCGGTTTCAATCCCGCCGGTTTCATGGGGCGCTCCGCGGCGGCGGCTCAGCGCTCCGAGAGAGTCTGCCGGCGTCTGCGGTACATCCGGTCGTAGTAGGTTCGATATTCCTCGCTGCGCACATGCTCCACCCATGTCGGGTTGCGGCGGTACCATTCAATCGTCTCCCGCAAGCCGTCATCAAAGGGAACCCGGGGGCGCCAGCCCAATTGGCTCTCTATTTTGGAAGGATCGATGGCGTAGCGCCTGTCATGCCCCGGGCGGTCCTCCACGTACGTGATGAGGCTTTCGTCCCTGTTCAGCAATTTGAGGACCCGCCTCGCTATTTCCAGGTTCGGGAGCTCCTGCCGCGCTCCGATATTGTAGATCTCGCCCGGCCTGCCTTGATGCAGAACCGCGTCGACCGCCGCGCAGTGGTCGCGGACATGAATCCAATCGCGCACGTTCAGGCCGTCCCCGTAGATGGGCAGAGGCGTCCCCGACATGGCGTTGTTGATTAAAAGCGGGATGAGCTTCTCCGGAAACTGACAGGGGCCGTAGTTGTTGGAGCACCGGGTTATGATCCCCGGGAAGCCGTGCGTGCGGTGATAGCTCCGCACAAGCAGGTCTGCGGAAGCTTTGCTTGCGGCGTAGGGGCTGTTCGGCTGCAAGGGGCTGTTTTCGGTGAACATGCCGGAGGGGCCGAGACTGCCGTAGACCTCGTCCGTTGAAATCTGAATGAATCGCCCGACCCTGTTCTTCCGGCATTGCTCCAGCAGATTGTGGGTCCCGACGATGTTGGTGCGGATAAAGTCCGAGGATTCCAGAATGCTTCGGTCCACATGGGATTCGGCGGCGAAGTTGACGACGGCCTCGATGCCCTTGCGAAGCATTTCATCGACGGCGCCCGCGTCGCATATATCCCCCTGGATGAATTGATGGCGCGGGTCGCTTTCCAGCCCGGACAGGTTCTCAAGATTTCCGGCGTAGGTGAGCTTGTCCAGATTGAAGACGCTGTACCGGGGATATTGCTCCAGGATGTAACGGACAAAATTGGATCCTATAAAGCCGGCGCCTCCGGTGATCAGAAGCTTCATCTAGCTCTCCTCCTCCCGGATCTCCGGCGCGTCGTTCGCCCTTCCCGTCGCCGCCTTCCGACAAACCAGGTTGGAGGCACGCAGAAGAGACTCGAAAGTGCCGGCGTCGGTCCACCACCCCTCCAGTATATCGTACTGCATCGCGCCCCGGTTGATGTAGGCGTTGTTTACGTCGGTGATTTCGAGTTCCCCCCTCTTCGAAGGCTTCAGCGTCCGGATGATGTCGAAAACCTCCCCGTCGTACATATAGATGCCGGTGACCGCGTACCTGGAAGCCGGCTTCTCGGGTTTTTCATCGATCCGGATGATCCTGTCCCCCCGTATTTCCGGCACACCGAATCTCCGGGGATCGGGCACCTCCTTGAGAAGGATCCGGGCGCCGGAGCCCTGCCTTCGGAAATTCTCGACGTAGGGGGCGATGGAGCGTTCCACGATGTTGTCCCCGAGTATGACGCAGATCGGGTTCCGGTCCGCGAAAAACTCGGCCAGGGCCAGAGCCGCCGCAATGCCTCCTTCGCCTTCCTGGTAGGTGTAGTTGATATGGTTGAGTCCGAACTCTCTGCCGTTGCCTAGAAGCCGAAGGAAGTCCCCTGCGCTTTTCCCTCCGGTGACGATCAGGATGTCGCGGATGCCCGCCTCGACCATCTTTTCGATCGGGTAATAGATCATCGGCTTGTCGTAAACAGGCAGCAGATGCTTGTTTGTCACCTTTGTCAGAGGGAGAAGCCTTGACCCGAGGCCTCCGGCCAACACTATGCCTTTCATGATGTGAACCTCACCTGACCGAGAACTTGTGCGGACGTGTATCCAGAGGCTGTCTCATAACCGGGAAATCCCAAAGATCGCTTTAATAGAATCAGTCATTGATCATTTACCGCCGCCGAAGGGGCGTGCATGCCGGTTTAGAGACAGCCTCTCCAGACTCGTCCGACAGCTATCTATGCCGTCGCCTATCGCACGGCTCTCCGGAGCCGTGCTCCCATATGACATCCTGTGCGGATAACGCCGCCGCCGTGAATTTATCGGCACCCGCGCTGGAGTTCATAGAGCTTCGCGTATTTGAAGAAAGCCGAGACCATACCCATAAAGGCCGCGGCGAATCCCGGCAAGCCATCCATGAATCCCCGCTTCATCAGGTAGGCCTTGATGAAGGCGGCCGCAGGGATTCCGGCAAGCTTCCAGGCGCCGGCTTTCTTCCCCCGCTCCCGGTAATCCAGCGCCGCGAGCGTGGAATAGGTCTCCAGGCGCCTCAGGTAATCGGAGAAACCGCGATAGGTGAAATGCCGGATCTCCCCTTTCAGAATTCCCGTCTTTTCGCCGGTCTTAAACGACTCGTGCACGCGTCCGCCTTCCCATTTTCCGCACCGGCGGTCGAAAAGGCGCAATTGATAGTCCGGGTACCAGTCGCCGTGACGCAGCCAGCGTCCCATAAAAAAAGCCGCTCGCGGAATCCTGTACGCCCTCCTGGGGAAACCCTTCCCGGCCAGCTCCCGAATCTCGGCCTGAAGCTCCGGGCTCACCCTTTCGTCGGCGTCCAGGGAAAGAATCCAGTCGTTGCGCGCGGCTGCGGCCGCGTAGTTTTTCTGATCGGCGTAACCCGTCCAGTCCCTGTGAATTACCCTGTCCGTGAAACGGCGGCATATCTCGACGGTCCCGTCGCTGCTCCCGCTGTCGACCACGACGATTTCGTCCGCCCAGGACAGCGACTGGAGAGCCTCCTGGACGTTCCGGGATTCATTATAAGTGATGACGGTGGCCGAAATCGGCAGCATGCGCCGATTTTACCATTGCGCCGCCGCAAAACGCGCCATGAAATAATGCCGCGACCCGCTTCCGAAGGTTTTGGAAAGCCTCGCGATCAGGGTCCGCGACGGATGATGGGGGCTGTCCGGTAAAAACGCTCCAGCAGGAGGAGAAGCTCGCGGTCCGAGCGCACGGAGTGTCGTCGGTTCTCCCGTCTCCTGGGCAGGATAGCGCCCATGTTTCGCAGGCCGGTGAAGACCGCCCAGTACAGAGACCAGTCCAGGTGGATCCAGCCCGTCAGAATCCTCGCCGCCAGAAAGATCAGGTGCCGCGAAAACATGTTCCCGTCATGGAGCAGAAGCCAGTGCATCCAGAGGCGGCTTCGGCGTGAAATCCTGTCGAGGCGGCGCTGTTTGTAGCGCCGGTTCATGGTTTGACTGGCGTCGTGGTAAGCGACACTGCGCGGTTCATACCTGATCCGCCATCCGCGTTTCCATGCCCGGTAGGAGATTTCCGCGTCTTCGACCATGGCGGTGAGAGACTCAAACCCGCCGATTTCCAGAAATTTCCGGCGGTCGAAAGCCGAAAAGGCCCCGATCGCGGTAAAGGACAGCAGTTCCGTGTCCGTTCCCGCCTGGGGTAGCGCGTCGTAGTTCTGATACGTGCTCCACATGCCCCGGCGGAACCGGGCGATCTTGCCCCCGTTGCAGAACACGTCTCCTTTCTGGTTGAAGATCTTCCCGGTTACGGCGAAAACGTCGGGATCCTTGAAATGGCCGGCCAGGGGAGCGATACAGTCCGCTTCGAGGCGGACATCGTTGTTGAGCAGGAGGACGACGGGGAAGCGGGCGCGCAGGAAACCGGTGTTGCAGGCGGCGCAGAATCCCTGGTTCCGTTCATGTTGCTCCGCCCGCACCAGGGCGCCGTATTTGGAATGGAGCCAGGGAATGGTATCGTCTCCGCCCGCGTCCTCAACAACAAGGATTTCCGTTTCCGCCCCGCTGTTATCCCGGTAGAAGTCGGAGGCGGCGATGACCGAAGGGAGGTAGGATTCCAGCAGGCTTCGGCCGCGCCATGTCGGTATGACGATCGATACATCCATAGCCATGCGGATTATACAGGCGAATCCGCAAAAGCGGCCTGGTTTTCAGCCGGACCGCTTCAATGAACCGCGGCCGTAGTCGCGGCAAGCGGCTGGTGGACCGTGAAATTCGTGGAGGTTGTGACCCTGCGGTTCGCGATGTTGTCCGACACCTGGATTTCAAGGGTGTACTTGCCGGCGGCGAAATCCGTCAGAGGGATCCTGCCGAGCAACACGACGCGCTGGCCGTAAAACAGCTGGGCCGAATTTTCCGGCTTGCCCTGAACCTGCTGGATGATCCTATCCTCGCTTTTCACCGTAAACGTAACGTCCAGCGAAGGCTCCATGGTCGTCTGGTCGAGCGCCATGTTGTAGATCTGCGTGTAGGAGATCAGGTTCTGGCCCGGCAGGTATTCGGATCTCACGTTGGGAAGGACCTTCAGGTCTCCGATGACGTACTGATCCAGTCGATCCGAATTCGTGGGCGCCTGGGAGATGGAATTGGCCAGAATAATGGTGCTCGTCTGGAGCTGCTCCTCTTCGTATTTGGGAACCGTGAGGCCCAGGCTTGTGGACCCCATGTTCTTGCTGTTGACGTCCTTCAGCACCAGGTCCAGCTTGAACCGCTGCCCCGGCGGCAAAGAAATGAGCTTCTGATATTGCGAACGGTTGTTTTTACCCTTCTCGAAGTATTCGTCCATGTACTCGGTGCTGATCTCTTGTTCAAACTCGGACATGATGCGGCCGGTAAGCCCTGTGACGATCCCGTATACGTTGACCTGGGCCCTGTTGACGGACATCTCCTTTTTGAACTCCAGGTCCTGGTTGTTGAGCTCGATGCTGATGGGGACGAGGATCTTATCGTCGGACAGTTTCAGATAATCGATCCGCACGTAGTAGGGGAGGGTGTTGTAGGTGATGCGCGTTGTGACGGCCGCCTTCAGGTCCTCAAACTTGATCTGCGGGGGACGCTGCAGGTTGAAGAACTGCTCCATCCGGTTGAATGGAGAGTCTTTGGCGCGCATATACCTGTTCGCCGGATTGCTGGGGTCGTTAAAGCCGGTCGGATTGAAATAGGGGCGGTCCCTCTTGGTCGATAACCCCATCTCTTCAGCGAGGTTCAGGCCGGCATTGGGCACGTGAAGCAGGGCGTCTTTTTCATCCGGGCTCATGGCCATACGGTACTCGCCGGAAAAAGACGGGTCGACGAACTCGATTTCAATATCGTCGCCGATCCCGTCGATATGCCGGTACCACCATTTCTCGAAGGGGAACGTGGTCGTGGTTCCGCCGCCTTCGTTGAGAGGCCTGTTATAGGCGCCGCCGGTGGGGTGCTCTTCCTTCTGGTCCGGCGGGCCGTACATGATGTAAATGCGTCCGCGGTCCGTTTTCCAGCCGGGGATGCCGGAAGCAAAGTGCTGGTTGGCATACGCGATGCGGCGGTAGTGCTCTTCCTTGAAGGAATTATCGGCGGTGCGGGGATCGGGGTCCCGGCGCATCCAGAACTGCTCGATGAAGCTCTCGCGTTCCTCGTCGTTCTTAAGATCCTTGAAAACCTTTCTCTCTTCTTCCGAAATGATGTAAAAAACGTCCTCCTCAAGCCATTTCTTATAATAGGGGGAACGGTCGCTGTCCTGTCTGCTCTTGCGGTTTTTCGGCCTGTCGGGAGCTGAAAGGGAAGAGACGGCATTGAAGCCCAGGCTGAAAAGTGCCAGAAGAAGGAAAAACTTTGAAACGCGCATGATTACCCCTCCGAGCGCAAGGCGTTCGTGAAGAAATTATAGGTTCGGCAAGCCTTCGAGTCAATGCGGCGCAACCTGAGCTCCCTGGTCGGCAGGGCCGTCAGTCGGATGCCCTCCGCTGACCGCCCGCGGAACGGCGGTAACGGGGAAGGCCGGCCGTGGAGATGAAGCCACGGAAACTCGCCATTGAAAATCGCCGCCGGGAGTGCGACTATGTGCGACTGCAATGGATTGTGAAGGCGCCCCGGGGTGGCGGCCTTCACTCGGGATATCATTTAATAATATCTGGAAGACCGCCTATGACGAATTCTTCCCCTAAAAGGGTCATTGTTTCCGGGATCCAGCCCTCGGGCAATCTGCACCTCGGCAACTACTTCGGCGCGGTGCAGCAGTTCATCCAGCTGATCGAGGAAGGCAACGAGTGTTACTATTTCCTGGCCAATTACCACGCGCTTACCTCCATGCGCGACGGGGCAAAGCTCCTGGAGACTACCCGCAGCACGGCGGCGGATTACCTCGCCCTGGGCCTGGATCCCGCGCGCTGCTCCATTTACCTGCAGAGCGACCTGCCCGAAGTGTGCGAACTGCAATGGCTTCTGACATGCGTGACTCCCATGGGCCTTCTGGAAAGGTGTCACGCCTACAAGGACAAGGTCCAGCAGGGGATTCCCGCCGACCATGGGCTTTTCGCATACCCGGTCCTGATGGCCGCCGATATCCTGATTGTGCGCGCCGACCGCGTTCCGGTAGGCCAGGATCAAAAGCAGCATATCGAGGTGACCCGGGATATCGCCGAGTATTTCAACAACTGCTATGGGGAGGTGTTCAAGCTCCCGGAACCCTATATACCGGAAAACGTCGCTGTCGTCCCGGGGCGGGACGGGAAAAAAATGTCGAAATCCTATGGGAACACGATCGAACTGTTCGCGAAGGAGGAAGAGGTCCGGCAGCAGATTTTTTCCATCGTCACGGATTCCGCTACCGTCGCCGAGCCGAAGGATCCCGATCGCAGCGTGCTGTACGCGATATTGAAGCTTTTTTGCGACTCGGAAGGGCAGGCCTATTGGGCCGACCGCTTCCGCAGAGGGCGCCTGAGCTACCGGGAGGTGAAACAGGAGATATTCGACCTGTACATGAAACGCTTCGGCCCGGCGCGCGAACGCCGGAAGCAGCTCCTGGACCGGCCGGAGTATATCGAGGAGGTGCTGAAACGGGGGGTGGAGAAGGCCCGGGAAACGGCCGTTCCTCTTATGAGGCGGGTTCGCGAAGTTATGGGCATCCCATGAAAAGGGGACAGCCACCAGTGTCCCCATGCT
>CAYZTZ010000090.1:0-14222 GCA_964481255.1 uncultured Acidobacteriota bacterium | reverse complement strand
GTGAGCACGGCTCTCCAGAGCCGTGCGTCAGCCCGGACCGCGGACTTCCAGATAATTCAGGAGACCTGCCCTTAGATGAACTTTCGTGAGCACGGCTCTCCAGAGCCGTGCGTCAGCCCGGCCCGCGCGCCTTTACGAGGCATTCCTTCTCGCGGCGATCTCGTCCTGCATGCTCAGGACATGCGACTCTTCCATCCTGTATCCGAAGTAGAAGATCAGCGCGGCAACGGCGTAGCCGAGTGCGGGCGTGAGCGTGATCATGGTTCGGATGCCCTCGACGACGCGCGGAGCGGGCGCCGTGTTCGCCACGAATCCGATCGCCATCAGTCCCCCGGTCACGACGGCGCTCCGGATGAGCACGCCCACCTTGATCGGGAAGTTCATCATCGCCATCGTGAAGGCCCGAATGTTGCGGCTGGTTTTCCATTCCCCGTAGACCGCCGTGTCGGCGAACAGGGCGGTGCTCATCGACGAGGCGACCGAGACGAGCATGATGGAGACGCAGAAAATCACGGTGAATGGCCAGGGCGACGCGTCCATGAAGCGCGCGAGGGCGAAACCTGCGGCCGCGACCGCGAAAAAAATCCAATAAGATCTCCTCTTGCCCAGCCTGATGCCGATCCACGGCGCGGCGAACGTGCCGACAAGACGCGCCACGCTGACAGCCAGGATGAAAATCGAAAGGAATGCGGGCCTGCCGGCCACGTAGGTGAAATAATATATGGCGAGGGCCGTGATCACGAAGAAGCTGGTGCTGGTGAAAACCTGGGTGAGGATCAGCACAAGCAGGGGACGGTTCCTGAACACCAGCCGGATGATTTCCATGACTGACGGGCCGGACTCCCTCCCGGACGCGTCCGTGAAAACTTCATCGTAAGGGTCTTTGCCCGCGGTGATTTTGAAAATGTACCAGTGGCCCAGAATCATCGTGACGGTGTAGACGGCCGCCGTGATCGTGACTCCGGCTACCTTGTCGGTAAGCCCTCCGAAGAAGAGGATCATGGGCATCGCGGTGGCGGAAAAGACGAGCCCGGCGGCGGACATGCCCTGGGCCCTGCTGGAGGACAGGATCGTCCTTTCGTCGGGCAGGCGACTCAGGCGGCCCGCCATCGCTCCGTTGGCCGACACCACGACGTTGAACAGAAGATGGCTGATGATGAAGCCGAGCATGACGATGACGGCCGCCGTCCAGTCGCCTCCGATCTTCGTGAACTGTAGGATGAAAAAGGGCGCGACCAGGGGAGGGCCGACAAGGAACCAGGAGCGGTATTTCCCGCCGCGCTTCAAAGTCACTTTTTGGAGGATGAGGCCGCCCACGAGGGCGCAAAGGATGTCGATCGCGCTGGTGAGGGTGAGAATCCAGCCGGCGAGGATGAGGGGGAACTCCGCGTAGTCCGTGAGAAAGGCCGTGAAGATGTACACCTCCATGCTGATCATCAGGTTGAAACTGAGATCGGCGACTCCGTAGGTATAAAGAATCAGCTTCTTCAGTCTTTCGGCCATGGGGGCTCCGGCGATTGGGCCATCGTACTGCCAACAGAAAGCTTTTTTAGACTGCTTTTGCGGTGTTCCGCGAATATGGGTATCATTAAAACGCGATGGGAGACACCCAAAATCGCTGAACGGATTTTGAGTTCCGGCTCCTGGCTACTCAAAACCCGGCGCGCAACACAATGTCCGGCATTCCATCATCCTGTCCGGCGCGCACGGATTTCAGGGGGCGAAGCCCCTGGACTGGATACTGACATTCAAAGGCGCATATCGCATGGAGTCACGAAAAGCGGTTTTGAACCGCAGAATGTCGAACTCCGAATGTCGAAGTGCGTACGGTGAAGTCTTAAACATGGGGGTATAATCCCCCGAGGCGCTTCTTAAAACATCCTCTTCCAACCCGTCCGCAGGATAAGCGGTTTAAGACTATAATCGCTCGCGGCGCGAAACGCCAGGGAATCCGGAGTTGAAGCTTGGAACTTCTTCAGGGAGGCCGTGAGAATGTTTTTATTGGGCGTGCCCATCCTGTGACTCATGCCGGCCTTCCCAATAACCGTTCAGGGCGGAAAATCCGATTCTACGGACGAGGCCCCGTATGGGGTTCAGGGAAAACCTGTTTTTTATTAGTGCAATCCGGGATCCCATTGGCCAATATAGCGACAGCACAATCCAAACGGTCTGAACAAGGAGGGATACGGCGATGACTTCAAAAAACCTGGAAGCGGACATTGTCGTCATCGGCGGGGGCGGCGCAGGACTGGCGGCCGCGATAGCCGCCGGCGAAAACGGCTGCAAAAGCATTGTGGTGCTGGAAAAGGCAGGGTCGGCGACCGGCAGCACGGGCATGGCTCATGACATATTCGGCGCGGAAAGCCCGGTCCAGAAGAGGCAGGGGATATACGCCTTCAAAGATGATCTCTTCAAGACGGCCATGGAGTGGGCGCACTGGACGAGGATCAATCCGAGAATCGTGCGCGCCTTCATCGACAAGTCCGGGGACACGATCGGCTGGCTGGAGAAAAAGGGGTTGAGCTTCGAGCTCATCCAATACTACCCCAACCAGACGCCGCTCGTCCGGCACTCGGTGATAGGGCACGGCAACGCCCTGATGAAAACCCTGCGTGAAAATTGCCTGCAGCTGGGAGTCCGGATACTGACGCGCACGCCGGCCAGGAGGATTCTGCGCGACGAAAAGAGCCCCGTTCGCGGTGTCGTGGCTGAATCGAAGGACGGAGAGATCCGCGTCGACGCCGGGTGCGTCATCGTCGCCACCGGCGGCTATGGGAATAACAAGGAGATGCTGAAGAAATACTGCCCCTACTACCACGACACGATAACCTACGACGGGCCGCCCAGCAACACGGGAGACGGCATCGCGATGGCCGTCGAGATAGGGGCGGCCACAGCGGGATTGGGGACGATGAACCTTCACGGGCCTTTCCTCAAGCCAAGGTCCGATTCCCACAGGATGAAGCTCGACGCGAAGGGGCCCGACGGCAAACCCCTGAGGCTCACCCTATGGTTCCTCGCGTGGGAGCCGGAGATGCTCTGGGTGAACAAAAACGGCAGGCGTTTCATTGACGAGGGCTACCAACTGGCTTTCTTCGCCTTCGGCAACGCGGTCGCCCTTCAGCCCGAGGGCCTGGTCTACACGCTTTTCGACAACGCGACGCTGAAGCTTATTGAAAGGGATGGATTAATCCGGCCTGGGGCCGCGTCGCGCGCGAACTGGCTGCCGGTGTCGGCGGCGACCCCCCTCCCGGGGCTGGAAAGGGAGGTGCATAAGCTGGCGGATATGGGCGACCTGAAGATAGCCGATTCCTGGGACGAGATCGCTTCCTGGATGGGTGCCTCCCCCGCCGGCCTTAAAGCGACAATCGACGAATACAACGCGGCCTGCGACGACAGACACGACTCGCTTTTCGCCAAAGAGCGCCGCTTCCTGCTGCCTCTGCGCACGCCGCCCTATTACGCCATTCAGGGACACATCGGGCTGTGCGACGCTTACGGCGGGATCAAGATCAACGAAAACATGGAAGCGCTGGACACGGAGGATAAGGCTATTCCGGGACTTTTCGCGGCAGGGTCTACCACCGGGTGCTGGGAGTCCGAAAGCTACTGCTATCGCCTTACGGGTCATCTCGTCGGCTTCGCTCTCAACTCGGGCCGCATCGCCGGAGAAAATGCCGTGAGATACCTGGGGAGGAAATGATGGGCTGACGCATCGGGTTGTGCAACGATGCATAGCCCTGAGCGCGCCAAAGTCGCGGCGCGTCAGCTTTTACAAATGTTTACGTTTTTTTAACAAAGGCATGCCTGCCGATAGGGCACAATGAATGAGCCGGTTGAACCGTCCCCATGGGGGGCCGCGATGTAGCTTTTACCTCTCCAAGAGAGGGAGTCCGGGTCAGTCGGTTGAAATCCCCCAGCCGTGGGCCGCCGCGGTCGCTTCTATATCCTTTGGCATTTTGTTTGAGGGACAATCGGGCCGTGGCGTGCATAATAAAAATTCCCCAGAATCCGCCAAAGCTGCTATGGACGGCCGTATTGGCGAGTCTAAGCATCTTGGCCGCCATAATTATCCGCGAAGCGCGGCCTCCGTCCGACGCGGCGAAAATCCCCACACAGCCAATTAAGCCGCTGGCCATGGATTCTCAGTCCGCTTCTGCGAAAAGTCCATCCTTGCGCGTCGTTTATCCTTATTCCGTTATACCCGGAGGGGTCAGGGACGCCGGCGAGTTGCTGGAAAAAATAAAGAGCGACCCTGTTGTCGCCGCGCATTATTCGGGTTTCAGCGCGGCGAAGGCACGTCCCGTGGCGGCGCGGGAAGCGACGCCGGTGCACGTGGCTTACCGGATCGGCGACAAGGTCTATTGGACGGCAAAAAAGGTCAGGCTCGCCAGGGGCGAAACACTGATCGCGGACGGCCGGAATCTGGCCCGCGGCAGATGCGGGAACAGGGTCTCGGTGCTGGCCCAGGAACCGACCTCACCGGTGGAGCCGCCGGCGGGAGTCCTGGACACTCCTGTCCCCCCCGCCGGTCCAGTGATTGCAGGCAACCCCTTGCCTGCCGGCATGGAGACCCTGCTGGACGAACTGAGATCGCCGAACGCGCTTCCACCGCTCGATTCCCCATTTCTTTCTCAAGGTTCGGCCGTACCCTCCGTATGGATGCCCGGATCTCCGATAGGAGAAGATTTCCGAGGAAGCGGTTCTGGCGGATCCGGCGTTTCAAGCCTGCCTGTTTTTTCATACCCAGGCCAGGAGGGAATAAGTCCCGGCATTCCTGCGGTCCCAATCACTGGCGGCGGTGGAAACAGCGGGACATCGTCTTCCGTGGTCCCTGCATCTACGCCGCCGGTTGCGCCCGGACCTTCGCCGACATCGCCCTCGGTTCCGGGGAGCGGCTCTCAGCCCGGGACATCCGGTTCAGGCAGCGAAGGGCTGAATCCATATATTCCCGTCATTCCCATACCGCCGATCACACCCGTTGTCCCGCTTCCTCCAAGCCCCGGCCAAGGGCCGATTGGAGGCAATCCACCAAACGGAGATAGCCCGCCGGGAATCACACCCGGAGGCCCCGGCGAAACCCCTCCGCCTATTCCGGGTCCCGTAAGCCCGGGCTCGGAAGTCCCCAGCGTGCCGGAAGCAGGTACACTTATCCTTCTCGGCGCGGGTCTTATCCTGCTCTTAATATGCCGAAAAGGGGACAGTCACCACTGTCCCCATCGATAAGACCCCTGCCGTCCATCGGGGGACACCGGTGACTGTCCCCCTTCCATCGGCTGCAATGATAGAGTAACCTGCTTGTAGCCGGTCAGGATTTAGCTGAGCGGCCCCGCAGAGTGCGGCACGGAGGTGTTCCATGAAATTATCCGGTCTACGGGGCTTTGTCTGCATTATGATCTTGTCGACCTTCATGCCGTATTCTGCAGCACAGCAAACGGCTCCGCAGACTGGAGCGAATGAAGGGGGCAGCGGAAGCAGCGGCGGCACTACGCAGCCTAAAACACCGCCTGCGATGCCCAAGACGCCAAATGCTCCGGGGGGGCTCCCGGAACTTCAGAATGCCGGAGCTCCCGAGATTGTGTTTATATCGGGCAGCGTGACGCAGGAAGACGGCAACCCGCCGCCCTTCGGCACAGTCATCGAACTTGATTGTGGAAACACGGTCACCAGGGAGGCGATGGTCGACTCGGAAGGATATTATGGATTCCAGGTCGGCAGCGGATACAGGATCGGCCGGGTGCTGCCGGATGCAAGCGATCCTATCGGCGAAGATATTTTCAATCCGGAATCGGAGTCTGCAAATATGGGAACGCGGGAGTTGCCTTCCATACTGCGGACAACGCCGCTTCACGTAAGGCTGCGGCGTTGCGAATTGCGCGCCCAATATCCCGGTTACCGATCCACCACCGTGAGGATAAAGCTGGGTTCGATATTCGGATACGCCGAAGTCGAACCGATCCTGATGTACCGGATGTCTAAAGTGCAGGGGACCTCCGTGAGCGCGACCTCCCTGCTTGCCCCTAAAGAGGCAAGGAGAATCGTCGAACAGGCAACGAAAGCATTGAGGAAGGAGAGGTTCGACGAAGCGGAGGGGCTCCTGAGATCCGCGATAGACGCGTATTCTGATAACGCGGAAGCATGGTATTTGCTCGGAGAAGCGTGCCTTCTGCAGCAGCGTATCAAGGAAGCGCGGGAGAGCTATTTAAAGGCGATTAGGGTGGACAAGATGTTCGTGCGCCCATATGTCCGTCTGGCCCGGCTTTCGATGCTGGATGAGGACTGGGAAAGCGCCGTCCGCTTTACGGACGAGGCGCTGAAACTCGATCCGGTCTCATTCCCCGAAGCCTATTATCTGCATGCTCTCGCCAGTTATAATCTGGCGGATCTGGAAACCGCGGAGAGAAGTGCGCGCAAAGGTCAGAGATTGGACTTTGATCACAGCTATCCGGACCTGCATCTCATCCTGGCGAATGTCCTGTCTTTGAAGCAGGATGCCAGAGGATCCATTGAAGAGATGCGCCAATACCTCAAAGTCGCAACCAAGGGGGAGCATGCCGCCGCCGTGCGTGCGCGGCTGGAGGAAAAGGAAAGGCATGCAAAAACTGAAGCCAAGTAAGGGGAGAGGGGATAGTCGGCGGTGTCGCCCCATCCCCTATCCGAGAGAAAATTCAGCAAGATCCGCGCCGAGTCAGCGCCCCTCCTCGATGCACTTGACACCTGTGACCTTTTTCGTCACATGGGCGTCGAGTTCGTAGCCCCATATCATGGAGTAACCCGGCACGCCCCCCGTCACGGCTATCGAAATATTTTTCGGCGAAACACCGGTCTTTTCGGCGAACCACTGTTGTATTTTGCCGCGGTTCGTGAAGCCGGCGTCCACAAGCGCCTGGGCGGCCTCCGGGTGAAACCACATCCAGTAGCCGCCGTCCTTGAATTTGGCAAGAGCCGCCATGCTCTCCAGGATGCATTGCGTTGTCCAGGTCGCGACGGCGCCCCCTCCGACGGTCTGGCCCGAGGCTCCGAAGTAGGACCCCACCTTGGTCACCGTCACGGTGCCGTTTTCCTTGGCATATCCCAGGCTCACATGGTAGGGCTCCCAGGGATTCATGTCTTCGTTTTCCGCGAAGGTGAAGAAAGTATGCGCCGAGGGACGCCCGACGAGGGCCATGTCGTTTTCCGCAGGCCACGTGTGGCCTATGTTGCGCGTGGCCAGCCGGACGCTGCGCCCGATGGTTTTGTTAGAGCGCCAGCAGTCCCCGAGAAACCCGATCCCTGAATTCATGTTGATCTCTTTCGCAATCGGCCCGTTCACCATGATGAGGAGCGTGAAACTGCCGGATGAGCCCATCATGTGCCAGAACTCCCCGGCGCAGAATGCCTCCATGGCCGCCAGGATCACGGGGAAGTATTCGGGTTTGGCGCCTGCCATGACGGAATTGACGGCGATCTTCTCGACCGTGGCGACGCCGAATTTCATGGGGACCCTGCCGATGACCTCGTTGCGCGGGCGGCTTGTCCCCTTAAGCATCCGCTCAACGGCGTCCCTCGTCGGCGGCACGAGGGGGTTGAACCATCCCCGAGGGAAACACTGAACGGTTCCCGGCCTAGGAACCGGCCATGGCGCGCAGGGCGGCGGCCGCCGCAGCGGCCGGCGCCGACGCGTCGGATACGAAGTTGCGTATTACCGGCAGGTTGTCGCCCCAGAAGTGCGCGTGGGGGTTGCGCAAAGCGTCATCAAGCGACGCCGGCTCCCCCGCACGGTTTTCCACGCCCAGAGCCTTTCCCAGGCATAATATCGCCTGGAGCAGGGCTTCGCGCTCCTCTTCCAGCAGGCCGCCGCCTCCCAGCAATGCGGCCATTTTCAGCTTGCGGCCCGCCTGCCGGCGGTGTTCCTGCGCGGCCTGGCGCTCGGCCTCCGTAAGCGGAGCCGCCTGCTTGGCGTCGGAAGGACCGAGCTCCCGCACGGCGCGGGTGCTCAGGGAGATCAGTCCTGCGGCGACCAGGCGCTGCAACGCTTCGTCGGCGGAGCGATCGATCACTTCAAGCTTGACGGGCGCCAGCGGATCGCAGACGTCCCTTCCGAAAAACTCCTCGAAAGGAGCGGACAATTTTTCCAGCCACAGGGGCGCGTCGCGATCCACCACGACGACCAGGACCGAGTGAGAACCTTCCAGGGGGTACCTTTCTTCGCAGCGGACGCATGCGTTCCCCAGGAGCTTGCGGGCGATTTCGCTGAATCCGAGCCCGCGATCGACGGGGAGCGGCTTCTTCCTCTCAACGGGCGCGGCGGGTTTCGGCGCCGCGGAGATCAGCTGTTCCAGGCGGGCGAGGAAGGCCTGTTTCCCGCCGCGGAAGCGGATGGCGCTCAGATCGCCGCGCATGTCAAGGACCCCGTCGGCGAGAGCCTGCTTGCTTGACAGGGTCTCGAGCATCCTTTGCTCGATCGTGCGTTCGGAGACCAGGTGGATCACCGTGACGGGCCGCGTCTGGTGCTTGCGCCACGCCCGGGCGATGCGCTGCTCGAGGCGCGCGGGATTCCACGGCAGGTCGCAGTTCACGACGACGGTCGCATTCTGGAGATTCAAGCCGGTGCTGCCGGAATCGGTGCTGAGAAACACGCGGCAGTCGGGATCCTGCTTGAAAAGCTGGATTTCGGCCCGCCTCCGCCGCTGGGGGACCGAACCGGTGTGAAGCGCGTATCCGATCCTCTTGCGCTCGCACAGTTCTTTCACAAGCTCCAGCATGCGCGCCCACTCGGAAAACACCAGCACCTTGACATCGCCGTTGCCGCGGCACTCCTCCAGGATCTTTTCCAACTCCGCGAGCTTCGGGCAGGTGCGGTCCTGCGGGTCCAGGATATAGTTGGTGTCGCAGATCATGCGCATCATGGCCAGTTCGCGCTGCAGCTTGTCCGATTCCTGCGGCGTCAAGGGGCGTTTCTTGGCGATGCTTACAAGGCGCGCCACCTGGCCTTCATGGGCGGCGTAGCTGTCGGCCTGCTGGGGGCTGAGGGGCACGAAGTATTTCTGGTCGGTCCGGCCCGGCAGCTCGGTCTCCACGTCCGCTTTGCGCCGTCGCAGCAGGAAAGGCTTGATGCGTTCGTGCAGCTTCTCCAGATTGCGGTAGCCGGTCGGACGCCCGCGCTCGTCCAGTTCATAGAACTCGCGGTTGAACCGGAACAGCGGGCCCAGAACCGCCGGGTCGAGAAACGACATCAGGGAGTGGATGTCGTCGATGCGGTTTTCAATCGGGGTCCCTGTCAGCACGAAGGCGTAGCGGCTCTGCAGCCGCTTGACGGCCTGGGCGGTCTTGGTGCTCCAGTTCTTGATGCGCTGCGCCTCGTCCAGGATCACGATGTCCGGCTGAAGTTCCCTGTTGACGTCGAGCGCGTCGGAAAGCATCTGCTCATAGTTCACGATGGTAAAAAACGGGGCGGACGCATACAGACGCAGGCGCTTCCCCCGCGGGCCGTAGATCAGCTGATAGGGCAGGTCGGTGAAACGCTGTATCTGATCCTCCCATTCCGCCTTCAAGGAAGCGGGAGCGACCACCAGGGCGCGGGCCGCTTTGCCCAGCCGATGGAGGAGAGCGCATGCGGCGATGGCCTGGATGGTCTTGCCCAGCCCCATTTCGTCGGCCAGCAGGGCGCGTTCCCTGAAGGCAAGGTGCAGCATGCCCTCGCGCTGATACGGATAGAGGGGCACCAGCGTTTCCTGCGCGGGCCATTCCCCGGACTGCACTTTCTGCTCATACTCACGCAGGGCGAGGCGACGCTCCTGTCCGCGGCGCCTCGCCTCCAGCCATGGCGCCACTTCCTGGGAGATTCGCAGCCAGGGGATGTTCGCGCCGCCCAGAAGGGCGAGCGCCTCTTCAGGGTCCTCCATTCGGATCAATCCGCTGCTGTCGATGATGCGCGCCAGCTGGGCGGGTAGCCTGCCGTTCATGTTCTCGAGGCGCAGCGTCCCGGAAACGAGATCCGGGACCACATCCAGGCGTCCGGAGCCGTTCTTCTGAGCCTGGCGGAAGAGCTTGGGATGCCGCGCTTCCAGATAAAGGAGCGCGGCCTCCACATGCTTGCATGTGCCGAGGCCGTTGATCCGGAAATCGACGCAGTTGCAGGAATAGCGCCTCTGCGAGACGCTTCGGATCTCCACCGAATAGGTCAGTCCGCTTGCGGACCTTACGGCGAAATTTGAAAAAATCGGGAAACGCGGATCGAGATTGCGCACCCGCAGCGATTCCGTCCGGGCTCGATACCGGCGTCTGGCGATCTCGTCCGCGTCCGTGGTCCGCCAGTTATGGATGGATGGCGGCTTTATGTCCAGATCATATGTTGCTGCCATGTCGCTTTTCCCATCGAGAGACGCCTTCAGTATTATGCGAGCGTGATCCTAACATCCGTCGGGAGCCCGGGACAAATCAAAATGTAAGAAAGGGGACAGTCACCCATGTCCCCGCTGGTTTTATGATTCCGAGTTTTATGCAAATTGCGGAACGGGGACAGCGGTGACTGTCCCCGCTTTAATCCTTGGGCTCAACGGCCAGGGAGATTTCCGGGACGGTGCAGATGAGTAAAAAGGCCAGCAGCATTGCGATCGCGGCGATCCAGAAGATGCTGCGCAGGGACGCTTCCAGGGAAGCGCGAATGGCCTGGACGGTTTCCTCGAACAGCCCGCGGTGGTCGCTTCCCATATCCTTAAATCGCTCCTCAAGAGCCGCCAGAGCGGGCGGGGATAGAAGCACGCGCGAATTGCCCAGGACGGCCATGGTTTCCTCGTCGGCTTTCTTCCGCAATTCAGCCGGCAGAGAGCCCGCGAGTTTTTTGGCGTAGGCGGCGTTCATCGCGGAGCCGAGAATGGCGGGCGAGAGGGCGCCCCCCATGGAAATGGCGAAAAAGATCGCGCCCATCACCACGCCCAGGAGCCTTTTGGGGACGGAATTCTGCACGACCATCGTGTTCACGGTGGGAATGGATCCCAGTCCCAGCCCGGCAAGAAAGGCCGCGGCCACGCTCCAGACGACGGGTGTTTTCGCGGTGAAGAGGATCAGAGCGAACATGTCGGCGGTGAGGATGCCGAAGCTGAGGATGTAGATCCACTTGTAATGCTTTGTCCGCCCGAGCAGGAACCCGACGGGGACTCCCGTGAAGGCGAACAGCACACTGTATGGCGTGACGATCTGGCCGCTCAGCGTCGCGCTGACCCCCTGGACGCCCTGGAGAAACATCGGGAAATACATCGTCATCGCGATCTGCGCGAAAAAGGAGAGCAGCGTCGCGACGGCGACGGTCATGAATGTCCGGTTTTTAAGCACGCGGGGGTCCAGGATAGGCTCCGCCGCCCGAGCTTCGGACCTGAAAAAGAGCGTCCAGAAAACAAGAGAGACGCTGAGCAGGCCGATCACCTGCGGGGACGTCCAGGCGTAGGTGCTTCCGGCGAAAGACAGGCCAAGAATCATCGTGGGGGCAGCCACGGCTAGAAGCAGGCAACCTCTGACGTCGATTTTATGAGCGACCTTCTTGACCAGCGAAGGCACGCCTTTCGAAACCAGAAAGAGGCAGGCTACCAGAGGGGCGGCCGCCATCCAGTAAAGGTAGCGCCAGCTCAGATTGTCCACAAACCATCCGCCCAGGGTCGGCCCGAAAATGGCGAAAATGCCCGAGGGCATGTTGAGCATCCCCACCCACTTGCTCCTTTCCGCAGGCGGATACATGTCCCCCAGAACCGCGTACCCCATCATCATGACCGCGCTTGAGCCCACGCGGGCGATGGAATTGGCGGCTATCAGAAAAACAAATGTCGCGCTGACGGCGCTGAGGACGGAGCCGGCGAGGAAAAAGCAAAGGGATACCAGAAGCATAAGGCGGCGTCCGTACATGTCCGAGAACTTGCCGAAGATGAGGGTCACAAAAGCCGCCGCCAGACCGGGGATGGAGATGGCGTAGGAGTACAAAGACATCCCGTCAAGGTCGGCGGCCATTCTCGGTCGGGCGATATTGGTCGTCTGGATAAAATAGCTCATCGTGCCGAAGACGGCGAAAACGGCGACCAGGCCGAGAACGGTCTGCTTGCCGGAATAGGGGTAAAGCGGGGCCGTCTGATCCTGGGGCATTCCGTTTGCTCCTTTCCTCATTCCGACTTATGGATTGCGGCGCGTATTGTATCCCAAAGGCTGCGCCCCCCGAAGATTTAAAGAGGCGGGCGGCTATTGATTGCCGGAGCGCGAGCGAATAGGATGGCGGACTGTATGTCCTGGCGGATCAACGCAGGAGGCATCAGGGAGATTCGCAATGCCCCAGTGTGGTTGTGAACTCGAAGAGGCCGCCGAACTCGAGCGCAGGACGCTCTGGACTCTGCTGGCGATCAACGCCGTGATGTTCGTCGGCGAGGGGATCGCGGGGTGGTTGGGGGAGTCGACCGGGCTTCTCGCGGATTCCCTCGATATGTTCGCCGACGCGTCGGTTTACGGCATCGCCCTCTATGCCGTCGGCCGGTCCCGGGGCCTTCAGGCGGTCGCCGCGAAGGGGAGCGGTGTGGTTCAGATCATCCTTGGGATAGGCGTCCTTGTGCAGGTGGCGCTGCGTTTCTGGAAAGGGAGCGAGCCCGTGAGCGCCATGATGATGGCCGTGGGTGCCGTCGCTCTCGCCGCCAACGTTATCTGCCTGGCGCTGATAGCCAGGCACCGCAAGGGGGGCGTTCACATGAGGGCATCGTGGATCTTTTCCGCCAATGACGTGATCGCCAACGCCGGCGTGATCGTTTCCGGTGCGCTCGTGATGCATTTTGGGAGCCGTGTGCCGGACCTGGTTATCGGTGCGGTCATCTCCGCCCTGGTGGTCCGTGGAGGTTTTCGGATCCTCCGGGAGGCGAGGGAAGCATGAAAAGGCCGGCGGTGCGCTCCGGCGTCCGGCTTATGAATTGCTGTACTGCGGTGATAGAATTCCCGGCCGGGGGTCCGGGCCGCATGAAATCCCCGCGCGCCCGAAAGGATGATTGAATTTGAAACGTTCTCCCGCGCGCGGGGATTCGGGAAGCCGGGAGTCGGAATGAGGATGAAGGCCTGTTTTGAATTGGAGAATTTTCCCCATTCCCCTTTGCCGCAGAAGCAGCGCGATCATCCCTAAGTACTGCGGTTATGGAGCGTCGGATGGATCCTGCAGGCGTGCAAAAGGAAAGATCTGAAATTTGCAGGATTATGCCCCCAGGCACAACCCCCGCGCCGTATGCACTTCGATATTCGAAATTCGACATTCGGAGTTCGACAGTCTGCGGTTCAAAATCACATTTCTCGACTCCATTCGATATGCGACTTTGAGTGCATGTATCTATTTCCATCCAAAGGAGGCGGGTATGTTCAAGGTCAAGGCGACGGTGATCGGCTTCGCGGGCGACGAGGAGAAATATCCCTGCCATTTTCAGCACAAGGTAGGCGACGAATTCGTCTATGACGGTGAAAAATACACCGGGCGGATCTGCCCGGGCATGTCCGCCCTGGTGGTGCCCAAAATGATGGGGATGTTCGCCGCCGGTCCTCGACAGATTCCCACTCCGGCCTTCTACTACGTCTTCTGGTACGCTCCGGTCAGCCGAAGGGATCCCTCCAGAAAGGTTTACGACGGGATCGGCTTCCGCAACGTCCTGGAGACCGTCGTCGAGCCGGAGGGTACGCTCGCGGCCATGCAGCCGAAACACGCTTTCCAATGGCCGCCCGTGGAAGAGAGAATCGTGGCCATGGAATCTCCCGTCGTGACCTGCGGGGACACGCGCACCCGCATGATGATGAAACTGGAGGCCTTCGACCTGGCGGACAGGGGCGACTCGGTCACCTATTTCCGTAGAGAGATGTCGATATTGAACAAGGTTCTCCCCAGGCCGGGCATCGAGGTGAAGCGCATCCTGAAGGAATTCTCGCGCGAGCAGATCGAAGACATCTATCCGGCGCTCAGCCCGATCCTGGTTCAAGTGCTCTGCGAAGAGCTGGAGTTGATGGGATATCTCGAAGTCCGGGATGGGAAAGCCGCGGTGACTCCGAAAGGCGAGGCCAAGCTGAAGGCGTTCAAGGAGAGCCTGACCGCGGAAGAGAGAGAAGCGCTTCAAATGCAGTAATCCCGCAGTCTTTGACTTATATGTGAGCACGGGTCTCCTGACCCGTGCGTCCAATTGGAGCGATATGCCGACTTTAATGTCCGTCGAAAAGCTTCTCCAGGCTTATCAAAGGCGCTG